>CAZRRG010000022.1:0-29330 GCA_964602455.1 uncultured Eubacteriales bacterium | reverse complement strand
AAGGGCATGAAATACCTGGTTGCGCAGGTGGTGAACGGCCTACAACTTGGATTTGTGTACTCGCTAATCGCGCTCGGGTACACAATGGTGTACGGCATTATACGGCTTATTAACTTCGCTCACGGCGAAGTCTTCATGGTTGGCGCGTTTCTGGGGTTTTTCGGGTTCACCGCCTGGGGACTGCCTCTTCCCGCTGCGGCGCTCGTCGCTATGCTGGGTGCCGCGACCCTTGGAGTTGTCATCGAGCGGGTCGCTTACCGCCCGCTGAGAAGCGCGCCCAGGATCTCGGCCCTCATAAGCGCTCTGGGCGTCTCGTTGTTCCTGCAGTACTTCTCAAGCCTGAAGTTCGTCTTCGGTCCAAACTACCGCGTTGTCTACCCTCCTCTTAAGACAACCCAGTTGGGCAACACCGGGATAACCAATGTTCAGGCCATAATCATCGCGGTTGTGCTCGTACTCCTCGTGTGCCTCCAGTACCTGGTGTATAAGACCAAGTTCGGAATGGCCATGCGGACGGTAGCCGCCGACCATCAGGTGGCCAGGCTAATGGGCATCAACGTCGATATGGTCATCTCGGTGACATTCGCCTTGGGTTCGGCCCTTGCGGCAGCCGGGGGAGTGTTGTACATCCTCGCGTATCCTCAGATCCATCCATTCATCGGCATGATGCCGGGCCTCAAGGCCTTCATCGCCGCGGTGCTTGGGGGGATAGGCATCTTGCCTGGAGCCGTTCTGGGCTCCCTCATCATTGGTCAGGTAGAGATACTCACTGTGGCGTTTATCTCATCCCAGCTGCGCGACGCCGTGGTGTTTGCTCTCTTGATCGTCGCCCTGCTGGTGCGGCCGACCGGGATCCTGGGAAGGCGCGGGACGGAGAAAGTATGACACGCGAAAGCCGGGTGGGTAATATGAGTCTGCGCAACAGAAACCCTCTTAAGGGAGAAAAACGAGGCGGGACGGTCGGGGCCGTATCGCTTGTACTGGGGCTCTACATCGCCATCAAGGCAGCCTCTTTCTTCGGCTTCATAAACGAATACTGGCAGATCATCATAGACCAGTCTCTCATAATGGCGATCGGCGCCTTGGGGCTAAGCATCATATACGGTTTTGCCGGGCAGTTCTCGTTGGGCCACGCCGCCTTCTACGGCATAGGGGCCTACACGGCGGGCGTCATCGGCAGGCAATGGGGACGAGGGAACATGGCGTGGTTCTTCCTGGCCCTGCTTGCCGGAACCGTGGTCCCAGCCCTCATATCCTTGTTGATCGGGGTTCCCATTCTCCGGCTCCGTTCCGACTACCTGGGTATCGCCACGCTTGGATTTGGCCAGATAGTCAGGGTCCTCCTCAACAACGCCGACAAGGTCTATCCACCTCTAGGTGGCGCAACGGGGATGACCGGAGTCCCGCAGGTTGCCCGCTTTGACATCATACTCGCCCTGTCTGTGCTGGTCGTGATGCTGGTTAGGAACCTCGTGACCTCGACCTACGGGAGGTCGTGGGTCGCGATACGGGAGGATGAACTGGCAGCTAACGCGATGGGCATCGATCCCACCAGGTCAAAGCTATTGGGGTTCGTGATCGGCTGCGGGCTGGCAGGCCTCGCGGGCGCGCTCTATGCATACAGGTACCCGTACCTGCACCCGTCCAGCTTCGAACTCATGAAGTCCCTGGACTTCCTGCTCATTGTGGTCCTGGGCGGTCTGGGCAGCATCTCAGGGACCCTCGTGACGTCCGTAGCCTTCGTCTTCCTCCTGGAGGTACTTAGGATGGCGCTAGGGCAGGCGTTTGTGGATTGGCGGGGCGTGATATACGCGGTGATCCTGGTTGTAACCATCCTCCTTCGGCCGCAGGGACTATTCGCAGGCAAGGAGTTCCGTCTACTGGGCGTGCAGCGCTCTCACGATCCCCGGCAGGAGGTGGAGAAGCAGTATGTCCCTTCTGGAGATTAACGGGCTCTCCAAGCAGTTCGGAGGCCTGAAAGCGGTATCGGACTTCTCGGTAACGGTGAATGAGGGCGAGATCGTGGGGCTCATCGGACCTAACGGCGCCGGCAAGACCACGGTGTTCAACTTGATTACCGGCCTTGTTGCACCGGACTCCGGTGCGGTTGTGTTCAGGGGAAAGGACGTGACCGGGCTCGCTCCTCACGTTGTCGCCAAGGAAGGTATCGCAAGGACATTCCAGAACATCCGGCTTTTCAAGAACATGAGCGTGCTGGATAACGTCCGCGCCGCGTTCCACTGCCGGCTAGGCTACAGCGTCCTGCAGGCCGGACTCCGCAGAAAAGCGTTCCTGGATGCCGAAAACGATGTCGAGGAGCGTGCACTGGAACTGCTGGCCCAGTTTGGCCTGGGAGACAGCGCTGACCGGCTCGCCGCGAACCTGCCTTATGGAAGCCAAAGGCGCCTGGAGATGGCGCGCGCCCTTGCGCTGGGGCCCAAACTTCTCCTGCTGGATGAACCGGCCGCCGGGATGAACCCTAACGAGATAGCCGCTCTTGTCGATCTGATCCGCCGCATTCGAGACGAATTTGGGGTGACCGTGCTCTTGATCGAGCACCAGATGGGATTGGTCATGCGCCTGTGCGAGCGGATCGTGGTTATGGACTTCGGCCAGATCATCGCCGAAGGGCTTCCGGGCGAGATCAGGACAAATCCGCTTGTCCTGGAAGCGTACCTGGGGAGAGGAGCTGCCGCCTCGTGATTCTCGAAGGTAAGGACCTAGTAGTGCACTACGGAAACATCCAAGCCCTCCACGGCGTCTCTTTTGCCGTCCAGGAGGGAGAGATAGTCACCCTGATAGGCGCCAACGGGGCGGGCAAGTCGACCATTCTGAAGACGGTATCCGGTCTTGTCAGGGCAAAGAGTGGCGAGGTGCGGTTCCGCGGACAGGACATATCACGTGTACCGGCCCACGAAATCGTGAAGAGAGGGATGTCTCACGTTCCGGAGGGCAGAGGTATCATAGAGGCCCTTACGGTGTGGGAAAACCTGCTCCTAGGCGCGTACACGCGGCAGGACAAGGGTGAGATCGAGGAGAGCGTCGAGCGGGCCTTCGCCAGTTTCCCCCGGTTGAAGGAGCGCAGGACCCAGCTGGCGGGCACGCTCTCGGGAGGCGAGCAGCAGATGCTGGCCATAGCCAGAGGGCTCATGTCCCGGCCATCGGTGCTGCTCCTGGATGAACCCTCCATGGGGCTCGCCCCCATACTTGTGGACGAGATCTTCGACATCGTGAAGCGAATCAACGAGGAAGGTACGACGATCCTGCTCGTCGAGCAGAACGCGTTTATGGCGCTCCAGATCGCCCACAGGGCATATTGCCTGGAAACGGGCCGGGTGGTGTTGGAGGGTTCCGCTGAGGAACTCCGGACCCATCCGCGGGTCAGATCGGCATATCTAGGAGAGATCTGACGAACCTCTCAGGACTCCAGAGCGCGGCCTGCCGCACCAGCGGTAGGCCGCCTTGCTTCTGCAAAGCCAACTACGTACGAAAGCCTCGCACGATAGCCCGGATGCTCCATCAGCCTTTCGAGGGTCTTCTCATCGCCGGCTTCGAGCCAGGAGAGGAACATGGAGGCCCCATCCGTAGTTAGCGTCACTTGTCTCGTCACGGTACTGCACGTCCCCTTCCTCTCGGAGTCTCCGGCATGGTCTCTCCGGAATGGCCTGTCCAGCGCTTCTGAGTGCGGAGCCTGGATCCCGGATTCGCACGGGTTATCCATCTTCCCTCTATCGGGACCTACTCTATCTGGATCCGGATGACCAGAAGGCGAGTGGAGGGTTAGAGGCTAGTGATGTCGAAAGCGGCATCTGTACAGCCTGCAACCGAGGGGGCATCCGCAATGTACAGCCGGTTCTCTCCCAGTTTCGTTGAAGCCTGTAGGAAGGGTGAACTGAAGAAGGGCGAGAAGATGCCCTGTCCCAAGTGCGGAGACACTGATGTCAAAGTCATCGACCCGAAGAAATGGCTGCTGGTCGCCGCCGGCGTAGGGGTGGTTGCGGCGGTCCTCTTCATTCTAAAGCAATCTACTCTGGCGCAAGTGGTAGCCGTCGTCTCAATCGGTATAACAGCAGCCTCGCTCGGAACTGAGGCCTCATATACCTGCAATCACTGCGATCACGGCTGGCGGTTCAGAGACGCGCTTAAGTGGGCCGAGGGGATTAGGCACGACGAAGAAGCGAAAGCACGAACGCAAGCATAACGGCGGGTATCTCGCGAAGAATACCCTTGAGTTCGACCTGCCGGTACTGGGGTAGCCGCACTCCGGAGAACGTCGCATCCAAGCCCAGCTTTCGCGCCAGCAGTCTGCACCTGCCCAGGTGGTAGGCGTTGGAGACTACGATCGCGCTGCCAAGGCCATTATCCTCCATCAGCGCCTGAGAGTTGCGCAGGTTAGTCAGTGTGGACGTCGATTCGTCCTCGAGGATGATGTCGCTGGATGGAACTCCCCGACTCAAGAGGTAACGCCTCATCGCCTCGGCTTCAGTGATATCCTCTCCGGGACCCTGACCTCCGGAGACGATGATCTTGCCGGCGTACCTTTCGTCGTATAGACGCAATCCTTCGTCTAATCGAGCCATGAGGAACGGACTGGGAGTTGACCCGTAGAGTCCGCATCCCAGGACTATGATGCAATCCGCGGGCTCAGGATCGGCTTTGCTACCCGAGTAGATCACCCAGCCTGCCGCCACGGTGGGCAAGATCACAGCCAACGTGATTATGTACACGAACGTCCTGATGCGCCGTTTCCGCAGTCTCGTGCTGTTCCACCCCCAGGATTGATATGACGTATGGAGCCTGTCCTCGGTTTCGAATTCGTCAGGGCTTGCACGCGAGTGTACGATATCTGTTGTACATACAAGCAGTCATGCCAGGTGATAGGTAATGGACTCCAGACCGCGCCGCTCTGAGGCGCAGACGCAGCACACTATACATACGGGATCACCGACAGACACAGCCGAGACAGCGCAGGCGTCGCGGAATCAACCGGCGCCCCGGCGTGAGCCGGGAAAGAAGCGCCGCCTCAACCGGGCCGTTCTCTGGGTACTGGGCCTTGTCCTGTGTTTTCTGTTCTATCCCCGTGTTCAGGCAGTACTCCGGGCTGACAGCTTTGAGGTCTCCGAAGGCGAGGTTGTAGTCAAGCGGGACATCAACATCCTGCTTTTGGGCGTGGACGAACGGAATGGGGATGTAGGCCGCTCCGACACCATCATGCTCCTCAACTACAACGCCGTCTCCGGCAGGCTTCATCTTATGTCGGTCCCTCGAGATACCAGAGTCCGCCTGGAGAAGCACGGCTACCAGAAGATAAACGCGGCCTACGCCTATGGCGGCACCGCCATGGCGAAGCAGGCGGTCAGCGACCTGACCGGTTTGCATATCGACTACTTCCTGAAGGTCGACTTCGAGGGCTTTCCAAAGGTCGTAGACGCCCTGGGAGGTGTGACGATCGATATCGAGACTCGCATGTCGTACGACGATCCCTATCAGGACCTGCATATTCATTTTGAACCCGGGCGGCAGCGGCTGTCGGGCCAACAGGCCCTCGAGTACGTTCGCTGGCGCGGTGGCGTCAACGCGGATCTTGGACGCGTAGAACGGCAGCGGGACTTCTTGAGAGCTGCGCTCGCCAGGGCCCTGTCACCTGTCGGGCTCCTTCGTTCGCCCTTGGTGTTGCACGCGCTCAGGAAGTGCATCGATACAGACATCCCGGTTCTCATGCAACCCGGGATTGCGCTCTCGATCGCGCTCGCATTCCCGAAAGGCGTGGACAGCTGCACTATGCCCGGGTACCCGGCCGATATCGGGGGCATAAGTTACTTCATAGCTGAGATCGGCGAGTTGCAGCAGATCCTGCTCTCGTGGTAAGTTGTGGTGAAGGTTTCTGACCTGCGGGGAGGGGCTCCGCCCTGATCTTGGGGTTAATGCACCTGGCTTTGATATTGCATTAGCCCGCCCCGCGCGGGCTTTTTGTGTTGCCCGCGTGCTATGGCAGCACTCCTTCAGATACAGGAGGGACAGTATGAACAGCGCCCCAGCGCCTCAGAGACGGGTTGGAGTCGTCGCTATCGTCCTTGAGGACAGACAACTTTCCGCACCTAGGGTCAACCAGTTGCTAGGCGAGTACGGCGACGTCATCGTTGGCCGCATGGGAGTCCCTTACAAGGACAGAGGGATCTCGGTGATTGCCCTCATCGTGGACGGCGACACCGATACTCTGGGAGCTTTGACGGGCAAACTTGGAGGTATCCCCGGCGTCAGGGTCCGCTCGGCGCTCACCTAACTTGAGCGGATCGCGCTAAAGATCGCATCGGAGGAGGAACTCGGATATGAAGATTAAGGTAGCCGACGTAGTAAGAACAGGTCTTCTAGCAGGCTTGGCGGTGGCGCTGCAGGCAATGAACCTCCCGCAGCCGGTTACGGGCCCGGGAGTTAACGCGGTTCTTTTCGTAGCGAGCATCTTTGTAGGGCCGTTTGCAGGCGTCTTTGTGGGCGTTCTCACTCCATGGGTTGCCCTTATGACCGGCATCATGAAGCTAGCGCCCGCCGTACCGGTGATTATGGCGGGCAACGTCACTCTGGCGCTTGTATCTGGTTACCTCAGCAAGTACAACCGGTACCTGGCCATGGGTGCTGCCAGCGTGCTGAAGTACGGCGTCATGACCTTGGGCATTAAGTACCTGATGTCGGCCGGCACCAAGATACCTGCCGCGGCATACGCCTCGCTGACCATAACCCAGCTGTTCACCGCGCTGGGCGGCGCCGTCGTGGCCGCAGCGGTACTAGCCGCGCTCCTGCGGGATAAGCGGTAACCCCGCCATCAGGCGCAGGTAACCAGTTGGACCTATGAACCGCCGGCGGGCACCTCTGGATGTACATGTCGATCGAGTCGTCAGGATTTCGCTCAAGCCCAGGAGTGTAGTCCGCGATCGCATAGCGTTTGTCTTCGTTAGGCACCAAGTAGAAGTTCTTGTCGTACACGGTTACCGACCACCGGGACTATCGCGGTGGCGCCCGCGTCTTACGCGCCTACGGCGATAGCCGGTCCCTATCCCTCGGGAACAGCGAGGCTTCGCGGATGTTCTCCAGCCCCAGCACTTTGACGGTCAGTCGCTCGAGACCAATGGCGAAGCCTCCGTGAGGCGGCATGCCGTAACGAAAGACCTCCAGGTAACTCTCAAAATCGCTGGGGTTCAGCCCAAACTTGCGCATGTTGTCCGAGAGCTGCCGGTGGTCGTTTATCCGCATCCCGCCGCTGTTCATCTCCATGCCCTTGAACAGCAGGTCAAAAGTGTGGGTGATCGATGGGTCCTCCGGATCCGGCAGAGAGTACATAGGTCTGGCTGTTGCCGGGTAGTGGGTGGCGAAGACAAACGGGTTCCCCAACCTGGTTTGGACGTACTCGCCGATGAGGCGTTCTCCCTCGGTATCGAGGGATCCGTCCGGCAGATCCTTGCCGTACTCCCGCTTAAGTATTTCCCCTATCTCGCTTACCTTTAGGCGGGGAATGGACTCTATCGAGGGCAGCGTGACGCCGAAAAGCCGGAGTTCGGCCGCGCACGTTTCTTCCAAGTGCATGAAGATGGAGTTAAGGAGACGCTCCTCAAGCCGCAGTAGGTCCTCAAGACCGTCGATGAAGCCCATCTCCAGGTCGAGGCTCACGAACTCGTTGAGGTGTCTCGACGTGTTGTGCCGTTCAGCCCGGAAGACGTGGCCTATCTCGTAGACCCGCTCAAACCCTGAACCGACCAGCATCTGCTTGTAGAACTGGGGGCTTTGAGCCAAGTAAGCGGGTTTCTCAAAGTAACGGACCGGGAAGAGCTCGGCGCCTCCCTCGGTCCCGGTGGCGACTATCTTCGGAGTCTGCACCTCTGTGAACCCCTCGCCGCGGAGGAACTGCCTGAAGCCTTCCAGGATCTCAGACTGAACGGTAAACGCTGCTCTTACCCGGGGGTTCCGGAGTGACAGCACCCGGTGGTCCAGCATGTTTTCCAGGCCTGTCTCAACGTTCGCCAGGTTCACCTCAAAGGGAAGCACATCGGGCTTGGCGCCGAGGAGCCGTATCCTGCCGGCTTGAACTTAGCATCCGAGTTCTGTCCCCGGCGCCGGGACGACCTTTCCTTCGACCTCAAGCGCCGTCTCCAGCGAGACCTCGGGGTCCTTTGCGAGATCGCCTGCTGCGACAACCTGAACGATGCCGCTCCGGTCCCGCACCAGGATGAACCTGAACTTGCTCATGTTCCTTACTCTGTGAGCCCAGCCACGTATAACGACCTCCTCGCCTACATGAGAAGGCAGTTCGGAACACAGCACTCTCTCCACGCTTAATCCTCCTAACCAAGATCAAAAAGCCCACCCCCGAAGGGGCGGGCTCTCTTGCCTGTAGTCCGCGGTGCCACCCTTATCGGCGACAATCCTCTTCACCTGGGTCATCCAGGCGTATTGCAACGCGGATTGCGCCACTCAACCTCCTGTAACGTGGAGGATACGGCCTAGGCCACTCACCGGCTATCTTCAGGGCGGCTCCAACGCCGGGTTTCCACCCTCCCCGGCTCTCTTGTGCCTCGCGCGCCCGTACTGGGTCCGGATCATCGTGTTTGGTTGATATTACACGCCTTCTCAGTAAAGAGCAACAGTAAAACGCCCCGGACAGTCCCGGAACGTAGTATAATCAGTCAACTCCACTTATGAAGAATACCAGGTAGGGAGCGGTGTTATTGGAACTGCCGACGCTCAAGATAGGTAACCTCACTGCACGCTACCCGTTTGTGCAAGGCGGCATGGCTGTCCGGGTGTCCACCGGCCCTCTGGCTGCCGCGGTCGCGGAGGCGGGCGGAGTGGGAACTATCGCCGGCACAGGGATGACGCCTGATGAACTGCGGGGAGAGATCCGCCACGCCCGGAGCAAGACCAAGGGCATCATCGGAGTTAACGTCCTGTTTGCCGTGCGCAACTTCGCCGAACTGGTCAAGACCGCCATTAGTGAGAGAGTGGACTTCATCGTGTCAGGCGCCGGTTTCTCCAGGGACATGTTCGCGTGGGGCAAGGAGTCGGGCACCAGCATCCTGCCTATCGTTTCCTCAGCCAAACTCGCTCGCATCGCCACCAGTCTGGGAGCTGCCGCGATCGTGGTTGAAGGCGCTGAAGCAGGCGGTCATCTTGGCACGGACCGTCCGATCAGAGAGGTCCTTCCCGAAGTACGGCAGGCTACGAGTCGCCCGCTAATAGCGGCCGGCGGTATCGCCACAGGTGAGGAAGCCGCGGATCTGTTTGCCCTCGGCGCTCAAGGTGTGCAGCTGGCGACCCGGTTCATTGCCTCCGAGGAGTGCACCGCTGCAGATGAGTTCAAGAAGATGCACCTTCGCGCGAAGGAGGAGGACATTGTCCTGGTCGAGAGCCCGGTCGGTATGACGGGGCGCGCCATCCGAAACCGGTTTACGGAGGCGCTCTCCCGTGGTGAACTCGTTCAGGACGTATCCTGCGACGACTGTCTCAAACGATGCACCCACGCCTACTGCATCCTTGATGCGCTGGACCGGTCCCGCAAGGGTGACGTCGACCACGGAGTCGTGTTTTCCGGCGCGAGCGCTGCCCGGATCAACGACATCCTCCCGGTCAGGGAGATCATCGCCCAGCTTGTCGCCGGCGCGACGCGGCGCCTCAGAGAAATCCAGCCAGCATGATATGATCCTTGTTGCCGGGATCCATTCCGGTGAAAGGATGGATTGTCTTGCGACATGTGACCCGACTGCTTATCGTTGTCCTGCTTGTTGCCGTGCTTTCAGCCTGCACAAGGCCGAAGGCTAATCTTCCTGACTTGACGGACGCCCAGCTCGATGAGCGCGCCCGGACGTTCCTGCGGTATATGGCGGAGGGCGAGTCCGAAAACGCGGTGAAGATGATGGAGTCCAAGATGGCAAAGGCCATGCCTGCTGCCAGGGTGATCGAAACGTGGCAGGCCCTTGTTGGGCAAGCCGGCGAGTTCGACCGGATCGCCGGGACCCGCTACGCTACCGAGGGCGGCTACCGGTGCGTCTATGTTACCTGCAGGTTTGAGAACGCGGCCTTGGACGCCAAGGTAGTGTTTGACGCATCAGGGAACGTTACCGGCCTATGGTTCAGCCCCTCGCAAGCGGAGGCGCCCTCCTACAACCAGCCGTCCTACGCCGATACCTCCGCCTTTACCGAGACAGAGTGCGTTGTCGGCAGCGGCCAGTGGCAATTGCCGGCGGCTCTCTCAATGCCAAAGGGCAATGGCCCGTTCCCGGCAGTTGTCCTGGTCCACGGGTCCGGCGCCAACGATCGTGACGAGACCGTGGGCCCCAACAAGCCCTTCAAGGACCTGGCATGGGGCCTTGCGTCCCGCGGCATAGCGGTCCTAAGGTACGAGAAACGCACTAAGCAGTACCCAGTTGAAACAGCGGCCCTAATGGAGACCTTCACTGTAAAGGAGGAGGTCCTGGAGGATGCCCTCTCCGCCATCGCGCTTCTCCGGGAGACTGAGGGCGTGGACCCTGACAGGGTGTACGTGCTTGGACACAGCCTCGGAGCGTTCCTCGCGCCGAGGATCGGGGTTGAATCGAGCAAGGTGAGCGGTGAGAGCCCTGTAGCCGGGCTGATCATGATGGCGCCCAGTGCGAGAGACCTCACGACGCTCATCGAAGAGCAGGTTCAGTACATCGCCTCTGTGGATGGCAATGTCGATGACGCTGAAGCCGCCGAGATCGCCAGAGTGAAGGCCGAGTTGGACAAGGTCCGGCAAGGTCTCCTTAAGGCTGACGAGGTCGTCATGGGCGCCGCAAAGGCATACTGGGACGATCTGGCTGCCTACAACCCGCTAGAGGCAGCCAAGTCCCTGAAGGTCCCCATGTTGATCCTGCAGGGGGAGCGGGACTACCAGGTCACAATGGAGGACTTCCGCCTCTGGAAGGAGGCCCTGGAAGGTAGGGACAGCGTCTCGCTTCAGTCATTCCCGGCGCTGAACCACTTGTTCATCCCGGGTGAAGGCAAATCTGTGCCCGCGGAGTATCAGGATCCAGGCAATGTCGACGCCGCCGTCATTGAAGCGATAGCGACCTGGTTAATTGAGGAGGAGTCTTAGTGCCCGGCACAGTCGATCCGGCGTCACTGCGGATCAGTAATCTGAAGGAGGTCTATCAGGACGATGGCTAAGTATCGCTGCACGATTTGCGGATATGTCTACGAGCCCGGCGTGCCTTTTGCCGACCTGCCTGAGGACTGGGTATGCCCCATATGCCAGTCCGGTAAGAGTATGTTTGAACCGGTAGAGGAACAGGTCAAGGCAGCCGCCGCACCCGTGACCAGGACCTACACCAACGGAGAGATTAGCGTGCTCTGGCAGCCCGCCTTGTGCAACCACAACGGCAACTGCTGGCGGAGGCTTCCTGAAGTGTTCGATCCCAAGGCACGACCCTGGGTGAACATCCATGGCGCTGATTCCGCCAAGATCGCAGAGGTAGTCGGGGAGTGCCCGACCGGGGCCCTATCCTGCACCTGGGTGAAGAAGGACCAGGAGTAACAGTCGCAGCTACCGGCAGCGCAGCCTAGAGAGTGAGCAGCAATACAGGCCGATAGAGCGGGGCGCGAGCATGCTATGCGCCCCGCTGTGACTTCCTTGCTATTGGAGTTTCCGGAGCATCGCGAGGAACACTAGCCAGGCGTTCCTGGTGCTTTCGATCTCGACGTTATCGAGTCCCGAACGGTTGGACCTTAGGAACTCGCTGAGGAACGGATCCACGACCTCGTTGTCGCTGATGCCGCGGATGACGATGAAGGGCTTCTTGTGGGAGAGCGCAACCTGTCCAAAGGCGACTCCCTCGCATTCCTCGGCGTCCATGCCCCATATCTCGCGGATCTCGGCAATGCGCTTGAGGCTAGAGTTGATCTGGTCGGCAGTGCCTATCACGCCGGCAGAGCACCTTGGAGCACGCTGCCCGAACTTGGATGTCGTGTATTGCTTCACGATTTCCTCGGGCCAGACATGGAAGGCGTCCCGGCATTCCTCGCCTGCGGAGAGCGCTGCCTCCACAAGCCAAGGGGTGCTGTGGATGTACCTCTGCTTGGTCCTTGAGGCGGTTGCGAAGTCGGTTCGGTCCTCTGATAACGTGTAGTCGGTGCCCACGCGAATGCCCAAGATGTCTGGGTTCACGCTACCGTCGTCGGCGGTCGAGTAGCTTGAGTAGCAGCAGAGGGTCTTGCCGATCAGGACATCGCCGGGGAGAAGGTCCTCTACCAGCCCGCCTGCGCAGCCCACCATGGCGACCATGTCAGGCTTCCACTCCGAGATCATGGCCTGGGTGGACATGGCGGCGTTGACCATGCCTATGCCGCCCACCATGAGGCCCAGCGTCTTGTCCCCCTCCTGGTGCTCGTGCACTTCCCAGATCCCTAGCTTTCGCCGCACCGGGAACTCACGCATCTCGAAGAGCGTTCTTGCCTCAGTTGTCATAGGGACTACAATGCCTACTCTCATTACGGACCCTCCCGCATCCGGGGCTCTGCCCAGATCCTACTCGAACCACTCCCGTGCAAGGCTCCAGTGAGCCAAGATCCATTTTCGCAACAGTCCTATTGGGACGGCTCGTATGCTATTCTGCTATTGAGGACGGCATTCCTACGAAGGAGGACTCGTGATGCAGCACAGGAAGTTCGGAAAGCACGATATCCACGTATCTAGTCTGGGATTCGGATGCATGCGCCTCCCCGTCCTGGACAACGACGCGGCAAAGATAGACGAGGAGAAGACCAGCGAGATGCTTCACTATGCGGTGGAGCATGGAGTTAACTACATTGATACCGCTTGGCCCTATCACCGCGAGCAGAGTGAGGTAGTCGTCGGCAAGATCCTGAAGCAGGGCCTTCGCGACAAGGTCTACCTGGCCACCAAGTCTCCTGTCTGGCTTGTGAACTCCCATGAGGATCTGGACCTGTACTTGAACAAGCAGTTGGAGAAACTCCAGACGGATCACATCGACATGTACCTGCTCCACAGCCTTGACAAGGAGCGTTGGCCGCAGCTAGTGAAGGCTGACCCATTCAAGTTCCTTGAGAGGGCCAAGGCGGACGGCCGGATCCGGCTTGCCGGGTTCTCTTTCCACGACGACTTCGAGACTTTCAAGACCATCGTGGACTCTTACGCCTGGGACTTCTGCCAGATCCAGTACAACTACATGGACACCGAGTTCCAGGCAGGCACCAAGGGGCTGAAGTACGCCGCCGGAAAAGGCCTGGCCGTAGTCATAATGGAGCCGCTGCGCGGCGGTTCTCTGGTGAAGAACGTACCTCCCGAGGTTCAGGCGATCTGGGACAAAGCCAAGGTCAAACGCACCCCTGCTGAGTGGGGGCTTCGCTGGGTGTGGAATCACCCCGAAGTCAGCCTGCTTCTCTCAGGCATGGGCGAAATGGAGCAGGTCCAGGAGAATATCTGGACGGCGGAGACGGCCATGCCCAACTCGCTGACTGAGGAGGAACTGGCTCTCTACGACGAGGTCAGGCGCTGCTACCGCAGCCGCATCAAAGCCAACTGCACCAAGTGCGAGTACTGCCAGCCCTGCCCGCAGGGGATTGTTATCCCTGAGTGGTTCGAGAGCTACAACAGCGCCTACATGTTCAACAATGTGGGCAGATTGGCGATGTTCTACGAGAGGTTCAAGGAGCAGAACGGCGACCCGGCGGCCTGCATCGAGTGCGGCAACTGCGAGGAGGCATGCCCGCAACATCTCCCCGTAAGGCAGCTGCTGAAGGACATCGTGGCCGCTGCCGGAGTGAAGCAGTAGCCCCGGGGATTTCCGGGCAGGGGGAACACAGTGGCAGGTTTCTTCAAAGAGGTCTACGACATCGTGGCGCGGATCCCGATTGGCAAGGTTGCCACATATGGCCAGATAGCGGCCATGCTGGGGAATCCCCGTGCAGCTCGTACCGTCGGCTGGGCCATGGCCAGCGTTCCTTCCCATCTTCGCCTGCCCTGCCACCGGGTTGTTAACAGCTCGGGCAGGCTGTCGCCGGACTCGGTCTTCGGCGGCTACGAAGTGCAGAGAGCCGAGCTGGAGGCCGAGGGAGTGCTCTTCAGGCGCGATGGCCGGATTGACATGAAGAGATGCCTTTGGCGACCCGAGGTGGAAGAGTGAGTCGGCGCCGGCAAACGGGGAGTGTACAGGCTCTTGGTTGACCCAAAGGCTGCGGGATTGGTTTCGGAGTTTCTCAAGACCTACGGCGGGGATGCCCGCGATGTAGGTCTTTTCTTCGCACCCGGAAGAGTGAACCTTATAGGCGAACACACCGACTACAACGGCGGCTACGTCCTACCGGCAGCCATCTCGCTGGGGATCCGGGCCGCCGTTCGATACACAGGCGGGCCCACGGTCAGGTTCCGCTCGGCCGACCTCCCCGGAGGGATTTCGGTGGACTTAGGCGGCGATATCCGCCCGGACAAGAAGGACGGCTGGGCAGCCTACCCTAAGGGCGTCGTGGCATACCTGAAGCGCCATGGATACTGTTTGCCCGGCTGCGAGGTACTGTTCTCGGGTGACCTTCCCATCGGGGCGGGTCTTTCCTCCTCCGCTGCCCTGGAGGTTCTCACGGCGTACCTGCTTCTCTATCCTTCACACGGGGACTCGGTCGACCGGGTGGCTTTGGCCGGCATATGCCAGGCCGTGGAGAACGAGTTCGTCGGCGTTGGCTGCGGCATAATGGACCAGTTCGCCGTCGCCATGGGGAAGAAGGACAACGCCGTGCTCCTCAACTGCACGACTCTAGAGCACACCTACATCCCCGCTAATCTGGGTGGATTCCGCCTTGTCATAATGGACACTGGCAAGCGCCGCAGGCTGGATGAGTCCAAGTTCAACAAGAGGCGTTCCGAGTGTGAGAGCGCCCTTGCCCAGATCCGCAAGCATCGCGACATCCCCGACCTATGCTCCGCAACGCTTCAGGAGGTCTCGGAACTCATATCCGACGAGACGCTTCGGAAAAGAGCCCGGCACGCAGTAACTGAGAACCTCCGCACCCAGGAAGCCGCCCGCCTGCTTGCCGCAGGAGATACCGGCGGCTTCGGCCGACTGCTGACGGCATCCCATAACTCGTTGCGCCAGGATTACGAAGTAAGCTGCCCGGAACTCGACGCCATTGTTGAGGAGGCGCTGGCCGTAGGCGGTTGCCTTGGAGCCCGCATGACCGGCGCCGGTTTCGGCGGCTGCGCCATCGCCCTTGTGAGATCGTGGGAACTCATCGAGTTCGAGGAGCGGGTCAAGGCCGGATACCGTAGGAGAACTCGCCTTGATGCCTCCGTCTACGATGCCGCGTTCGGCGACGGCGTGCGCGTGTCCCTAACCCCGGATACCCTCACGAGCCAGGCAAGGCCGTGATGAGCTAATCATTACGCCACTGAATCTACTTTTTTTACTGTTCAACCTCGTTTTGTTATGGTACAATGCTGTGGGATTTTTCACAATCACCGTCAGAAATGTCGGAGGAGGGACTCTCGTTGAGTAGGCTAACGGTCTACACGCCGGACGAAGCCGAGCTAGTCGTGGGCCGGATGGTACGAGAAATGGAAAGACGCCTTGCCGCAGCCCCGCCGGGGATCTGCCCCGTCGATATGGCGTCGGTGTTTTTGAGGCTGTGCCACGCGCAGACCTGCGGTAAGTGCGTGCCCTGCCGCATTGGGTTGGGGCGAATAGGAGACCTGCTTGAGGAGGTCCTGAACGGTCACGGGGATCACCAGACACTTAAGCTTCTTGAAGAAGTGGCTGAGTCAGTGAAAGATACTGCTGACTGCGTCATCGGATCCGATGCCGCGAGCATGGTCCTGCGCAGCCTTCGGGGATTCCGCAAAGACTACGTTTCCCACGTCGAAGAGGGACACTGCGTCGGTAGGTTCGCCGCGCCGGTGCCCTGCCGCTCGGCATGTCCTGCGGGCGTCGACGTTCCCGGTTACATTGCCCTTATCAGAGATGGTCGGCCGAAGGACGCGGTAAGGCTTATCCGCCGCGACAATCCCTTCCCCTCAGCGTGCGCCCTGGTATGCGAGCACCCCTGCGAGGGGTTCTGCAGGCGCTCAATGCTTGACGACTCGATCAACATCCGCGGCCTCAAGCGCTATGCCGTAGAGGCTGCCGGCGATGTTCCCGTTCCCCAGCCCGGTCCGTCCACGGGCAAGTCTGTGGCGATCGTCGGAGGAGGACCGGCGGGTCTGACAGCCGCGTACTTCCTGTCGCTCATGGGCCACCAGGTTACAGTGTTTGAGAAGATGCCGGACCTCGGCGGTATGCTGAGATACGGTATTCCCGAGTATCGCCTGCCCAAGGCTGATCTGGACCGCGAGATCGGTTCCATCCTGAGCTTGGGCATCAAGGTCAGGACCAACTTCACCGTAGGTGTTGACGCTACCCTTGAGTCACTGAGGAAGAGCTTCGATGCCGTCTACATCGCGATAGGCGCTCATGGTGACAAGAAGCTTGGCATCCCCGGCGAGGAAGCCACCGGCATTATCCCGGCGGTCGAGATGCTCAGGAACGTAGCCCTCGGGAAGCCGGTGCAGCTGAAGGGCAAGTCGGTCGTGGTCGTGGGCGGCGGCAACGTCGCTATGGACGCGGCCCGCACCGCCGTCCGTCTTGGAGCCAAAGAAGTGACCGTGGTCTACAGGCGGCGCACCGAGGATATGACGGCGCAGAAACAGGAGATCGAAGGCGCTCTCGCCGAGGGCGTGGATATCGCTCAGATGCTCGCTCCTCTACGGGTCGAGAAGGATGAAAGCGGGCACGTTAAGGCGCTATGGCTGCAGCAGATGACGGTCGGCGCTATCGATGACTCCGGCAGGCCGAGGCCCGTCCCGTCAGGGGCCCCCGACGTGAGCATCGACTGCGACCTAATCGTCGTGGCCATCGGACAGGACATCGAGTCCGAGAACTTCGGCAAGGAAGGAATCCCGGTGTCCAGGAAGGCTATCGTGGCCGGTTCCGACCTCTCGGTATCGGGTATGCCCGGTGTCTTCGCCGGAGGCGACTGCGTCAGCGGACCCGCGACCGCGATCCGCGCCATCGCGGCAGGAAAGGTTGCGGCGGCCAACATCGACTCCTACCTTGGCGGCGATCACCACGTCGAGGACGAGGTCGAGGTCCCGCCGGCGGTACCCGGAGACTTCGCTCCCCTTGGCAGGGTCAATATGGTGGAGCGTCCGGCTTCGGACCGTGTAATGGACTGGAAGCAGGTTGAGATCGGAATGGAGTGGCGTGAGGCGTTGCATGAGGCAACCCGGTGCCTGCGGTGCGATCACTATGGCTCCGGAGCTATCGGCGGAGGGAGGCTGGCGAAATGGTAGCTGAAATGGTCACGCTCAAGATCGACAGGAAAGAGATCACGGTTCCTGCAGGCACTACGGTGCTTGAGGCCTCCAAGACTGTGGGTTTTCGCATCCCCACTCTGTGCTACCTTAAGGGCGTTAACGAGATCGGCGCATGCAGGGTCTGCGTCGTCGAGCTCAAAGGCAATGACAAGCTGATAACCGCCTGCAACACAGTTGTGCAGGAAGGAATGGAGATCCTGACGGCAAGCCCCCGTGCCAGGCACGCGAGGCGCATGGCCGTGGAGCTCCTTCTCACCCAGCACGACTGCAACTGCCCGACCTGTTCCCGGAACGGCAACTGCAGGCTGCAGAACCTCGCAAACGCTTTGGGCGTCCGCAACGTGAGACTGAAGAGGGAGTTGTCCGGGCAGCGGCCCGATGAGTCAAGCCCGTCGATCGTCAGGGATCCCCATAAGTGCATCCTTTGCTACCGGTGCGTTAGTTTCTGCGACAAGGTCCAGTCCCTCGGCATATGGAGGATCTCCGGCACAGGCGCCAGGACTTCCATTGAGCCTGCGTTTGGACAACCTCTGGCCGCCACCGACTGCGCCTATTGCGGACAGTGCGTCACTCACTGCCCTGTAGGCGCTCTCTCCGAGAAGAGCGACAAGGATAGGGCATGGGCCGCCCTCTCAGACCCCGAGAAGATCGTCGTCGTGCAGGTCGCTCCCGCCGTGCGGGCCGCCTGGGGCGAGGGCCTCGGCATGTCTCGTGAGAAGGCAACCATGAAGCGTCTGGTGGCAACACTTCGCCACCTTGGCTTCGACTACGTGTTCGACACTTCGTTCGCAGCGGACCTCACCATCATGGAGGAAGGAACGGAGCTGCTGGAGCGCCTTGCGGAGGCCGATAAGGGTGGCTCCCATAAGAAGTCCGCCTCGGCTGGCACGCAGGAGCGGGCCTTCCCGATGTTCACTTCCTGCTGCCCCGGATGGGTGCGGTTCCTGAAGTCCCAGTATCCTGAGCTGGTCCCGAACCTGTCTACGGCCAAGTCGCCGCAGCAGATGTTCGGCGCCGTGGCAAAGGCCTACTTCGCCAGGCAGATCGGCGTTCCGGCTGAGAAACTGTTCGTGGTCTCAATCATGCCTTGCACCGCCAAGAAGTACGAGGCCGGTCTTGAGGAGATGACTTCGGCCGGCGCAGGGCCCGACGTCGACCTGGTGCTCACAACCAGGGAACTGGTGGCCATGATCAAAGAGGAAGGCGTATGGCCTGAGGGTCTCGAGGAGGAGGAGTTTGACTCACCTCTCGGCACAAGTACCGGAGCGGCAGTCATCTTCGGTTCCACCGGCGGCGTTATGGAGGCTGCGCTCAGGAGCGCCTACTTCCTTACCACGGGCAAGAACCCCGATCCCGATGCGTTCAAGGCGGTTAGGGGACCGGCCGGCTGGAAAGAAGCCACGTTTGAGCTGCCGGGCAAGTCGCTGCGGTGCGCCGTAGTGAGCGGGCTGGGTCAAGCGCGCGAGCTGATCGAGGCGCTGAAGGACGGCAAGGTCGAGTACGACTTCGTCGAGGTCATGGCATGCCCCGGCGGATGCGCTGGAGGCGGCGGACAGCCGATTCCGGAGGATGACCGTGAACTGCACGTGGAGCGCTCCAAGAACCTGTACCAGCTGGACGCGAACGCTCCGGTCAGGTTCTCCCATGAGAACCCCGACGTGCAGCAGCTATACAAAGACTTCCTGGGCAAGCCATGCTCCGAGATGTCCCATCACCTGCTCCACACCGACCAGACGAAGTGGAAGCTGTCGGACAGGCTGCCGGCATCGTCGACCAAGCGGGCAGCTAACATGGACTAACAGTAGCGAGGCTACTCTCGTTACTAGCTGTTAGCGAAGGGGCCGGGTCGCCGCAACCGCGACGCCCGGCCCTTCACTCTTGTCTCTTCCAGCTCGAGAGCCGTGTGACTACAGGCGTCCTACCGGCGCGTAGTACACCACGTACTCCTCATTGCCGTCCAGTCCCAGCCACTTGTCGATCTCGGCCTGCTTGTAGGCGCCGATTCCGCAGGTGCCGCACCCCAAGGCCTCTGTCGCCAGGTATAGGTTCTGGCAGATGTGGCCGACGTCGATGAGCATAACCCGTGGGCCTTCGCGCTCGTAACGCCACTGGTTCCTGTAGGCGTTGGCGGCCCAGATGAACGTCACCGCCGCGTCGCCTATCCACTTGATGCCGCCGGAGAGGTCTATCATCCGCTCGGGGATATCGGACGCCAGGGTCACCTGCACGAGTTTGTGGCTGAGGGCCAGGTAACGGTATATGCCTGGCTGAAGGCCGGCCACGTTCTTCACGGCCAGGTATGTCTCATATGGATGGCGCGAACCTGCCGACGGAACGGTCCTGAACGTCCTTCCCGGGATTACCTCGCGAACACCTTGTGTGGCCCAGAGCAGGAACGCAAGCTCCTCAAGGGACAGTGGTTCGCCGGTGAACTTGCGGCGGCTCCGCCTGTCCGCCATGCAGGCGAAGATGTCGTGCTTGACGATCACCTTGGGATCCGGTTTCGGCAGATCGAACACGGGAGACGCGGGATCGGCGGGCTTCTCGAACGGCGGCTGCGGCAGCCCCTTGACCTGGTCCGACTCAAGAGGCGTCGTGTAGAAGCCCGATTGCATAAAGAGGCGCTTCTGGTCGATGGACATTGGGTCAGTCACTCCTCGGGTGGTGAGATGGCGCTTGACACCACGGCAAGTTAGCCATAGAGTCTTTGCAGGATGTTTCTCCAATGAACGCCTAGCACCTTTAAGTTTGGCCCGGCGAGGTCAAAAAGGAGCGAGCACGATGAAAGACCGAGTGTCGCGCGCCCGTGCAAGAAGATGCGGTGGGCGCGTTTTTCTTTCGCGTGTTCTCCCTCCGATGCCAGATGGGTCAGAAGGGCCTAAGGCGGAAGCGGCAAGAGGGGGATCCGCATGCGTGGAGTATTGTGCCTCGAAGATGGCTTCTCTGTACAGGGAGTACTACTGAACTATAGCCAGGAAACCCTCGGTGAAGTGGTTTTCTGCACCGGCATGACAGGCTACGAGGAAGCGCTCACCGATCCGTCATACGCAGGCCAGATACTGGTCTTCACCTTCCCGATGATAGGCAACTACGGCCTACCCCAAGGCTCCGGTCAATCTCCCCACATCACTGTCCGGGGCATGGTCGCGCAAGATATCTGGACCGGGCCCGTTGAGGATGGAGCTACTCCCCTGATATCCGGTCTCGCGGCCTCGGGGCGCCCTGCTCTGACCGGACTTGATACCCGTGAGCTCGTCCTCCGTCTTCGCGACCACGGCTGCCTTAGAGGAGTCATCGCGAGAGTCCCGGAAGGCGGCCTGAGTCCGGCCAACCTGGAGCAGCTCAGACGACGCGCAGCTGCGTTTGACATGAAGGGCATCATCGCCGAGGTAGCCCGAAAGGATGTGACTGTGGAGGGCGACGCGAGGTCTCCGAAGGGGACTTGCGTGCTGGTGGATTTCGGCGTCAAGACCGGCATAGTGAGCGAACTGTTGGCGACGGGGTACAGGGTAGTCAGCGTCCCTCCAAAGACGCCCGCCCAGCGGATCCTGGATTGGCGGCCCTCCTGCGTGCTTCTGTCTAACGGGCCCGGAGATCCCCGCGATAACCCGGAAGCTATCAAGACCACCGCGGCTCTTTTCGGCAAAGTCCCCGTCTACGGCATCTGCCTCGGGCACCAGATAATCGCCAGGGCCGCCGGCGCGCAGATCACGAAACTCAAGTACGGCCACCACGGAGCCAACCATCCTGTGAAGGACCTGGCCACGGGCCGCGCGTTTGTCACTTCCCAGAACCACAACTTCGCCGTCGACAGCATAGGCCTGCCCCAGGGCCTGACCGTTACCCACCGCAACCTGAACGACGGCTCGATCGAGGGCCTTGAGTTAAGAGACCCGGCATCGGGCAGGTTCCTTGCCGCATCAGTGCAGTTCCACCCTGAAGGGGCGGCCGGACCGGGATACCACCAGTTCTGGGCACGCCTTGAAGGAGGAGTCATCCATGCCTAGAGACCGCAGCATAAGAAAAGTCCTGGTAGTCGGGTCCGGTCCCATCGTTATCGGGCAGGCCGCGGAGTTCGATTACTCCGGCACACAGGCCTGCCGGGCCCTCAGGGAGGAAGGCGTCAAGGTGGTCCTCCTGAACCCCAATCCGGCCACCATAATGACGGACCGCGACATCGCGGACCGCGTCTATCTGGAGCCGCTCACCATTGAGGCGGCCAGCAAGATCATCCGCAAGGAGCGGCCTGATGGCCTCATCGCCACGATGGGCGGGCAGGCGGGACTGAACCTGGCCATGGAGCTGCACGAGGAAGGGATCCTGGACCGCTTCTCTTTGAGAGTGCTGGGCACCGGAGTGGAGGCGATCAGGAAAGGCGAGGATAGGGAAGCCTTCAAGAGGACGATGGAGGCCATAGGGCAGCCAATACCCGCCAGCATGACGGTGACTTCGATGAGCCAGAAAGCCGAAGTCATGGCGAAGGTCGGCCTTCCTTGCGTCATACGCCCCGCATTTACCCTGGGGGGCACGGGAGGCGGGTTCGTCTCGACAGAGGAAGAACTCACAGCCGGATTGGAACGCGGCCTCGCAGTCAGCCCCGTGCACCAGGTACTAGTGGAAGCGTCGCTCTACGGCGAGAAAGAGATTGAGTTCGAAGTCGTCCGGGACGGAGCGGGGAACGCCATCGTCGTCTGCAGCATGGAGAACGTGGACCCGATGGGCATACACACCGGCGACAGCATCGTAGTGGCTCCAACGCTTACGTTGGACGATAGGACGTTCCAGAGACTCCGCACCGCGGCTCTGAACATTGTGGCAGGCCTGGGCATCGAGGGCGCCTGCAACGTACAACTGGCTCTCCAGCGCCGCACCGGCAACTACTACGTCATCGAGGTCAACCCGCGAGGGTCCCGTTCCAGCGCCCTCGCCTCGAAGGCCACCGGATATCCTATCGCGCGAGTCGCCTCCAAGATCGCCCTGGGCTTTAACCTGGACGAGATAGCCAACGAAGTGACCGCCAAGACCACAGCCATCCACGAGCCCGTAATCGACTACGTCGCGCTGAAGATACCAAGGTGGCCGTGGGACAAGTTCCCCGGCGGTCCCAGGGCTCTAGGCCTTCAAATGAAGTCGACAGGCGAGGTTATGGCAATCGGCAGGACCTTTGAGGAGGCCCTCGGCAAAGGCATTTCCTCTCTCGACCAGAAGGGGACCCTTTGGGAGGCGGGAAGCGGGCCGGCGGACCGGGATGAGATACTCCGCAGACTGCGGCAACCCGACGACACCCGGCTCTCCTGGGTGCTCAGAGCCCTGCGAGAGGGTTTCTCAACAGGAGAAATCGCCGACGCCACCGGCATCGACAGGTTCTTCGTGGAGCGCATGGCGACGGTCGTCGGCGTGGAGAAAGAGCTCCGTGATTCGCCGGTGTCGCCGTCCGGCGCGCCCGCGGCGTTGTCCAACGCGGAACTACTCCGTAAGGCCAAGATAATGGGGCTGGGCGACCTTCGCATCGCACAGCTCCTGGGAGTGTCCGAGCAGGAAGTCAGAGACGCCAGGATGCAAGCGGGGCTCACACCGGCTTTCAACATGGTGGATACCTGCGCAGGCGAGTTTGAGGCTATCACCCCCTACTACTACTCCACCTACGACGGGTCAGGGAGAGAGGCGTCTCCGCCCGCGAGCCGCAATCCATCGGTGATAGTGCTGGGTGGTGGCCCCATCCGCATTGGCCAGGGTATCGAGTTCGACTACTGCGCCGTCCACGCGGCCTGGGCGCTGGAGAAAGAGGGCTACACCTCGGTCATCATCAACAACAATCCGGAGACCGTCTCGACCGACTTCAACACCGCGGGCAGGTTGTACTTTGAGCCCCTCACGTTTGAGCACGTGATGTCGGTCATCGACGTGGTCAAGCCGGAAGGGGTGCTGGTTGGATTTGGAGGCCAGACAGCGATCAACCTGGTTGAGGATCTCGTCAGGGCGGGCGTGAAGGTGCTCGGGACCAGCCCTGACGCCATCGACGCCACAGAAGACCGGGGCAGGTTTGTGAAACTGCTGCATGACCTTGATATTCCCGCCATCCCCGGCACCATCGCCTACAGCAAGGAGCAGGCTGTGCAGGCATGCAAGACTATCGGCTTCCCGGTGGTGGTCAGGCCGTCATATGTGCTGGGCGGCAGGGGAATGGTCATCGTGGAAGACGAAGCCGAGCTGCTGAGGTTCTTCGATGAAGCAACCGAGGAAGCCCGGGGACATGGCGTGCTGATCGACAAGTACATCCACGCGTCCGAGGTCGAGGTGGATGTAGTGTCAGATGGAGTGGACTCCTACATCCCCGTTATCCTGGAGCACATTGAGAGGGCCGGAGTGCACTCGGGCGATTCGATAGCGCAAATCCCTCCGAGGACCATACCGGGCGCAGCCAAGGCCAAGATAGTTGAGTACACCAATGCGCTGTGCAGAGCGCTCCCCATAAGAGGGATAGCCAACATCCAGTACATTGTTGACGGCGATACCGTGTACTGCCTGGAGGTCAACCCGAGGGCATCGCGCACAGTCCCATTCGTCACAAAGGTCACCGGCTTCCCGATCATCCGCGTGGCAACTGGCCTCTCGCTGGGACGGAGCCTCAAGTCCTACGGTCCGTACAGCGGGTGCGGCCCGGAGCCCCATGTCTGCGCCGTGAAGATGCCGGTCTTCTCCTGGTCCAAGATGCGGGTAGACCCCGTGGTCGGCCCTGAGATGAAGTCGACCGGCGAAGTCATGGGGATTGGATCGGATCTCGAGGAAGCGCTGCAGAAGTCCTTCCTCTCCCTCGGCGTAAGCCGTCTCGGACCCGGTTCCGGCGTCCTCCTGACCATCGCCGATCGCGATAAGCCATCCTGCCTCGATACGGCTCGAGGACTCGCATCTGCCGGATGGAGGCTCTACGCGACCAAAGGCACTGCCCGCTACCTGGTTGAAGCAGGTGTGGAAGTCCAGGTAGTGCGCAAACTGAGCGAGGCGGGGGACGGCTCCGGTGAGTGCCCGCCCAGTATCCCGGATGTCATTGCCGGCGGGCAGGTACAGGTAGTCATCAACACGTTCACAAAGGGCGGGAGCGAGGAGACCGACGGCTTCAAGATCCGCTCACTGGCCATCGGGCGAGGGGTCCCGGTGCTTACCTGCCTCGAGACCGCTTCGGCTATGGCAAAGGCGGCATCGGCCCAGGCAAAGACAGGAGTTGACTGGGAGGACCGCGGCGTTCTGGCGATACAGGATGTTCCGGTTTGCGTCAGAGGAGCCTAGGCCAGTTAGAGGGGCATTCCCGCGAACTGGCGAAAGCAGATGGGGGAGGGATAGCGGTGAAGCTGGGATCGCTTGTCGGCATCGGCCGTAGGTGCAGAGTGTACGAGTGGGGCAAGGGCCAGGTCCTGAAGCTGTTCCATCCCGATGCCCCCTTGAGCCGGGTTGAAATTGAGGCCGCCAGATCGCGCCTCGTATACGACGCAGGGCTTCCCGTTCCATGTGTAGGCGATGTGGTTGATGTAGGGGACTGCAGAGGCATAGTCTACGAACACCTGGAAGGTCCGTCGTTGGGGAACACGGTTAGGGAGAACATGTCGCAGGCCCCCGACCTGCTTCGGCGGCTTGCCGAACTCCATTACTCCATCCACTGCGCCAAAGTGGACGGCTTGCCCTCACACCGGGAAGGCATCCGCCGTTCCATTGAAAGGACCCCGCTCCTGACAGATGACGTCCGGGCTAGGGTCCTCGCAATGCTGGAAGGTCTCCCTGACGGCAACGCCCTATGCCACGGAGACTTGAACCTCAACAACGTCATCCTGACACCCGATGGGTGGAAGGTGGTTGATTGGGACAACGCAAGCTTAGGTAATCCTCTGGCTGACGTTGCACGTAGCGTCCTCATGCTGGACGCCGGGGTCAACTACAGCCGCAGCCCTGAGGAGCGCGCGGTAATTGAGCAGGTCGAGCCACTTGCCCGCGACGCCTATGTGAAGCGATACCTCGAACTCAGCAACCTCTCGGCGGATGAACTTATGGCATGGAGAGTCCCGATCGCCGCCGCCAGGCTGTGCGAAGACATCACAGAAGAGGAGTCGTGGCTCCTCGAAGTCGTCGGCAGCGCGCTAAATTAGGGCGTCCGAGCGACCAAGACGGGCCACGGCCCGCCTGAATCCGGCGTAATCACACGGGTGGACAACGTAACGCCATCGGTCGCTCTCACGTCGATCGTTGTGTTCATTTCGTGACCAGCCGCCCTTCCTGGATCTCATACCACGGTGACCCATACAGGTGCTCCTGCAAGAACTCCTCAACGCCGGGGCCGGGTAGGCATGCTGCCGCCAACGTCACAAAGTCCCGTGTGGTCACAGAACGATCCTTGAACTCTTCATACAAGCGATGTAGCAGGGCTTTCATGTTTGCGTCTCCGTACTTCTCCCTGGTTGCCTCAAGGAAGAGGCCACCCTGCCTTCGCACTATCTGCCCCTGATTGGGGTGGCTCATGTTGATAACCGCGAGCGGCGGCACCTGGCCTTGCTTCTTAACGACAGCGCACATGTTATCCAACATGCGTACCGCCTCAGAACGACCAAATGCCTGCTCCAGAGCCAGAACCTTGGTGAAATCCGCGAAGCCCTCAGACAGCCATCCCTCATTGATGGGGTCGGAAGACACGATGTTCCCCCACCAGAAGTGTCCGAGTTCATGGGCTGTGGCTTCGAACAGCTTCATCCGCGATGCCGCGTCCGGCGACTTGGTGAAGTTGGTCTTTGCATAGACGATGAAGGGCATGTGAGCGTACTCGCCATACTTGGGCCGTCGCGGCTGAACCAGGTAGATGTGGCTTAAGGGGAGGGGGCCGAACCACTCAGCGCCGGTGCGCAAGACCGCCGCCGCGGACGCAGCCAGATCGTCAGCGCTGGACTCGTAGCCTCGCTGCACAAGGGCTTGAACCGCTACTGAGCCGGCGCTTTGGTTGCTCACAGAGAATGGGCCGCTTACTACGGTGTGGGAGGAGATCGGAACGTCGCTGTGCCACTCGGTGATTGTGCGCCCTGCTTCGGTGCGGGTGCTCACGGGTCGTCCCGGTGCTGCCGTTACCTCTCCGGCCGGGACATCTGTCACCATTCGAACATCGAATCTCGGCCCCGGGAAGGACACCGCGGGGAGCCATAGCCCCTCTCCCATGAGTTCCGTGCCCCTCACTCCCACGTAGTTCTTAGGCGAGTTTAGGGTGCCGTGGTATGCCAGGTCGATGGTTACGGTATCGCCGCTCTCCAGCGGCGATGGGAGCTGCACCTCGAGGCGGGGACTCCGGTACCGGTACTGGGCCGGGACGCCGCCAACCTTGACGCTCTGGATACGGAACACGTTCATCCCGGGAATGCCCAGGTACATCGTGATAGCGGGGCCTGCCCCAGACGGTGCGCTGACCACGAAGCTGACCTTCACATCGATAGAACGACTCTCCGGCAACGTGGACAGGGAGACATCATATCTGACTGGCACCAGCTGAGGGGACTGGGACATCTCTTTGCTAAGAGAGATGAACACCGGCAGGACCTTGCTCATCTTGTCTTGTGGCATATTATCACGCTGCCCATTAAGTTTATTGAGGCGTGGCTTAATAATATCAACCACCCTCACAACCGTCAACGCGAAAACGAAACAAGGAATGCGACTTCCGACGTGGAAGCATTGTATGGGTGATCAAATGTCTCCAAAGGGCGATAAGGCAAGCGGCGCAAAGACGCCTGTTGGCTCCAGTTTCCGCTCCAAGAGCGGATCGGGGCCTCTAGCTGGGCGTAGCGGCGCGGGCAATTGGCGGTTGTGGGCCGTGTTACTGCTGCTTGTGGTCGCGGCCGGGGCATATTACCTCACACAACGTGGGACTAAGGAGGGGTTTGGAACGCCGGACATAGTGAGGATTGAGACCAACAAAGGCCTCATCGTGATGGAGGTCTACCCGGATCTCGTCCCTGTAACCGTGAAAAACTTCGAAGACCTGGCCAAATCGGGCTTCTACGATGGGCTGATCTGGCACAGGGTCGAGTACTGGGTGGTTCAAACCGGCGATCCCCAGGGGACCGGATACGGCGGCTCAGGAAAGACCATTAAGCTGGAGATCAACCGGCAGCTCAGCAACGTCCGAGGCGCGGTGGGGATGGCGCGATCTCAAGCACGCGATTCAGCAACATCCCAGTTCTACATACTAAAAGCAGATGCTACATCGCTCGATGGCGACTACGCGATCTTCGGGAGAGTCATCGAAGGAATGGAAGTAGTTGACCAGCTGGCCATCGGCGACCAGATGCTCAAAGTGACGGTGGAGCCGGGCACGCCTGTCAAGTAGAGGCTGAAAAAGCCCTGATAGCGGCGGGTTTGGCCGGGCAAAGGCTATTGGAATGAGAGAAGGCCGGACAGGGAGAGTCCGGCCTTCGTGTTGCCATCATCGCATGCCTGCCGCGGATCCCCCCGGGTTACAGCATTTACCCTGCATAGCCGCTATTTCTGCGGGAAACCCTAGGGCAGAGACGCCGGGATCCCGGAGGACTAGCCCCCGCTGACAGGGCTCATAATGCCCACCTTATCACCGGGGGAGAGGACATAGTCCCCGCCCACGACCACGTCGTTCACCACGGTCAACCATACGTCCTCGTCGGGAATGTTTAGGCGCTTGAGCAGGGCATTTACAGTTTCTCCCTCTATGAACGCAACTATCGCAGTGTCTCCACCGGGCAAAAGCCTCTTAGGGCTGCCGCAGACTCTCACTTCCACGTTTTTTTGGACCTCGTCCGCCGGTTTTCCGTTACCCGTCATCCTCTTCACCCCGCTTCACCACGCGCACTGGTCGTTGGTTACGTGATCTTCGACGTTCGGAGGCCGCCTCCTCGTTTTTTCTCAGCCCCTCCCCGTCCATCTCCGGTCCGCTGTGGGCGATCCTCGTCCCTTCGCCAGGGCCTTCGCGGCCGGCACGCCCTTCACGTCTTTCTGTCAGGGCCGCAAGGCGAACGCGTGTGCGAAGAGCATGGTACGAAAACGCACATTACTGTAGACAAATAGCAGAAAACTGACCTATCATGCTACTAAAGCGCACATGGATGTAAAGAACCGGCATAGGGATGTAAGGTTAACGTATGTTAAGGGGAGGATCCAGTATGAAAACCGTATTGACCCCAGATGAGGTCGCCAAGGTGCTGGGGCTGTCCCGGCGGACCGTTGTGGGTTGGTTGGAGGCCGGCAAACTCCCAGGGATCAAGGTGGGGAACCGGTGGAGGGTCAAGGAAGAGGACCTCGATAAGTTCATAGATGAGCCCAACATGTACTTCAACGACTACATACATAGGGCCAGGTTTGTAGAGATGCAGAGGCTGTCCGGCGCGAGGTCGCGCGAGCTCATAGCGTGCATCTACGTCCTTTCGTGCCTATCCAAGCCACTGGATGAGTTCCTCGGCGAGGGGGAGATAGATGTCGCCGGCGTGCTTCGCGCGACGAGGTTCTGGGGCCCCATCGAGCGCGCCCTAGTCAGGGCAGCGTTGGCCATGTACGACCCGAGGCAGGATGCTTCTATTAATGAAGTATTTTCGATTCTGGACGACAAGAGCAAACAGGTCATGCACCAAGCGATACGCCTGCGTTGGTGACAAGGCGAGATTGCTAAGGCTGGAGACCTGCAGGATCCGCAAGTGGTGCGCCAGGTTAGCGTAACAGCCGGAATTGTAACGCAATTTCCCAGATTAGAATCACTATTATGCCTGTTGCATCCCCATTTCTCGTGTGCTAGTATAGAAAACGCCTCGCGATAAGCGGGGCGCGTTAATCGAAAGGCGCTTCGCGGCATACGATAGTCGGATGGCGAAGAAGCGTTGACAACAGGTCCTCAAGTGAGTAAGATAAGGCCTGTTGTGCTCGGTCCTTGAAAACTGAACAGCGTAAGGAACCTTTGAGCAAGCGGAGATGATTC
>CAZRRG010000021.1:0-29572 GCA_964602455.1 uncultured Eubacteriales bacterium | reverse complement strand
ATGATAACTAAGAACCAATGCGGAGCCAGATACTTTAAGAGTCGTTTTAGGTTTGCCATAATGATGCTCCTTGAGAAAACGCAAGCCGTACGAACGCCTTTGTTTGTCGTTAACCAAGATCCGTACGAACGGAAATTAGGTTAGGAAGCGATGAACCGAAGGGAACCGTATGCGCGTTGCCGCGGCCCTATCGCCGCAGGCGACCCATCTGGACCATTCGCGCACAGGTCAGGAACGGGGCTTTATCTGGAGATGAGCACAGTCCCAACTCCTTTGTGTGTGTCCGCACAAATCGCGTACGCTAAAAAGAGTAGCAGAGATCCCAAAAGCGGGCAAGCGCAGGATCATATTCGGGCAGGACTAAGGCCGTAATCCGTCGTAGTGGTTACTCCTGGCCACTGCACGGGTGACAGTAAACCATCGCTCAGTTGAACTCCGGCCGGCGAGATGAGGGAGTAGACCTGTCCAGCAAAAAGCGTATTGCCCAGGCTGCCTTCATAGTCTTTTTGCTCAACACGGTCGCCAAGTTCGGCGGCTTTTTCCGTACTCTAATCGTGGCCATGTTCTTCGGGGCCAGCGGGAGCACTGACGCCGAGGGAATAGCCTCCGCGCTGACCAACAGCGTGACCATACTCTCGGGCCCTATCTCCACCGCGTTCTTGCCGGTGCTCACATCGCACCTGGCTAAGGGCGACGAAGAGGGCGCGCGGCAAGTCACGTCGTCTGTCATGACGGTGTCGGTGATACTGGTCCTTGGGCTGTCGACCGTGGCGGCGGTCTTCGCCCCCATGCTTGTCAGGCTGGCCGGGTCGGGCCTCACACAGGACGCGTTCGACAGCGCGGTGCTTCTCACCAGGGTCTACTTCCCGGCGATGGTGCTGCCTCTTCTGGCGGTGTACGCCAAGTTTGTGCTCAACGCCCACGACGAGTTCAACATCCCGGCCCTATCGGTAACCGTGCAAAACCTTACGACCATAGCGGTCATCGCGTTGCTTGCCCCGGTGTTCGGAGTGCGGGCTCTTGCGATTGGGTTTGTCCTGTCGAACAGCGTTGCCCTCTTGGTGCAGCTCTTGGCCTGGAGGAAGCGGGCGGCCTTCCCGCGCTTTTCCCTCCGCTTGGATGAGAGTTCCCGCAGCGTGTTCCGCCTTGCCATGCCGCTCGTGCTAAGCTCGCTGTTCGCCCAAGCTTACGTCCTGGTAGATAGGAACCTGGCGTCCCGCCTGGCTGAAGGTTCGGTCGCCGTGCTCGGGTACGCCGAGAGGCTTCGCCAGGTCCCGCTCGGCCTGTTTGTTGCCGCTGTAACCACAGTGATATACCCGTCTCTCTCCTCTATGTGGGCGAGAGAGGATAAGGCAGGTTTCCGCGACACCGCCATCATGGGCCTCCGGTACGTTGAGTTCATCTGTATCCCCGCTGCCGTTGGGCTGATGGTGTTGGCCCGTCCGGTGGTCCGTCTCGCATACGAGCGCATGGCCTTCACCTCCGACGCCACTGTGGCTACAGCGGGAGTCCTCACCGCGTACGCTCCGGCGCTGGTGGCGATGGCGGCGTCCCAGGTCATAACCTACGCTTTCTACTCCGCTCATGAGACCCGGCTGCCTGTAGCCATTGGCATCGGGACATCTCTGCTTAGCGCGCTCCTGGACTTTGCCCTGGTAGGCGCGCTGGGCCTCATCGGGCTCGGGGTGGCCAACAGCATAGCCACAACCGTGGGCGCTCTGGCCGGTCTGTACCTGCTGTCCAGGCTGTTGGGCGGTCTGCCCGTGCTTGGGTTGGGGAAATCGTTGGCCAAGATCCTGGCTGCCTCGGCGGCCATGGGAGTTGTCGCGTACTACGTCTCCGGAGCCACAGGGTTTGCTGCAGGCACCGGCAGCTTGCTCCGGGATGTCGTGGCAGCCGGCGTTACAGTGGGAGTCGCGGGCCTCACCTTTGCGGTCCTGGCATACGTTCTGAAGTGCGAAGAGATGACCATGTTCATCGGCCTGGCAAAGGACAAACTCCGCTCCTTGGCGAAGAAGGTTCGTCAGTAGAACCTTCTCTTGCAGGAAAGGAGCCGAACACCGTGAGACGCCTCACCTCTACGGATCTATGGAGCATGAAATGGGTTTCGGACCCCCAGATATCCCCCGACGGCAAGTCGATCGCGTTTACCGTTAAGTCTGTGAACGAGGAAGACAAGGTCAAGAAGTACAAGACGTCCATCCATATGGCCAAGGACGGCCGAGTCTTCCAGTTTACCTCAGGCCCGAAGAACGACACTTCGCCCCGGTGGTCCCCCGCGGGAGACCGGGTGGCATTCCTGTCAGAGAGAGGCAAGGACAAGACCCAGCTGTTCGTTATCTCCACCGAGGGCGGTGAAGCGGTCCAGCTGACCAACAGGAAAGACGGCGTCGGCGAGCCCGTGTGGTCGCCGGACGGCAAGAAGATAGCGTTTGCGGCCCTTGAGCCCGAGGCGAAGGATGGCGATGCAGGCGATACCAATGGTAAGCAGGGAGCGGAGGAGAAGTCGGACGTCCGTGTCATCACCAGTATTCGCTACAAGCTGAACGGGAGAGGCTTCCTGCCAGATCGCAAGACACAGATATACGTGCTGGACGTCGAGACAAAGAAACTGACCCAGGTTACCAGCGGCGAGTACGACTGCAGGGAGCCTGAGTGGTCTCCTGACGGCAAGCACCTCGCGTTCACCTCCGCCAGATTCGAAGGCCACGAGTTCACCTCGCTCCGGGACGTCTACGTTGTCCCGGCAGAAGGGGGCGAGATGCGGAAAGTCACAAGCACCGACGCCGTCTTGGGCGCCCCGTCCTGGTCGCCTGACGGCAAGTGGATTGCCTGCTATGGCCATGACAACCGGTACAAGGGCTCCACAGTGATAGGACTGTGCCTCGTGCCTGCAGACGGCGGCCCGGTTCGGTTCCTGACCAGGGAGAGGGAACTGGCGGTTGCGCAGAGCGCCGGCGGCGACATGGGCGGAAGCCCCGTCACCCGCGCTGCCTGGAGCGCCGATAGCAGTGCTTTGTACTTCAGCGCTCTCGACTTCGGCAAGACTCACCTGTACAAAGTCGATATCTCTACCGGGCAAGTCACAGCGCTTACATCAGGTAACTGCACTGTCTCCGGGTGGACCAAGGCCGCCCAGAACGACACCTTCGCCGTCCACTACCAGTCGCCCACGGTAATCGGCGACATCGTGGCGCTCGATCCACTGTGCGCGGGCGGTTGCGGCTGTGGAATGCCCACCGCCTCTTCGTGGACCGGTTTCGACGAGGTGGGCGACGGGTTCAAACCCTTCGACCTCGTGGCGGAAGGGTTTGCAGTAAGGCGCGTAACAGCGGTGAACAAGGACCTCCTGTCGTCAGTCCACCTGTCTGTGCCTGAGGAGTTCGTGGCCACGAGCCCAGATGGCACCAAGGTCCAGGCGTGGGTCATGAAACCCGTTGCTATGAAAGACGGAGCCAAATATCCCCTGGCCCTGCAGATCCACGGCGGACCTCACTCCGCCTATGGGTTCGCCTTCTCACACGAGTTCCAGCTCCTCTGCAACCGGGGCTACGGCGTGGTTTTCTCTAACCCGCGGGGCAGTGTGGGGCACGGCCAGAGCTATATGACCGCGATCAGACACGATTGGGGAGGCGTGGACTACCAGGACATCATGGCGGCGCTGGATGAAGCCGTGAAACTCCCCTGGGTCGACACCGAGAGGCTTGGTGTGCTGGGCGGCAGCTACGGCGGCTACATGACAAACTGGGCCGTAACCCATACCGACAGGTTCAAAGCCGCGGTGACCATGAGGAGCACCTGCAACAGGATGAGCCAGTTCGGCGCCTCAGATATGGCGTTCACCAACGGCGATTTCGCCTTCGACGGAGACCCGTGGGATAACCCCAAGGCCTACCTCGATGTCTCGCCTCTCATGTACGTGAGGAACGTCACGACGCCTATCCTGATCATCCACTCCGAGCAGGACCTGCGGTGCCCGATAGAGCAAGCCGAGGAGTGGTTTGTGGCGCTCAAGAAGACGGGGAAGACGGCGGTCATGGTGCGGTTCCCCAACGAGAACCACGAGCTGTCCAGGTCCGGGCAACCTAAGCACAGGGTCGAGAGACTGGAGTACATCCTGGCCTGGTTCGACCGCTTCATAACTCCCAGGGACGAGGATTACTCGTCGCCGCCGGATAGGCCCGAGAAGCCCATCGTGAAGCTGCCGGAGAAACTCTAGGGAAGGTTCCGAGACTTGAAGAAGGACGCTACCGGAAGCTACATTTGGGGATATCACGACGAGACGCCGAGCGAGCGCAAGCTGGCGGCGGCTCTCAAGAAGGCCGGCCTCAAGTTCGCGAGGGAAGTCCCGGTGAAGGAGTTCACCGTGGACTTCCTTCTTGACGACTGGCTGGTCGTTGAAGTGGATGGAGAGACCCACCTTGTTTCTGGACGCGCGCAAAAGGACGTATCGAGGCAGCGCGCCCTGGAGGCGGCCGGTTTCACAGTCATCCGCATCCCGGCTTCCGGGCTGTCGGCCGACCATGAGCTCAAGCGGTGGGTGAACGAGATCAAGTCCAAGGTCGCGGCCGGACCTCCCTACCTGTCCAACCAGCGTTTCGAGAACCGCGACTACAAGCGCCAGCTCTCCGAGATCAGAAAGGCCCTGGAGGCCGGCGAGGCCGAGAAGCGCAGGCGCGAAGCCCTGGCACGGGAGGAGTCTGTGTCAGGGGAGCGGAGTGGCCGCACGCGTCGCGCCAGCGATGACGGATCCGAGTCCATGGAGGACTACTTCGGCACAAAGGGCCAGGACTTTCGCGCTTTGCTGGACAGCTACGATTGGAGCCGGGCGCCGGCCAAGGACGATGACGGACAAGGCCCGAGGCGTAGGTCCAAGTGAGCCGGACGGCGCCTTTATGGTAAAGTAGACCTGCAAACTCCAAGACACGGAGGGCTGCCCATGCTGGTTATCGCCATCCTGTTCCTGCTCCTCGTCGTGGTATTTGCGGTACAAAACGCCCAGATGGTGCCCATCACCTTCATGGTGTGGTCGTTTGAACTGAATCAAGCGCTTGTCGTGCTAGGCTCCGCCTGCCTCGGAGTTATCATTGGGGTTGTATGGGCATGGCTTAGGGGCATGAGCACGAGAGGTCGCATCAAGGAACTTACGCAGCAGTTGGGGGCCGAGCGCGAGAAGAACGCCGGCCTCGAACGGACTATAGCAGACATGATGAGCCAAAGGGAGCACCATGAGACCCGAGAGAAAGAAGTCGAGGGACCAACTCTCTAGTTTCTTCGGATTAGCTGACTGGAGGCTGCCTTCTCCGCTGGATCCCGCCCTGGTCGAACGCCTTTCGCGGGACGCCGGCGTTATCCCGGAGGTAGCCTCCATTCTGCTTAGGCGTTCGGGGTCCAGTATCGCGGGAGCCCTATCGCTCCTTCAAGGAGCACTCGAGGCCGCCCCCCTCCCGGATCCGCTCCGCCTTCCCGGTATGCTGCCGGCGGTGGAGAGCCTGAAGAAGGCACGGGAACTGGGCGAACACGTGGTCATCTACTCCGACTTCGACTGCGACGGAGTAACCAGCGCCGCAGTCCTCGCTGAGGCGCTGGAGCTGGCCGGGTTCGAAGACTTCGAGGTCTACTTCCCCTCGCGGTTCCTCGAGGGTTACGGGTTTCACGCGGACAGCGCTCTTGCACTGGCCAACAAAGGAGCCTCATTGTTCGTGACCGCTGACTGCGGCATATCAGCCCACACGGCCTGCGAGGCGCTGTCGGCAATAGGCAAGGACGTAATCATCACCGACCACCACCTCCCCCAAGACCGGCTTCCTCAAGCGGTATCGGTCATAGATCCCCATCTCCCGGAGTGGGATGGTCTAGGGCTAAAGGGGCTTTCAGGAGCATGTGTAGCGTATCTACTATCTCTTGCGCTGCACGCCGCCCTCGGCGTCGAGACGCCACCGTCATGGGCCCACGATCTCCTCACTCTGTCCATCGCAGGTGATGGGCAGCCGGTGACCGGCCCAAACCGCGCCTGGATACGGTCGGGGTTGCGCCTCATTAATGAAGAACCGCGGCCTGGAATCGCGGCACTCATCAAGGCCGCCGGTCTTGCTCCAGATAAGGGCCCGGGACCGCAGAGGCGGCTCGGCTTTGACCGGGACGTGACGTTTGGCTTGGTGCCGAGGATCAACGCGGCAGGCCGTCTATCGGATCCGAGGATGGCCTTCGAGCTGTTGACCACCCGGGACCCCCACAGGGCAGCGGACCTGGCAGCGGAGCTGGACGCCCTTAATCGGCAGCGCAAGGAGATCGAGGACAGGATCCTGGAGGAATGCTGGGAGGACCTGCCGGACAGCGGGTACGCCATGTGCGCCCACAGGCCCGGGTGGCATGAAGGGGTAATCGGCATCGCGTGCTCCCGGGTGAGAGAGGTGACGGGACGCCCCGTCGCGCTCGTTGGGGGAGACGGCGATACGCTGAAGGGCTCTGTGAGAGGCGTGGACGGTTTCAACGTCGTGGCGGCGCTCCGGCACTGCGCGAAACTGCTGGCGGCGTACGGCGGCCACGAGGCCGCGGGAGGTTTCTCTGTTCATAAGGACCGGGTCCAAGATTTCTTCCGCGCGTTCAGCGCCATATCTGGCGAAATGCTTGAGCAGTCTCTGTGTGAACGGGTCGTATCAGTGGACGAGGTGTTTACGGTACAGCGGGTAACGGACGAGGCTCTGCGCTCACTCTTCGACATCGAGCCTTTCGGAGACGGGAACCCTATGCCGCAGATAGCATGCATGGACTGCGAAATGGTTCACGTCGGTCTCATGGGATCCTCGCTCGACCACATGCAGCTGGCGCTCGGAAAGAATGGGACGACCCAGAGGTTCATCTGGTTCGGGCAAGGCCGCTCTGCGCGGCGGATCGCTCTTCTCGGCAGCGTTGATGTGCTTTTCACTCCCTATCGTAGCGTCTACCGGGGGTCAGAGCAGTTTTCACCGTTGGTGCGGGAGGTCCGCGCGTCTTGGTCCGGGAGCGGCCTTATGTACGAGAGGCTCGCCAAGGCGACCCCGGACGACCGTCCGGTTATCCTATACACATGGAGCGAACACGCGGGGCGAAGCCTAGTGATAGCCCTCCGGAAGCTGGGCCGCGCAGCCCGGCTGCACCTCAAGGGTCAATCTGGACCGGCAGCGCTGGAGGCCAGAGCTTGCCTACGCGCAGGTGGCGTTGTGGTATCGACCGGGCCTTGGGACCTCGGGATCGACCTGCGGGCCCCCGAGAACCAGGCGCAGCCGCGCCTTATGGTCGTGCACCGGCCCCTCTGCCCGGAGGATGCGAGCGCCCTCGCCGATTTCGCGGGCGACGTCCCTCCCGTGGAAGCGCACCTTTGGAGGGGCGACGCCGAGAACTGGCTTTCCTGGACCTATCCCGACAAGGATCGGCTCAGGTGTCTGTGGAAATTCCTGACCCGGACCTATTCCGGCGGGCGGGTGCCCATCTGCGATGTCGGTAGGAGATGGGCGGAGGCTCTGGAGGCAGCGGGATACCCCGAGGAATCCAGGCTCGCCGACGGCGGCCGCCTCTTCTTGGAGTCGGCGTTCACCGTGTTTGAGGAAGTAGGGTTGGCGGCGTATGATAGCAGCCGGCGTCTCCCCGAGTTCGTCCTCCGTCTTACGGGCGACCGGGTGGACCTGGAGAGCTCCTTGGCCTTCAAACTTGGCGAAGACGCCAGGCGGATGGCCAGGGCCTGCTGGCAAGACGAAGTGGAGGGCTAACGATGGAGGACACTAGCAGAGAACTTGGCAAAAAACTCCGGGTTATACCTGACTTCCCCGTCCCCGGGGTGAGCTTCAAAGACATTACCACCTTGCTCGCGGATCCCGTCGCTTTCCGGGCGGGCATCGACCTTCTGAAGAAGGAATGCGAGAAGTATGACTTTGACGTTATCGTGGCCCCGGAGTCCCGCGGTTTCATCATCGGCGCGCCGCTGGCCTACGCTATGGGCAAGTCCTTCGCGCCTGTGCGCAAGAAGGGCAAGCTGCCGTGGAAGACCCTTCAGGGCGAGTATCAGCTGGAGTACGGCACCGATGTCCTCGAGATACACCAGGATGCCGTCAAGCCCGGGCAGAGAGCGCTCGTACTGGACGACCTCCTGGCGACCGGCGGCACCATCACCGCGACCGCGGATCTGGTTGAGAAACTTGGCGGCGTCGTGAGCGCCGTGGCGTTTCTCATTGAATTGACTTACATTCCAGGTAGGGCTAATCTTACGAAGAGAGGCTACAACGTCGTTTCGGTCATCAAACTGACCGAGTGACTTTGAAGTCCTGAGGTTTCGCCGAGAGAGCGACATCCCGGTTCCTATTGGAACGCGTGTCGCTTTTCTTATATACTGGGGTACCATCCGTACTGGATCGCTATCTGAATCGACAAGCGGGGTCGTAGCTTGGCTTCTCTCGAACTGAGCGATAGGGTCGCAAAACTTGCTCCCTACCTTTCACCAGAGGACAAGCGTCTCCTGGCGAAGGCTTACGCTTTTGCCGAGAAGGCTCATGACGGGCAATACCGGCTTTCAGGGGAGGATTTTGTCGAGCATCCTGTAGCCGTAGCCGCAATCCTCTCCGAACTCGAGGGCGATGCCCAGACCCTTGCGGCAGCTATCCTCCACGATGTTGTGGAAGACACCTCGGTGAAGCTGGAGGAGCTCCGCGCGGCTTTCGGCGACGAGATCGCCAAGCTTGTGGACGGAGTGACCAAACTCTCCAGGATCGAGTTCAGGTCTCGCGTTGAGGAGCAGGTGCAGAACCTGCGCAAGATGTTCCTCGCAATGGCTGAGGACTGGCGAGTCGTCGTCATCCGACTTGCCGACCGCCTTCACAACTTGCGGACCCTGGAGCCCCTGGCGCCGGAGAAGCGCAGGAGCACCGCCGAGGAAACCCTGGACATCTACGCACCCCTCGCACACAGACTCGGAATCTGGCGCCTCAAGTGGGAACTTGAGGACCTTTCATTTAAGTGGCTGGAACCTGAGGAGTACAAGTCGCTGGCCAGGCAGATCGCTGCCAGGCGAACCGAGCGGGAGACCGAGACCGCGGAGGTAATCAGCCGGATCAAGGACCGGATTACCAGCGAGGGCATCCAGTGCGAGGTCACCGGCCGCGCCAAGAACCTGTACAGCATCTACAAGAAGATGAAGAACGACGGCAAGGTGCTGGACGAGATTTACGACCTCCTGGCGGTGAGGGTGATCGTCGGGACGGTGACCGACTGCTACGAGGTCCTCGGTATCTGCCACACTATCTGGAAGCCTGTTCCCGGAAGGTTCAAGGACTACGTTGCCGTACCCAAGCCAAACGGGTACCAGTCGCTGCATACGACCGTCGTGGGCCCTCACGGCGAGCCCTTCGAGATCCAGATCCGCACCCGGGAAATGGACCGCACTGCCGAGTACGGCAGCGCCGCCCACTGGCGCTACAAAGAGGGCGACAGGGCTAAGGATAAGCTGTTTGAGCAGAAGATGTCCTGGTTGCGTCAGCTTCTTGACTGGCAGAGGGATATGACCGACGCCAGCGAGTTCATGGAGGCCTTGAAGGTTGACGTGTTCACCGACGAGGTCTTTGTTTTTACGCCCAAGGGCGACGTGGTTGACCTGCCCAAGGGCTCAAACCCGCTGGACTTCGCGTACAGGATCCACACCGATATCGGACACCACTGCGTCGGGGCTAAGGTCAACGGCCGGATCGTTCCCCTTAGCCACAAGCTTGCGACTGGAGACATCGTCGAGATCCTGATTAGCCGCCAATCGTTGGGACCGTCCCGCGACTGGCTGGATATTGTGAGGACGCCTCAGGCCCGGTCCAAGATCAGGTCGTTCTTCAAGAAACAGCTGCGCGAGGAGGATATCGAGCGCGGCGAGGCCACGGTCAAGAGGGAGATCACTAAGCTGGGGCTCGACTTCGCGGCGGTGGAAGAGGCTGGCATCCTGAACAAGGTCATTGACCGGCTGGGATACCCCGACATGGAGAACCTGGCTGCCGCGGTCGCGTACGGAGGGATCAGTCCCATCCATGTGGCGCAGCGGGTGAGGGACGAGGTCCTGCGGACCAAGCCGGAGCTTCTGCCCCAAAAGGAGACACCTAACAAGCAGGTCGTCCGTAAGCCGAGAGGCCCAGAAGAAGCGGTCATCGTTAAGGGCATGTCGGACTTCCTGGTTAGGCTGGCCCACTGCTGCAATCCGGTGCCCGGGGATCCCATCATCGGTTACATTACGCGAGGGCGCGGGGTTTCGGTCCACAGGCTGGATTGTCCGAGCCTCAGGGATTTCGCCGATAAGGAGCGGTTTATCGAGGCTTCCTGGCTCAAGGCTGACGATTCGGCTTACCCGGTCGAGATCCTTATTGAGGGCCACGACAGGCCAGGTATGTTCGCCGATGTGACTTCAGTGATAGCGGGGGTCGGGGCCAACATCCTCTCGGCCAAAGCCAAAGGCCAGCCTGACAGCGGAGCGGCCCGGATCAACACCGTGTTTGAGATCCACAACCTGGGGGAGCTGGAGGAAGTCATATCCCGCATCAAGCAGGTGAAGGGCGTTACGTCGGTTAGCAGGGTAGCAGGGAGGACTCGGGGATGAGAGCCGTATTCCAGCGAGTAACGAGGGCCAAGGTTGCGGTTGATGGACAGGTGGTTTCGTCGATCGGCCCTGGGGCGTTGATCCTGCTGGCGGTCGGGAAGGAAGACACCGACAAAGACGTTGCATACATGGCTGAGAAGCTGGTCGGCCTCAGGGTCTTCTCCGACGATGAAGGCAAGATGAACAAGTCCCTGCTCGACATCGGCGGTGAGGCTATTGTCGTGTCGCAGTTCACCCTTTACGGCGACGTGAAGAAGGGCAAGCGGCCCGGTTTCGACGGGGCCGCCCATCCTGAGATCGGGGACCGCCTCTACCAGCAGGTTGTGGCGCGAATGCGGGAACTGGGAGTTCCAACGGGGACCGGCGTCTTCGGCGCACACATGGAAGTGGAACTGTGCAACGACGGTCCGGTGACCATATTGATCTCGAGTCAGAAGGAGTTTTAGGGCGGGTTTCAGGCGGCAGCGACCACTCTCGCACCCTGCGGGATAGCGCTGCGCTATCGCCTGTTCAGCAGCCTCACCTTGCCAGGGGGAGTCACAGTGGAAGTCAGAACACTCTCAGTAGGTGGCCTGGGTACCAACTGCTACATAGTGATCGAGGGCGACCAGTGTGTGGTGATTGACCCTGGCGACGAGGGAGATCGCATCCTGAAGGCCCTGGCAGGCGATGGCGCCAGCCCCTTACGCGTGCAGGCCATTCTCTTGACTCACGCCCACTTTGACCACACTCTTGCTGCCGGCTACCTACAGGAGAAGACTGGCGCGCTGGTCTTCGTCGGTGCCAAGGACAAGGCGATGCTCTCTGACCCGGGATGGATGAAGCAGTTCATGCCCTCGGATTCCCCGGCTCCTGCCGACATTCGTACGCTCGGCGAAGGGGATCACTTGGCTCTCGGAGGAACGACCTTGGAAGTCTGGGAGACGCCTGGGCACTCGCCGGGGAGCCTGACGTTTGTATGCTCCAGCCCTTCGACAAACGTGGCTTTCTGCGGCGACCTTATCTTCAAGAGAGGCGTCGGCAGGACAGATCTTCCCGGCGGGGATCCGGATCAACTGTTCGAAAGCGTGGACAGGGTCTTGAGCTTACCAGGCAAGACTACCATCTACCCAGGCCATGGATCACGCACTACGGTGGCCTCAGAGAAGGCCTACAACCCCTTCCTGTAAGAGCCCAGATACCGCTTACGGCCCCTCTCCAGGATATGAGAGTGCATTTGCCAGGTGTTGTATTCTGCGCTTTCGGCTATAATAAATACGGTCGTCATTCTAGCCGGAGGAACAGTATGCGATGGGATACATCACGCGTGAACTAGAACGAGTGGTCTTGGAAGTCACCGAGCAATACCCCGTTCTCTTTGTCGGAGGACCCCGTCAGGTCGGGAAGACCACCATGCTTCAGAGATTGGCTGAGCAGTCAGATCGGACCTACGTAACACTTGATGACCTTACTGCGCGGGCCTTGGCAAAGAATGACCCGGCTACGTTCTTCCAGCTCTACAGACCACCGGTTCTGGTCGATGAAGTGCAGTATGCTCCGGAGCTCTTCTCCCAGATAAAACTGCTAGCGGATCAGAGGAGGCGACCGGGCGACTTCTGGCTTACCGGGTCGCAGGTGTTCAGCTTGATGGAAGGTATCCGCGAATCCCTGGCTGGCCGAGTCGCTATCCTTACGTTGTCGCCTCTCTCCCAGAGCGAGATATACAGCCCAGGGGCAGGTAGGCCATTTGTTCCCGAAGTCGACGTTCTGTTGGCCAAACAAGGGGTCACTCCGTGTGCCGACACCCCGGAGATATATCGCCGCATCTTCCGCGGCTCAATGCCTGCAGTGGCAAGCGCGAAGTACAAAGACCCGGCACTGTTCTACTCCAGTTACGTGAGCACCTACGTTGAGCGTGATGTCCGGTCGATGTCGCCCTCCATCGACGCCCTTAAGTTTGCGGACTTCATGGCGTCGGTTGCTGCGAGGTGTGGGCAAGTCGTCAATGTAGCGGAGCTCGCCCGAGACGCGGACGTCACCCAACCGACCGCCAAGCACTGGCTCCGTATCCTTGAGGCTTGCGGCATCGTGTTCTTCCTCCATCCCTACTCGAACAACCAACTGAAACGAACCATAAGTGCCCCCAAGCTGTACTTCCAGGATACAGGACTAGTGTGTTATCTGGGCAGATGGAGCAGCGCCGAGACTGCGGAACGCGGGGCGATGAGTGGGGCGCTCCTTGAGAACTACGTGGTAAGCGAAATTGTGAAGAGCTATCACAACGCTGCTCGGGTCCCGTTCGTCTACTACTACCGCGATAGAGACGCGAAGGAGATTGATCTGATCATTGAGGCCGACGGTGTATTGATGCCCATCGAGATCAAGAAGACGGCCTCACCCGATGCTCGATTGGTGAAGGTGTTCTCTGTGCTGGATAGAGCGTCGGTGCCCAGAGGGAAGGGCGCTGTAGTCTGTATGGCTCAGCAGCTTTCGGCTATAGACGAGAACAACCTAGTCGTCCCGGTAAGTCTCGTCTAGGGCTCAGGTTGATGCTACCTGGTACTGGGATCCCACGAAAGGTACCGGGTTACCGGCCAGCCAGCGAATGTGTACGTCAGTACGACTTGATTTGGTCCTGCGTACTCGCGCACACGATCTGCCCATGATCCAGACTTCGCTGACCAAGTACAAGAACATGAACGTTGACTTTGGGGATGCTCTACTGTACTCGCAGTGCGCCGACGAAGGCGGGATGGTCCTGACCTTCAACAAGCGGCACTTTAGCCGCCTAGGAAATGGATGGCGGGAGCCCTAGCCTTGAGCCGAGTCCTCTAATCTGTGGTATCTTAGATTGAACAAGCCGGGTGCCATTGCCGGCGCCTCACGGAGGGACAACACCATGTTGAAAGCAGCCCGAGGCACGTCTGACATCCTGCCGCCGGAGACCTCGCGATGGATCCGGTTGGAGGAAGTCCTGCGTAGAGTAGCGGCCAGGTACGGATTTGAAGAGATCCGCACTCCCACCTTTGAGTACTCGGAGCTGTTCCACCGTACCGTGGGCGAGGCAACCGATATCGTAGAGAAGGAAATGTACACCTTCAAGGACAAGACCGGGCGAGACCTTACGCTCCGGCCGGAAGGCACCGCTCCCGTGGCCAGGGCTTTTGTCGAGCACGGCATGGCTTCCGGAGCGCTCCCCCGCAAGTTTTACTACATGGGTCCGATGTTCCGGTACGAGAAGCCTCAGGCAGGGCGATATCGCGAGCATCGCCAGTTCGGCGTGGAGATCCTTGGGTCCGCGTCGCCTTATTCGGACGTGGAGGTCATCATGCTGGCCATGTCTGTGGCCAAAGAGCTGGGCCTCCTTGGGACGACATTGACGCTCAACTCCATCGGATGCCCTGAGTGCCGGAGCAAGTACAAGATTGACTTGATAGAGTTCCTTTCAGGCAAGATGGAGCACCTCTGTCCTGACTGCCAAGCGAGGCTCAACCGCAACCCCTTGAGGGTGCTTGACTGCAAGCAGGACAGCTGCAAGGCATTGGTGGCCGACGCTCCCCGAATGCTGGACTACCTCTGCGGTGACTGCAAGACTCATTGGGACGAGATGACGTCCATTCTTACGGGTCTGGGCCTTTCATACTCGGTCGACCACGCGCTGGTCAGAGGGTTGGACTACTACACCAGGACGGTGTTCGAACTGAAGTGGCCCGGCCTCGGTAGCCAGGGGACTCTGGTTGGCGGCGGACGGTACGACGGCCTTATACAGGACATCGACGGTCCTCCGACTCCCGGCGTCGGGTTCGGGATGGGGATGGAGCGCATCCTACTTGCGACTGAGAAAGGTGAGAAGCCGCTAGAGGTTGGCTCACCCATTGATGTGTTCGTGGCCGGTGGCAGGAGCGAAGTAATAGACCTGCCTCGAGAGGTGTTCTATCTGGTACAGGAGCTCCGCGGAGAGTCGTTCAGGGTCGACTTCGACCCCTTGCAGCGCAGCCTGAAAGCTCAGATGAAGCAAGCCGACCGACTTGGCGCCCCGTTCGTATGCATACTGGGCGAGGACGAGGCCAAGTCCGGGACGGTTACACTGAAGTCAATGAAGGAAGGGTGGCAGAAGACTGTCCAGCGCGGTGAGCTGGCGGTTCTTCTCAGGGAGGCCAAGACAAATGTCTAGCATGGAACCATCGGTACTTAGCGACCTCGGGGAAGCAAGAAGGACCGCGTACTGCGGGGAACTCAGGGCGGCCGACGCCGGCAAGAAAGTAACAGTCATGGGGTGGGTCAACAGCCGCCGCGATCTCGGAGACCTCATCTTCATCGACCTCCGGGATCGGACTGGCATCGTCCAAGTGGTCTCTGACGCCGGACGCTCGCCCGAAAGCTACGCGACCGCCGACAAGGTCAGGTCCGAGTACGTCCTCGCGGTGACCGGGACAGTGCAACCCAGGCGTCCCGGCAGCGAGAACCCCGACATGCCGACAGGGGCCATCGAGATACTGGCCGAGAACATCCTCATCCTTAACACAGCCAAGACGCCGCCTTTCTACATCCGCGACGACGCGCGCGCGGACGAGCTCCTCCGCATGAAGTACCGTTACCTGGACCTTCGCAGGCCCGTCATGCAGAGGGGCCTCGAGATGTACCACAAGGTGTCCATGGTGGTAAGGCAGTACCTCTCGGATCACGGGTTCTGGGATATCCAGACCCCGATGATGACGCGGAGCACGCCGGAAGGGGCCCGCGACTACCTGGTGCCGTCCAGACTTGAGCACGGCAAGTTCTACGCCCTTGCGCAGTCGCCTCAGCTGTTCAAGCAGCTCCTTATGGTGGGCGGCATCGACAAGTACTTCCAGATAGTGAAGTGTTTCCGTGACGAAGACCTCAGGGCTGACAGGCAGCCTGAGTTCACGCAGATAGACATCGAGATGTCCTTCATCGGCGAAGAGGATGTTTGGGCGCTGGTCGAGGGTATGATGAAGGACTTGTGGCAGAAGGTCCTGGGGATGGAGATCAAGACCCCGTTCCCGAGGCTTACGTATCACGAAGCCATGTCGAGGTTCGGGTCCGATAAGCCCGATACCCGGTTCGGGATGGAGATCAAGGATGTAACCTCGCTCCTGTCCGGTTCGGAGTTCGGCGTGTTCAAGAGTACGGCCGAGCAGGGCGGAACCATTCGCGCCATCGCGGTCCCGGGTCAGGCCGGCATATCCCGCCAGGAGATAGACAACATCACAACCAAGGCCAAGTCCATGGGGGCAAAAGGCCTGGTCACCATAGGATACCTGCCGGGCGACATCAAGTCTCCGGTCAAGAAATACCTTAGCGAGGAAGAGATCCGGGGGATAGCGGAGGCGACGGGCGCCAAGGAAGGAGACCTGGTGCTCATGGTCGCAGACGGTTTCGATACCGCGGTGTCGGTGCTGGGCAGGCTGCGCCTGGACTTCGGGCAGAAGCTCGGACTCATTCCCAAGGACAGGTACGACTTCCTCTGGATTACTGAGTTCCCGCTGCTCAAGCGCAATGAGGAGACCGGCGAGTGGGAAGCGGCCCACCACCCGTTCACCAGCCCGATGGCGGGCGACGTGGCCAAGATCCGGCCCGAGATCACCGACGAGGAAAAAGGACAGATCAGGGCGAGGATGTACGATTTGGTTATGAATGGGGTGGAACTTGCCTCGGGGTCTATTCGTATACACAGAAGAGACCTCCAGGAGAAGGTCTTTGCGTTGTTGGGGATGTCAGAGAGCGAGGCCAGGAGCAGGTTCTACTTCTTGCTAGATGCCTTTGAGTACGGGGCTCCGCCTCACGGCGGCATCGCGTTTGGCCTGGACCGGCTAGTCATGCTGATGGCCCGGCTGGATACCATCCGTGAGGTCATTGCCTTCCCGAAGACGGCAAGCGCGACCGATCCCATGACTGAGGCTCCTGCGCCGGTAGATAGGCGCCAGCTGGAAGAGCTTGGACTGCTGCAGCGGCGCGAATGAGGGGGAGGTGTCTTGTTGGCGATAGCGGACGAACAGTTTCTCATACAGAGAGCGTCCAGGGGTGATGCAAGCGCGTTCGAGACGCTTGTCACCACTTACGAGAAGGGCGTTTATAACCTGGCTTTCCGCTTGGTCGGAGACCGTGAGGACGCCATGGACATCACCCAGGATGTGTTCCTCAAGGCCTACCAGGCGCTGCCCCGGTTCCGGGGCGACAGCCGCTTTTCGACCTGGATTTACAGAGTGTGCGTAAACGCAAGCCTGGACCACCTTCGCAAGAAGCAAAAGCAGCCCAGCTACTCCTTGGACGAGCCCCTGGCCATTAAGGAGTCTTCAGTGACCAGAGAAGTAGCGGATGAGAGCGAGAACGTCGAGGATTCGGTCGAGATCAAGTTCCTGAGCACCGATATATTGAGAGCCCTGAGGGATCTCGATCCGGCTCACCGGGCCATCATCCTCTTGTGCGACGTGCAAGGGTACTCATACCAAGAAATAGCCGATATACTGGGGCTTTCCATGGGGACCGTGAAGTCCCGTCTCCACAGAGCCCGTAACATGGTAAGAAGGGTTCTCCCGGCGGAACATTTCGCTACCTCCTCCGTCAAAGGTGACGAAAGGAGGGATCTCCGGTGAGCTGCCAGGTTTACGAGGAAATGCTTTCAGCCTACATCGATGGCGAGCTGTCTTCACAGGACGAACAGGCCTTGGAGGCTCATCTCGCCACGTGCGATAGCTGCAGGAGCGCGCTCTCCGAGCTCCGAGCCGTGAAGGCCGCTCTGGCGTCGGTCCCTGAAGAGGAAGTGCCACCCGGCTTACATGAGATGATTATGTGCAGCGCCATTACGGCGAAGCGAGGTTTCTTCGCCAGGCTCTCCGATAGGCTTTCAAGATGGACTGTCCGCCAATGGGTTCCTGCAATAGCGGCGGCTATGGTGCTGGTGATGTTCGTTTCAGCAGGCGGCGGGGTGTGGTTCGCCAATAGGAAACTCGGTCTCGACCTCACAGGCAAACCCCTGGCGTCGAACGTGAAGGACGAGGAAGGCTTGCTCAAGTCCAAAGGGACAGACGGGCTGGCGTCATCGCGTTCAGCCGCTCCCAGTTCGCCTGCTGCCAGCTCGTATGTGGGTACCGAGGGCATCGCAGCCGCGCCCCCAGCGGGAAGCTCCAGTGGCGGCGCCAGCCTCAAGTCCATGATGCTGGCCGATACCGCGGCTGCCGGCAACGTCTGGGCTGACGCCGACAAGAAGATCATCAAGAGAGCCCAGTTGGGCCTCGAGGTATCCAGGGGGAAAGTGCCTGAGACCTCGGAGTTGGCTATGAACGTGGTAAAGGCTAACCTGGGCTATATAGAGTCCTCGTCGATCTCCCAGTCTCAGCAGGGGGAAAAGGAGTACACCAACTTCTACATGGTGGCGAGAGTTCCCGCGGAGAACCTTGATCCCACGGTTGACGCTATCACGGCCCTTGGTCGCACTGTCCGGGAGGATACCAGCGCCCAGGATGTCACGGACCAGTACATCGACCTCGACGCAAGGCTCCGGAACAAGGAAAACCAGGAGCAGCGTCTACTGACCATCATGGGTGAGGCCAAGTCGGTCGGCGAGTTGCTTCAGGTCGAGGGAGAACTCTCGAGGATTCGCGGCGAGATCGAGAGCATGAAGGCTCAGATCCAGTACTACGACAAGGCGGTTGCCATGTCCACCGTCTCTCTCACGGTGACTGAGGAAGGCGCCGTTAAGCCGCCATCGGATTCGCCGTGGCTGGACGTATGGGAAGCGTTTGTGAAGGCCTGGCGCAATCTCTTGATGTTTGTGGCCAAAGCCGCGCCCGGACTGATCGTTCTGGGTGCCTTGTTCGGGGTCACGCTGGTGGTAATCCGGAAGAAGATGGCATAGGCAGTACGCTTAGGCAAGACCCCTAGACAGCATGCGCAGCGAGATCAAAGGCCGGTGTTCGTCGGCCTTTCCTGTTTGATGCGGCAGCCTCGTTAGTATACTGATCAGCCTGCGCGGCTCGCCCTGCCCCCGTGCGTTGATCCACCGTACCCCCAAATTGCCAAGCCGTATCCCAGATCCTATACTGAGGAAAAGCGGGACAAGGGGTGCAGCTCCATTATGGCTGATAGAAGGCTCCTCCTCGTAGATGGCAACTCCCTGGCAAACCGGGCTTTCTATGCACTACCGCCCCTCTCTACAGTGGATGGCGTCCAGACCGGAGCCGTGTACGGGTTCCTCACGATGATGTTCCGCTTCCTTTCCGAAAAGCGACCTACCCATGTTGTGGTGGCTTTCGATCATCCATCTCCGACATTCAGGCACTCGGAGTTCAGCGAGTACAAGGCGACGCGGAAGCCGTCCCCTCAGGAGTTCAAGGCGCAGATCCCGCTTCTAAAGCAAGCCCTGGACGCGCTTAACCTGGCACATGTCGAGCTGCCCGGGTACGAGGCCGATGACATCATCGGTACGCTGGCTCGCAGGTGGAAGGAGCGCGGCATGCCTGTCTCCATACTGTCAGGTGACAAGGACTGCCTCCAACTGGTGGACGAGCAGGTCGAGGCTATACTTCCCGTCAAGGGCATCTCCCAGGTGAAGGAGTATGGGCCCGACGCCGTTCGTGCCGACCTTGGCATTACTCCCCCGCAGGTCAGGGACTTTAAGGCCCTTGCAGGTGATTCGTCCGATAACATACCTGGAGTCAAAGGCGTTGGCGAGAAATCCGCCGTCACGCTGCTACAGAAGTACTGCGACATAGAGGACATCTACAATCACCTGGACGAAGTGAGCCCGACCAGAGTTCAGAACCTGCTGGCGGCCAATAAGGATACGGCGTTCCTCTCAAAGAGACTGGCGACGATAAACACCGGCGCGCCGCTGCCCGCTGACGATACAGGGTTCCTGTGGACGGGGCCCGACTTGGAGAAGGCGCGCGCGTTGTTCACCAAGATGCAGTTCCACACGCTGGTGCCGAGGCTAGCTGCCCTGGCTGCCAACGTTGCGCCCGCGGCACAGGAGGACACAAAGCCAGAAGTTACGCCTCAACCGGAGCGTCCATCGCAAGCGCCCAAGGCTCCCGACCCAGGATCAATGCTCTTCGGCGATCCGCCGGAGGTTGAACTGGCGCCCGCCGGTGCCGCATCTACAGACACCCGCGTCATCGACAGCGAGGAGGCCTTGGCCGCGTTCGCGCGGGAGGTCTCAAGAGCAGGCAGGATCGCGTTCTACGCTGGGACTGTCGAGGTAACCCGGGACTTCAGGTGGCCCCAGAGCATAGGCGTGTCGTCGGGGAGCGGTCCCTGCCTCCTCAAGATCCGCGACGACACTGCGTTGGGCCAGGAAGTGGCCTGGAAGCACCTACAGCCGCTGCTTGTCGATCCCGGCATAGATAAGACCGGTTTCGACCTCAAGTGGGTGTTCACGCTGTGCTTCAAGCGCGGCATCACGCCGCGCGGGTCCTTCTTCGACATCCTGGTCGCGGCGTATCTGCTTGATCCGACCCGGACCACGTACAGGCTTGATGACCTGGTGGCAAAGTATACGGGCGGCCTGATCCCTGAGGCAAGCGGCATGTTTGCGACGGGAGACGCACTGGGCGAGCACCTCGCAAAAGGCGCCCAGGCATGCTTTGCGGTGGCCGACGGCTGCTCCAAAGACCTGCAGGAGGCATCGTTGACCAAACTGGCTGAGGAAGTCGAGTTCCCGCTCATTGAGGTCCTGGCTGGTATGGAGGCCATGGGCATCCGCGCTGACCTGGAACTGGGCCGGACCATCCGCCAGGGATTTGCCGACGCCCTTATGACCATAGAATCCGACATCTACGGCATGGCGGGTGAGAGGTTCAACTTGGGTTCGCCCAAGCAGCTCGCCCACATCCTGTTCGAGAAGATGGGCCTTAAGCCAACCAAGAAGACCAAGACCGGCTTCTCCACAGATGCCGAAGTCCTGGAGGCGCTCAGCGTCGAGCATCCGCTGCCCGCCAAGATCCTCGAATACCGGCAATATGCCAAGCTGAAGTCCACCTACCTGGATGTGCTTGAGGAAGTCACGAACCCGACCACCGGCCGGATTCACTCGACGTTCCACCAGACAGTGACCGCGACCGGGCGACTCTCCAGTTCAGAGCCAAACCTGCAGAACATACCCGTTCGCGGCGAACTGGGCAGGTCGCTCCGGCGCATCTTCATACCTGCCGACGGGCGGCTCTTCCTGGCTTCAGACTACTCGCAGATCGAGCTCAGGATCATGGCCCACATGGCCGACGATCCGTCCATGATAGAGGCCTTCGTGAACGGCGAGGACATCCACACCAGGACTGCGTCGGAGATCTTCGGAGTGCCTATCGGTGAGGTGGATTCGGACCTCCGGAGCAAGGCCAAGGCCGTCAACTTCGGTATCATCTACGGGATTTCCGACTTCGGACTGGCGAGGAATACCGGTGTCAGCAGGGCTGAGGCCAGAAGCTTCATCGACATGTACTTCAGCCGCTATCCCAGGGTGAAGGAGTTTATGGACGCCGCGATCGAGAAGGCCCGCAAAGACGGGTACGTGACGACCATCCTGGGCCGTAGGCGAGCCATCCCCGACATTCATTCCAGGATCTTCGCGAAGCGCAGTTTCGCGGAGCGTACCGCCATCAACACACCTATCCAGGGTTCGGCCGCCGACATCATCAAGCTGGCCATGGTGCGGATCTACGACCGGCTCAGGCGGGACGGGCTTACCTCCAGGCTTATCCTGCAGGTCCACGACGAGCTGATCTTCGAGATACCGCCCGATGAGGAAGACCTGATGAAGGCGCTGGTCCGTCAGGAAATGGAGTCGGTCATGCAGCTCAAAGTACCGCTTAAGGTGGACATCGACGTGGGTGGGAGCTGGTTCGATGTCTAGGGAGGGCAAGTGGCCGGGGATCCGCGTAATCGGGCTCACCGGCGGAATCGCTTCCGGCAAGAGCACGGTGTCGGAAATGCTGGCCGGCCTGGGAGCGGCCATAATCGACGCGGATATCCTATCACGGGAGGTGACGATGCCGGGTTCCGAGGGACTCCGGCGTATCCGTGAGGCATTCGGTGATGAGGTGATCGCGCCGAACGGAAACCTGGACCGCCGCAGACTCGGTAGGATCATCTTCCACGACACGGCCGCTAGGCAGAGGCTTAACTCAATCATCCATCCCCTGGTCATAGAGCGCACCGAGCAGGAACTGCGTCGCGTTCAGGAAGAGGCGCGGACGAGCGGCAAGGTCGCCGTCGCCGTTGTGGACGCCCCGCTCCTCTTCGAGGCAGGGGTGGATTCCATCTGCGACGAGGTCTGGGTCGTCGCGGTCACCCGGAAAACCCAGGCGGAGCGGCTCATAAAGCGGGAGGGCTACGCCCTGGATGAGGCGCTTTCGCGGATTGAGGCGCAGATGCCCCTCGCCGAGAAGGAGAAGCGCGCGACCCACATAATCGACAACGAGGGAACCCCAGATCAGACTCGTGAGAGGGTGCTGCAGCTCTGGGAGCGGTTGTTCCGCGATCCGGATGCCTAAGGTTAGGGTGTCGTCACGGGTTGACATGCTGCCTGGATGACGGCCTACCCCTGCTAATGTCTCGGCCCCCGGTATGCTCCAGGGGCCCTTTCTGTGGGTAACTCAGCCGATTCTACCTGCAGGGGCCAGGGGATCTTGTCGATCCTATGTCTGAACATTCTGCGCAGGCCCTAAAACTCCTTCTCAGGCGCCACCCAAACCTGCTCGCATAACCGCTCCACGCGCCAAGTCCCGTACTGACGAACTCGCCATATACGCTCACGCCTTCAGGGGCGATGTACCTGCCGTTTGCCGCGAAACCTATCCGAAAATATGTTCGCCTATGGCCGAGATCGGGTAGGAGATCGACGGATGCGTTCCGAATCGATCTGCTAGACTAACCACAGTCAGTATCGGAAGGAGCATAGGTATGGATTTGGTATCAGGAACCGGGATTTCCGACCTCACCTCAAAGACACTCGACAGACTGAACGACAAGAGCGTATCGGTCGTTGACTTTTGGGCACCGTGGTGCGTGCCCTGCAAGAAACTGGCCCCCATCTATGAGCAGGCTGCAACAGAGGCGTGCGCCAAGCACCCCGGAGAGGTTGCGTTCTACAAGATCAACGTTGAACAGGAACCGGCGCTGGCGAGCGCCTACGGCGTGATGAGCATACCGGCGGTCATCGGCTTCCGCTCGGGCAAGCCCCTGGACAGGTTCTCCGGACGGACCAAGGAGGATCTGGTGAAGTGGGTAGAGAAGCTGCTGGGAAGCAAATAGCGGCCTGGCAGCCTTAGGTTTAGCCCGCGACTTGGAACGGCAGCCAGTCCGTCCTACACCAGACGAGAGCGAGGAGGCGCCCCACAAGTGCCAGACAAGAGGGTAATCGACCTGCGTTCGGACACGGTTACGAAGCCGACCCAGGAAATGCGGGAGGCTATGTACAGGGCAGAAGTCGGGGACGACGTATACGGGGATGACCCCACAGCGAACCGCCTTGAAGAGTTAGCCGCGGCCAAAGTAGGCAAGGAAGCGGCTGTCTGGGTCCCCACAGGGACTATGGGAAACCAGACAGCCATCATGGCGTGGACCAATCGCGGAGACGAGATCATCCTTGAGGAACTCGCCCACATATACGTCTACGAAGTGGGTGGCCCCGCAGTGCTCTCAGGCTGCATGACCCGGCTCATTAAGGGTGTCCGGGGAGCCATGGATCCCGACGAAGTGAAGGCAGCGATCCGGGCCCAGAACATCCACTATCCCAAGACCACCCTGGTGTGCCTGGAGAACACCCACAACCGGTCCGGCGGATGCATCATCCCGCTCGACAACATGAAGGCCATCTATGAGGTCGCGCATGAGGGTGGCTGCCATGTCCACCTGGACGGCGCGAGAGTCTTTAACGCGGCCGTCGGGCTTGGGGTTGATGTCAAGGAGATCACCAAGTACACCGACTCGGTCCAGTTCTGCTTGTCAAAGGGCCTTTGCGCGCCAATGGGTTCCATCGTTGCCGGCCCCAAGGACTACATTGACAAGGTCCGCAAGTACCGCAAGATGCTGGGCGGCGGAACCAGGCAGCTTGGCATCGTTGCGGCGGCAGGCATCGTCGCTCTTGAGAAGATGGTGGATAGGCTCGCCGAGGACCACGCAAATGCCAAGAGACTGGCTGAGGGCATCAACAAGATCCCCGGTCTGCACGTCGACATGGACGTGGTTCAGACCAACATGTGCCCGGTCCACACGCGTGGCCTGGGTATGGACGGCCCCGACTTTGTGAAGCTCATGAAGTCCTACGGCGTGTGGTTCAACGCCGACCTGCCCTACAGGGTGAGACTGGTTACCCACCACGACGTCTCCACCGCGGACATCGACGAGGCGCTTGCCCGCTTCGCCGAGGCGGTAGCGAGCGTAAGATAGGGAAGGAGAATGCTGACACCCGGCAGGCAGGGATTGTCTCAGGCAGGTGGTCCCGCGCCTGACCGGGTGTTTTGATTGTGGCCTGGGGCAGAGCCTGGACGATGGGGGAGCAATGGATATGGACCAGAAAGGGCTTTGGGGAGAGGCTGTTAGGCCGGAGACCGTTCCTGGTGGACGGCCCAGGACGGCCAGCGCTACCGATAGACTAGGCATGAAGGGCCCGGTCGACTCGGGTCTCCTCGTGATCCCTCAGGACGCCCCGCTGGCGCTCCGCATGACCCCAAGGTCGTTTGACGAGTTCGTCGGTCAGGAGGAGCTCGTGGGCCCGGGCAAGGCTCTACGGAGAGCTATCGAAGGTGACCGGATCCCCTCATTGCTCTTCTGGGGACCGCCGGGGATCGGCAAGACCGCCCTTGCCCGGTTGATCGCCATGCAGACTCACTCGGTGTTCAGGGAGCTCTCGGCGGTTACGTCAGGAGTCCAGGATGTCCGCGATGTTGTAGCGGAAGCAGCAAGGCTGAGGCGCGAGGGAAGGCGGACGATCCTCTTCCTGGACGAGATCCACCGGTTCAACAAGGCCCAGCAGGACGCTCTGCTGCCCCACGTCGAACGCGGAACCATTGTCCTCATAGGCGCAACAACGGAGAATCCCTACTTCTCGGTTAACCCCGCACTGCTCTCCAGGATGCGCGTTTTCACCTTTAGCCACCTTAGCGCAGAGCACGTTGAAACGCTTCTTAAGCGGGCGATAGAAGACCGAGAGCGTGGGCTCCTAGCAGGGAAACGAACGACCCCGAGCCAGGCCGATAGCCCCACAGGGTCGGGTCAGCCGGCAAGCGAGAGCCCTGCGAGTGAGCAGGCGATTTCTGTTGAGATTGAGCCGAAAGCCCTCGAGCACATCATCGGTTTCTCAAAGGGTGACGCCCGCGTGGCCCTCAACGTGCTTGAGGCCCTCTACAACGTGGGAGAGGTGCGCGGCGACAAAGTCGTGATGCTTGCCGACCGTGCCCTGGAGATCACCCAGAGCCCCCAGCTCTTCTATGACAGGACCGGAGACCAGCACTATGACGTCATTTCCGCCTTCATCAAGAGCATGCGTGGCAGCGACCCGGACGCCACCGCCTACTGGCTGGCGAGGATGCTCGAGGCCGGTGAGGATCCGAGGTTTGTGGCGCGCCGTATAGTGATCTGCGCCTCCGAGGACGTCGGCCTGGCCGACTCCAACGCGCTTGTGGTGGCCGAGGCGGCATTTAGGGCGGTTGAACACATCGGGATGCCTGAAGCCCGGATTCCACTGGCACACGCCGCTCTCTACGTAGCGCTGGCTCCCAAGTCCAACTCGGCGTGGCTCGCCATCGACAAGGCTACTACAGCCGTCAGGGAGAAGCCTGCCTACGCCGTTCCCCCGCATCTCCGCGGCACAGGCTACAAGGGAGCAGAAAAGCTGGGCCACGGCGTGGACTACAAGTACGCCCATAACTACCCCGGACATTGGGTCGAGCAGCAGTACCTGCCGAAGGAACTCATTGGAGAGAGATTCTTCGAGCGGGGTGAAAAGGACCCGGCCAACCGCGGCAAGGGAGACAAGTAGCAGCCGGCTTCTGTATCGCTTTCCGCCATTGGGGGCATATTCCCCAGCGGGAGGCGCATCAGGTTGATCTGCCCAAAATGCAAATCCAGGGCGACGGGTAGGATCGGACAGAACCAGTACTACTGCTGGGACTGCAACATCGAGTTCATCCCGACCAAGGATGGTTTCCGCCTGTACAGGCTGGAGCCCGACGGCACCTCAGTCCTGGACTCAATCGACGCAAGTCCTCAGGCGCTCACGATGGCTGTTGAACCGGAAACCCCTTCGACTCCTCTGAAAGAACCACTCCCAGAGTGAGCAGACTATGCCAGAACCACTGACGTCGAAGGAGGGGACGCAGCAATGAACCGCAAGTTCTTGAGCGGGATGGCTATGGGCGCGGCTGCCGGGATGTTCATGGGCGCGGTATTGATGTCACGCCGGCATCAGCCTACCCCAATGGAGCATACCAGGATGGTAATGGGCCGCTCGGCGAGGCACGCCATGAAGAAGGCCCGCAAAGCCTGGGGTCAAGTGGCGGGAAGGTTCTCTGACTGACGGGATCAGGCTACGAAGGGCACTTATTGGTGCCCTTTTTGTTTTGCTGGCGGGGTACCTGCTCTACACCGTGAGAGGGGTATTCCCGCCCTTCATCCTGGCCGGCTTCATTAGCTACGTGCTGGAGCACCCGGTCTCGGTTGTGCAGAGGAGAGGAGTGCCGCGGGCAAGGGCCATTTTGCTCGTCTACGGCATCCTGCTCATGGCCCTCGTGCTCTTTGTCGTGTACTTCATACCCGCGTTTGTGAGAGACATCAGAGGATTGGCCGGCCAAGTCCCGGCGCTCATCAACCTCGTGCAACAGTATTCTGCGACAGTGCGGGACACCGTCATCCGGTACAACCTGCCTGCGGGTCTGGAGCGCGGCGTAATCAAGGCGTTGCAGCGTGCCGAGGCATTCCTCGCCGGCATCGGCGACAATGTGTTCTCCTACTTCCTCTCTTCCGCGACAGTGGTCTCCTACATCGTTGTCGCCCCGGTCATCGCGTATCACATCCTCAAGGACATCAACCGGTGGAGGCAGAGAGCTCTCATCTACCTCGCCAGATATCAACTGCCCTATGTGGATCTGCTGAGGGATGTCGACCGGGTGCTGACCGGGTTCGTGCGTGGGCAGACCATCGTGGCTGCCGTGGTTGGAGGCGCAACTTGGATAGGGATGACGATTCTCGGCGTGAGGTTCGCCGCCGCCCTTGGCCTGCTGGTCGGGATCGGCGAGTTCATACCGTTTTTCGGCCCAATAGCAGCCGGGACTCTTGCGGTTGTTCTATGCTTCCTGAAGTCCCCCGCAACCGGTCTCTGGGGGCTTGCCCTTCTCCTGGCCATTCAGTGGATCGACGCGAACCTGATCGTCCCCAGGGTCACAGGACCTCGGGTGGGGCTGCACCCTATCTGGATCATGTTCGCTCTTCTGGCAGGGGGAGAGATCCTGGGGTTCTGGGGGCTGTTCCTCGCCATCCCTGCCGCAGGGATAATAGGCGCCCTGATCAAGTTCGGCAGGGCCATGTACTCCAGGCTCTAGTCTCCGCCACACCAGGAATCCCCTCCGGAGTTGAAGAAGGATCACTCGACGTAAGCACGGGAGTGGAGGTGCCAGCATGAGCAAGTTTGTGGTGGTTGGAGCAGGAACCATGGGCAGGGGGATAGCCGAGACGGCGCTCGCCGCGGGATTTGAGGTAGCGCTGCTCGATGCAAGCCTTGAACTGGCTGAAAAAGGACGCGCCGGCATTGTGAAGAGCCTTTCCCGCAGCATCGAGAAGGGAAGACTCACACAGGAAAACGCTGACTCGATGCTAGGCAGGCTCACCGTAGGTGTCGATTACTCCTTGGCATCAGGAGCGGAAGTAGCCATTGAAGCCGTCTACGAGGATATGGCTGTGAAGCAGAAGGTGCTGTCGGCCCTATCGGCTGTCGTTGGGCCAGATGCGCTCATCGGCTCCAACACCTCATCGCTATCCATATCCAAGATGTCGGAGTACGTGACTCATCCTACCCGTTTCCTGGGCGTCCACTTTTTCAACCCCGTTCCCGTGATGAAGCTGGTCGAGGTTGTCCCGGGCTCGAAGACCGCGCCGGAGGCAGTCCAGAAGGCTCGCGAGCTCGCAGAGAAGCTTGGGAAGACCCCGGTAACAGTGTCGGAGTCCCCGGGCTTTGTAGTGAACAGGTTGCTTTGCCCCATGATGAACGAAGCAGCCTATCTGGTCATGGACGGAGTCGCCTCGCCGGAGGACATAGACACCGCGATGAAACTCGGCGCCAACCACCCGATCGGCCCGCTTGCTTTGGCGGACTTGGTCGGGATAGACGTGCTTTACGCGATTATGCAGGTGCTGTACTCGGACATTGATGACCCCAAGTACAGGCCTTGTCCGCTGCTCAAGACTATGATCGACGAAGGCCGCCTTGGCCGGAAGTCTGGACGGGGATTCTTCAGTTACTGATACTGACGCCGGGCGTTGAACCCGGCTAAGCTGCCGTGGAGTCCAATGTAGAAGCTGACGCGTCCCGTTAACCGGGACGCGTCAGCTGTTAGCGGGTTAGAGCTTGTATCCTATCTTCCTCAGGAACGCCTGGCGGCAGGCGACGTCTTCTGAATCCTCTATGCCCTTCGGGGGAGCGCCGTCAATGACGCCCAGGATACCGCGTCCTTGTTCGCTCGACGCGACGACGACTTGGACCGGGTTGGCTGTTGCGCAGTAGATGGAGCATACCTCGGGCACGGCTTTCACGTTGTTCAGGACGTTGATGGGGAAGCCCTTCTCCATGAAGATCAGGAAGGCGTGGCCGGTTCCCAGCGCCATGGCGTTCTTGCCTGCCAAGGCCATCAGTGCGTCATCGTTTCCGGTGATCCTGACCTTGCGCGGGCCGCTGGCCTCCAGGAAGGCGATGCCGAAGCGGATCCCCCCTCCTGCATTGGCCATTGCCTCATACAGGTCTTCGGCGGACTTAATGAAGTGGGATTGCCCAATGATTACGTTGGTATCGGCGGGCTTTTCAATGGCTACCAACTCAAGCGTGACTGACATCTTGCACCCTCCTTGCGGCTCACGATGGAATACGGGACGTCGCGGCGACCGGCGCCGGCAGATCTCGGGCACCGGGCGCGGCGCCGTGTATGGCTCTTTCCATTAACCTTGCTCCACCGGATCTCCTTCACGCGGCCCTACATATAACGTGTTTGGCCTTCCGGACAGCGCGGGGTCGCCTGTAACCAGCGTAGCCCCGCACGAAGAGGAGAGGACTATCCCGGTAGCTTGTTCGCCTGTGAGGCCGGGTTCCTGGGCGACCATGTCGGCGATTGCCCGGGCTGTTTCGGCGGTAATGGAGTGAGCCTCGAGAGGCAACTGCTCCACCAGCGGCACAACGTCGTCGAAGGCGGCAGGGGCCTCGCTAGCGACGATCGCGTACGCGTCTGAAAGATCCGTGGCCGATATGGCTGCCTTGGTGTTACAGTCTTGACACTGGCGAAGGACTCTCTGGACGATGGCGCCTCCCGGGTCGCCTCGCAAGTAGGCTAGTAGAGCGCGGGAATCCAGGATGTATGTCACATCTGCCATTGAGTTGCCGGCGCTCCGCTCGCGCGGGGTCTTCGCTCTCCCGTTCTCCATCAAGGTCACGCTTGTTCCTTCCCATCGTCGGACCTGCTCAAGGATGCTCTCCGGATGAACCCGAATCCTTCCTCAACGGGATCCGCCAGTTCCGGGACCAGGACGACTTTGGAGCCCGATTCATAGACCCTTAGGTGTGTGCCTGCTGATAGCCCGAGTTTCCGGCGGAGCTCTGCCGGGATCACGATCTGACCTCTGGACGAAACCGTAACTCTGTGCACCCAAAAGCACCTCACGAGAGTGAGTCTTGCCTAGTATGCGCCGACAGCGCCCCTTTGCGAGAAACATCCTCTTGGTAGCGGTAGGCCGCTTTGCGGCACCTGGTAAGGGTGGCGACTTGCCGGCGCCGGC
>CAZRRG010000020.1:0-29734 GCA_964602455.1 uncultured Eubacteriales bacterium | reverse complement strand
GGACATTCTCCCAATAGTCTTCTTCGTGCTGAAGCGCGAGGGAGACAGGGCTGGCGTCGTCCAGCGCCACCGTGAGGTCGAATAGGTTGCCCGACGAGTTGTCGAACACTCCCACGGTGGGGGCGCTATCGTCGATCCAGTCCACAGTCTTCGTGACAACAGTGACGTTGCCGAACCTGTCGTAGGCGAAGAAGTAGTACGTATCGTTCTCGGTGAGCGTGATGGGGTCGCCGAGCGCGAAGTCTGTCAGGGCTCCCGCCGCACCCTTCCTGTACTTCAGGACCACAGTATCGATCGGCGAGTTGGGGCTGGTCAGACTCTTGACCGTGGCGAGGACCCCGGAGGAGCTCTTTACCGGCGTCATGGGCACGAGCTGCATCTCCAACACAGGCGGCTCATTGCTGATCCTGACGGTCAGTGACCGAGCAGGGGGACTGTACGGCTCAAGCGTGGTCACAGCCTTCTGCGTGTCGGGATCCCACTCTATGGCCGCGACTCCCGTTGTCGTCATTACCTCGTAAATCAGTTCGTCTCCGTCCTGTAGGCCAAGGGCCGACAGGGCCACGGCGCTGAACGTAGCCTCGCCATAGCCGTAGGGAGCCCACGGGTATGGGTAAGGAGCGTCATCGCCGGGGGAAGCGCTCATCCTTACCCAACCAGTCTCCTTGCCGTTCGCGCTGAGTCGCATGTATATACGGGTGAAGCCTTCCCCCGCCGCAGCGCCAACTTGGGGGTACAGAGTGGGCACAAACTCGGCATGGAATGTGAGCGCAGTCTTGCCTGACCCGCTTAGGTACACCTCAGGGGCAGGAGACGAACCGAGAGGGTAAGCGTGCTCCAGCTGCACTGAGGCCTCTCCGGCCCCTACCTCCGTCGTGGACTTGACCACGCCGTAACTGCCCACAGTTGCTTTCTCGATGTATCCGTGAACCGTCCTCTCGATTCTGCTGGTGGCGGAATGTGCCGATTCGGCGAGGGATCTAACGAACATCTTGATATGGTAAATGGCTGGCTCATCGCAGACCCCGGCCGGGATCTCGAAAACCTGGCTAGCCACAGCAGGAAGCGTGGTCGTGTAGAGGCTATCGTCATAGTAGGGCATCCAACAATCGTCCATGGGATCCCAGGCGTAGTACTCCCTATCGATCTGGACATAGATGCCGGCCAGGTCAGCGGTTCCCCAATCCGGCATCTTGAGGTTCTCGAGTTCGACCTTCAGCTTGACGCCGTCGAGGCTCCGCATGGTCCCGAACATCCCTGTGTAGTCTGCATCTTCTGCGTAGTCGTCCACAGGCGGGAGTGTGTTCATCGATTTCCCCAGAACCGTTCTGCCGGCATAGGTGCTGGGATCTTCCTCGGAGCCGTCCGGCAGGATCGGGGTGACCTCAAACCTGTAGGCACAGTCTCCGTAGTAAATGTCGCCGGCATAGGCCGACTTCAACGTGTATGAGTAGTCGGCCACAAGGGCGTTAGGGATCGCTACCGACTTCGTTTCGGCGTCCTCAACCGTGAGGTCCTCCTCATAGGCCGCTATTAGCCGCAGGTTGAGCTCACCGTAGTAGGCGTTCATGAGGTACTGGAGGGCGGAGTGCTCGCCGGGCAATGCTGAACCCGCAGCTCCGCGGGTCGCATAGAGGTCGGCTATGCTAGTTATAAGAGTGCCGGTTTCATCGGAAGTCACTTCCGCAAGATGCCAGTCTTCGAAGTACGAGGCATCGATTGACCCCGAGTGAGGAATGTCGAAGATATCCGGGTGTCCCGATTCGACGGCACTGTTACTCGGCATTACGGCGCTCTTTACGTAGTAACGGTTGGCCTGTCCCGGTACCTTAATCATAACTATGGTCGTCGGGGTTCTTGTTTCCGGCCCGCTACCCATATCAACTTCCTTCGATGGACCCGGCGTGAAGATGATGCTGTGCTTTGCGTGGAAACCGTCAGGCGAAGTGACGAACTCCAGACTGTGCTCCGGTTTCTCCAGATCGTACTCGTAGTCGAACCGGGTTGTGCCTTCCGGGATCTCGCCCATCGCGCTGTTCAGCGTCCGCACGAACAATGAGTACTTGTGGAATTGACCGGTCGCGAGCCCCGGCTTTGAGGCGTTGAAAGTCTTGTAGACGCCGTCCTCCGTGTAGGCAGCGGGCTGCCATACCGATTCGGCATCGGGAGGGCTGTCACTTGTCCACTTAACCCACTGGTACTCGATTTCGGCGACCTTCCCTGCTACGTCCTTGACCCTGATCGAGGCCGTGAGTTCGCCAGCGTCATCGACGGCATCCAGCAGATTGGCACGGGATGCCTCAGTCACAACAGGGCCGACGTTGTCGAAACGGTAATCATCGAGCGCTACCGTCGTCACACCCGTATTCCCGGCTCTGTCATAGACCTGAAGGTTAACCTTGCTATTCACGATGCTGTAATCCTGTCCGGGTAGCGACCTGAAGTGGATGTAGAGACCATCACCCTCCAACTGGATGAGACCAGCTACGGGTTCACCCTCAGTCGCCTGCATGTAGGTCCGGTTTTCATCAGGCACTGTGGTTGAACTCACGTAGGCGTACTCGTACACAGAGTTCTGGTTTCCGTCACCGCCGTTCGCCCATTCGAACGTACCGAACATCCCGGTTGAGCCGCTGGCGAACGTCGCTCCTCCGCTCTGGTCGTCATCGACCACAACCTTGAGGTAGAAGTCGGGTTGTCCACTAGTGCCAATGAACTGTGGGCTGACCACCGGCGCGAGGGTATCGAGCCGCAGCTGCCTGGTGATAGTCGGTCCTCCATCTCCCAACAGGAGGGCTTCTGTATTGTACGCGTTGCCTCGGGAGTCGCAGAGCGGATACGGGGCGCCATCCACGTATATCCTGTGGATCCCGAGAGGATACGCCTCTTGGCCTGTCATGGGGCGGGCTCCCGCCGGGACCGTGAGTTCGAATGTCACCTTGGTAGTCCTAATGCCGTTTACCCCTGACGACGAGGTTACCGCTCGAGTCCCGGACACGACTATCCGGTGGTCTTGGTCGTCCATGAGGTTGAGCTCAGCCTTGAGGTATCCCACACGGTAGGCTGCATACCCGGGATCACCGGGGGTGTTGGTCGCGATGCTACCGTAGGTCCTGGTTGCAGCGTTGTAGAACTGCATCTCCTCGCTAAACTCAGCCGTGATCTCGATCTTGTCGCCAACGGTCATGAAGGTCTGCCCCGTCCCGGCAAAGTCGCTGTTCGGGTTCTTCTCTACCGCGACCGGCGTCACAGAGACGACCGTCGGGGCCACGTTATCCATGTAGCACGGCTTGTCGAAATAGATGGGCGTAGTGGACCGCGCCACCGGGTTTCCGGCGAAGTCGGTTATCAGGGATGACGTCTTGACGAGGGTTTGGTTGTTGGCGGGATCCTTGGGAGCGATGGTGTGCTTCCCGGTCCCGTCTTCATAGACATATGTGAGGTCGAAAGCATTGATGTTGGCCGTGACCCAGCTCTGGTCGCTCATAGTCACCGACAACAGGTAATGGTTGGTGGTTACGGGCTGGCCCGAGATGCTGATGGTTGTGGGTACTACACATTTGAACGTAATGGTGTCGCCTATGAGGCTCACAACGTTGGCGGTGACCGAAGCCCCGCCGACTTGGGCGCCGGTCTCTGTGTCGGCTATGGCCATGTTCAGAGTAAGGCCCGCCAAGTCCGCCGCGTTGTCCGTGGACAGCCTCACCGGCTCATCGAACTTGAGATGTACGTATATGGTCTCGCCCGCCTTGAACCTATCGTGCTTGGCGGAAGATGGATCGGAGTCAGCCGTGGTGTATACGGACTGCACGGTCGGCCCCGCAAGGTCGGCCAGCATAACAGCGATATTGCTCGTGTTGGCATTACCGCACAAATCGCCCGAGAGGCGGTGTTCTAGGGTCAAGCCCTGGATCTGCCAGGTACCCGTCCCCGTGCTCGGAAACGCGTTTCCGGAATCGGTGTACGCGTAGTTACCTGAAGAAGCGTGCTCGATGGAGTCATAGGAATGGAGGTTCTTCCCGAAGTTGCTGTGATGTGAGTACATCGCTGAAGAGAGCTTGAGTATATTGGCCGTGGTCTCCTTGCTGAAGAAGTGGTTGGCGCTCCAGTGTTTGTCGTTGGTGATCTGGGCGTGAAGCGCTACCCCCAGCTCGCCCAAGGCCGCGATGCGTTTTTCAAAGTCGTTGAACGCCATCTGGTAGTAAGCGTAGTTTTGCCCCGTTAGCTGGGTCCAGAAGTCCAGTTGGGCGGGGTAGCTGCCCAGGGCATATGCTTTCGTGAACCGGGCTACAAGGTTGAAAGCAGAGTTCCCGTCAGCCCCGATAAACTGGTCGAGGCTGCTTCTGGTCTGGGCCGAGAAGATCGGGTAATCGTTGTACATTGGCTGGTAGACCAGCCCATCCGCGGCGATGGCAACCGCCGGTATCTCCAGGATCAGCATCACCGCAACAAGAAGCAAGCTGATGGTCTTCCTGAGAGTTCTCATACGCGTCATCCTCCTTGACACGGCGCTTGCCGTTGACTCGGTTAGCGTGGTCACCGCACCTTCTCCCCGCATGGGAGTCCGCCTTACTCCCTGATGGAGAAGAGGATTGTGTCGACGGTGAGTCTGACAGGCACGGGGGCCTGTCCCGGGACCTCTATGTCTTTCCAGCGAATAGCTTTGGGCTCGACGGTGAAGTTTCGAAACCGCTCGGGGTCATTGAGGCTGTAGTAGGGTAAGGTTTTCATGAGTTCGGCCATGTTGAAGATAACGCTGTTGCCGCCCTCGAACTCGATCCGCAGGATGTGGTCTTGCTCTGCCGTGGCACGGGTGATCTTGGCCATGGGCAAATCTCCCTCCCGACGTGTTCGGTAGGACCCCGTTTTCAGTGTGGAACGGATGGCGGAGGCGGAGTATCTGTCAAAAGACGTATTTTTCCGGGGTCAACTGAAGACAACCTGGGGATCGGCGTGGTTCCCGACCTAGTCCTCTCTAGCGCTTTCCGATAATCTCCCCGGCCTTCTTGATGGCCGCGGTCTTGCCGGATACCTCGAGCTTCTGGTAGATGTTCTGAAGGTGGGTGCGCACAGTGCCAGTAGAGATGTGGAGTCGCTCCGCGATCTCCTCGCGCTTTAGACCGTCCCTGGCGAGGGCAAGCACTTCCTTCTCACGACTAGAGAGGGATGGGGCGTCCGCAGGCGCCGCAGAAAGGTTCTTCATGTACTGCAGCGATAGAGAAAGAACCCTCTTCACATACGGGTCTTGGGGCTTAATCGCGCGCAGCATATCGACTATGTCGTGGGCGCATTCCGCGAACGGCAGGACGATATCGTCGGGCCGCGCCATGTCCAGCGCTGACCGCAGGACCTCGGTCCCTTTCTCCATACCGTACAGGTTCCGCTTGGCCACAGCCTTGAGCACGCGGTTGTGTATGAGGCCAAGACGGTTCTGGAATATGGCGTAGTCCTGGGCGAAGATCTCGGTCAGCATCTCCAGTCTGATGTAATCTCCGGAAAGCGCGACGGCCTTGCCGCGCACGATGTCGTTGAAAGCTATCCCCTGGAACAGAAGCCTGCCGGGGACCGCGTCGTCAGAGGACAGCCACATGGGGATACGTCCGGGCCTCCTAAGGCACGCGTTCACGTATCCCACGCAGAGGTCGACGGTCGTGGCATACACAGGAAAAGCAGCCAGAGCCGCTTCCTTTCGGATCTCCTCAAGAAGCGCAAGGCCTTCCGCGAATCGTCCCTGGCAAAGCCTAAGCCTGATCAACGTGAAGTAGGCGCAGATGAGGATGCCGTACTGCTCCTTGGCCCTGGCTTTGTAAATGGCTTTCTGTGCGTTCAGCTCAGCTTCCTCCGGTCTCCACGTTTCAAGGGCATGCTCCGCGAGTATAAGGTACTCGCATCCTGTGCCGCAGCCGTCGGCGATCTGGGGGAACAAAGGAAAGTCTCTCACTGCCACCTCTACGATTTCCTTCAGCTTACCCGCTTCTCTGTAGTACTGGTACAGGAAGTGGGGACATCCAAAGGTGAACTCGTCATTCCGCCTGACCATGTAGCAGGTAGCGCCGTCCAGAAGCTCCATCGCCCGCTTGGTATGGGCGATCATCTTGTGCATGTCGTTGAAGGAAGCGAACACCTCGACCACTTCGATCTCCGCCAGGATCCTGTTGCGTTCCCGCTCTGGGATGTCCGGCGACTGCTCGTAGTAAACCCGGAGTTGCTCCAGGCGCTGTATTCCTTCCATAGCGGCGTCCGGCGGACCGTTGACTATAACAAGCGCCACGTACTGCAGGTAGGCTACCGGGTACTTGTTGAGCATGTCGACGGGAAGCGATTTGAACATGTCGGACCAACCCGGGAAGTCCGCCCAGAACGTGGCCACCGTGCCATTAAGCAGCGCCAGTACCTTCTCGGGCTCTCCGGCCCTCCAGTAGTAGGCGCAGCACAGGGCGTGCTCGCCGGTTTCGAGATACCAATCGCCCGCCCTCTTGCACAGCCTCTTGATCTCATCCGGGTTGGTGAGCTTCATCCGCAGGAGGTCCAGAAGCACGTTGTGTATCTGATACACGCCCGTCGCCTCATCGAAGTACACAAAGGCGTTTTCCCTCCGCAGCCTGGCGAGGAACTCCTCGGCCTTCGTCTCGCCTGTCACGAACTCCGCTTGGCGGGCCGAGAAGCTGTCCAAGACGGACACGTCTCTGAGGAAGCCTCTAAGGCGCTCATCATAGGAGTTGTAGAGGTTTCGTTCGACGAGTTCGTACACGGTGGCGTTCATGCCGACCGGAAGCCCTTTGTCCATGCCGAGCAGGATGAGATAAACGAGGGATATGCACCCACCCGTGTACTCCACGATCCGCTTTAGGTCTTCAGCGGGGATCCGTTTCTTGTTTAGAGTGCAGTACTGGCTTACCTCCAGTTCGGTGAACCTGAGGAACCGCTCGGTGAACAGGAGGCATATGCCCTTGGACGTCATCTCTCCGAAGTTGAGGTTTGTGGTGTCGCGGGTGACGATCACGATGTGAAGGTTCTCAAGCTCCTCCTTCGCGATCTGGACGATGACCTCCCCTATCCTGGGATTCTTGGCCAGGTGGAAGTCATCGATCACGAGGACGGTGTGTCTCTTGCAGTGAAGAGCGTTGAGGATGCTGAGAATCCCGGCCATCTCGGGTGAGTCCATGGGAAACCCAAGGCTACCAAGGCGTTCACCCATAGCCGGATCAAGCTTTCCGATCTGCTCGGAGAACTCCCGCCAGAAATGCGCTCCGGACTCGTCCAGGGTCAAAAAGGAAAACCAGAGTACCTGGGCGTCCCTCTTGTCGAGAAATTGGCGTATGGCCGTTGTCTTGCCGTACCCCATTGGCGCCGCAACGACGGTCATCGGGTAGTTGGGGATAGCCTCGAATTCACGATCAATACGCCCTCGGATAAGGGCTTTAGTCTCTATCACGGTAACTCCTTTGGGAAACTGAATCGAGGCCCGTGGAAGCGCTAGGATCCGTTATCGGGATGTCTATTTCTATCCTCGTACTATTCATACCTCCAGGATAGGGTGTTGTGTATAGGAGGATCTCGATGCCTGAAAGGATCTTTTGTGGCCTGTTCAACAAACGTTCACTGTTAACCCTGCTTCGTCGTGTATAGTAGAGGAAGGCGTTTGTGACTCTGAGCAGGAATATACCGTAGACGTGTTTGACAGTTGAGATTGAGGGGCGGAAGACCGTGAAGACACTAAAGACCATACTGATTGCTGTCCTTGTGATTGCGCTGAGCCTTGTCGGCGCCGGATGCTACTTCAAACCCAAGGAGACTGACGGCTTCTCGCCCAGTAAAGGCATCCTTGATACCGGCTTCTTTGATGGGATCAGAGCGCTAGATTACGTGGATCTTCCGAAATACGAGGGAATACCGGTACCCAGAGACGTTCACGAGGTAACCGACGAGGCCATACAGGCTGAGATCGACAGCATCATGAACCGGTTCGCGACTACCAAGGAGATCTACGACCGTGCCATAGTGGATGGCGACACCGTGAACATCGACTACGTCGGACGCGTTGATGGCATAGCGTTCGACGGCGGCAGCACAGGGGGCAGCGGGACGGACGTCACCATTGGAGTCACTGCCTACATCGACGACTTCCTGGAGCAGCTCATCGGCCACAAGCCGGGCGACGCCTTTGACATCGAAGTAACGTTCCCCGAAGACTACAGCAACGAGGAGCTGGCCGGCAAGGACGCCGTGTTCGCGACGACCGTGAACTACATCGTCGAAAAGACGTATCCCGAGCTGACCGACAAGTTTGTCAAAGACGAGCTGTCACCTACCTACGGTTGGAAGACTGTTGCCCAGATGAAAACCGATATCGAGGACAGCCTGCGGGGCACGGCTGTGGGTGAGTTTGTCCGCGACTATCTCATTGAGAACGCGGTCGTGAACGATGTGCCGGAAAAGCTGCTTGAGTACCAGAGAGGCTCGCTGGTCTACTATTACCAGAACTACGCCGACTCCTACGGTATGAGGCTCGAGGATTTCCTGGCATCCTACGCGGGCGTCGCCACTGTCGACGAACTGCTGCTTAGTACCGTCGAGCAGACCAGGGAGTCCGCGTCCTTCCACCTGATCATGCAAGCTATCGCTGAGGATGCCGGCATCCGCGTAAGCGCCAACGATGTGGCTGACTACTACGTGAAACTAGTTGGGGCCGAGACGTACGCGAAGTATGCTCAGACCTACGGACTGCCGTACCTGAAGTTCGTCGTCCTGGGCCAGAAGGTCATCGACTACCTTGCGGACAAGGTGGTTGTAGTGGACAACTGATCTAGTCTGACTCAGACTGCAGGGGTCCGGCTGCCCTGCCGGCGGCTGGGCCCCTAACCTTTGCCCAACTGCGCCTGTATCTGCTTCTTGGCCTTCTTGTCCAGCACATCGCCCGAAAGGGCGGACTGGATGTAGGCCTCGATCTTATCCGATTCGCTGTTGGTCCTTATCACCATCAGCACGTTGAGGATGTCAAGGAGTATGGACTTCCGCATGGTTTCTCGCTGGCCCATGACGTTGAAAGCCATTAGCCTTTCCGCGATCCTTGGACCGAGATCCGGCTGGTAAAGCGCTATCGTGCCGAGACCCTGTATCCCTTGCCGCACAGTAATAGGCTTGTCATCGTGAAGGCAGCCAAGGTAGTCATCAAGAGACGCTTCCATCTTGCCTGAGGAGTCCCACCTTGAGTTATCGGCCATCAGCATTAGGCCGATGGACCTCTGATAGGAGTTGCTGTGCTTCAACTTGGCTCGGAGGACATCCCAGTACGGGTAGACGTCGGCCGAGTAGGTAGACCTGCACTGAAGCAGGAGCAGCGCCTTGTACCGGACGTTGTCATCCTCCAGAGCGAGCCATTCAACGAGCTGCGATATGTCGTCGGCGGTCAGAGTCTCCGAGATCTCCGCGACGACCTCCTTTGGGGTCGAGACCAGGCTCTCCATCGTTATCATTGGATCTCCTCCTCTGGTACCAATCATCCCCATCATTCGCCCCGTGACTGTCGTTTCCATCCCTCGCGGTCAATAAAGTCCTTCATACCTTGAGCGTTGCGGAAACCTAGACTATGGGCTATGGCATCCGCAGCGCCGGTAGCCACAGGGACCCTATATCCCCCTGCGTGGATCTAGGCGGCATCCGCAACTCCGAGCACTTCGGCGGTCTTCCCTCGGTCGCGAGTGGGATCCGCATCGATCACGGCGTGACTACCTGATTTTGGGCCGGTCACCGGGTGATTATTAGAGATTTGGTCATATTCCCTCCGGTGACTAATGTGTCGAAAAGTCGGGTCATGCGGTGACCAGAACTCGAGACTCGATTCCGATCTAGTCATCCGGTGACCGCAGTTTTCGGCCTATTGGTCATCGGAAGGAATATAACTCCGCGACTAATAATCATCCGATGATCCGTGGAAAATTCACTAGTCGCGCCGTGACAGAAAGGGCAGTGCTATCGGTCGCGCTGTGAGTATTGGGCGAGGAGCCTCACGAGGACTGTTGCCAGCTCGGCCCTAGTGGTGGTGTTGGCGGGACGGAAGTACCCTCCGCTCCCACGCATTATCCCGGCTGCGCGAGCGATGGCCATAGACTCAAGGGCCCAGTCGCTGGCCTGGTCGATGTCGGCAAACGCAGATGGAGTGACGGATGGATCGTCCCCGTCGGCCTGAGAGGCGCCAGGCAGAGCGACTCCGGGCAGAGCATCTCCGGGCCTAGCCGCCCCGGAAAGGTCAATCCCGGCATACCGGCAGTACTCGACGAGCACGGTGCAGAGGGCTTCCCTTGTAATGGGTGTGGCGGCTTCGCCGGAGTCCGAAAGGTCAGGCGCCGCGTCGCCAAGGGCGGCTGCCAGTCCGGCTCGAATGAACCAATCAAGATAGGGTGCTGAGTCGAAGGCTGTATCAGGATCCGAGGCGACACCAGTGTCACCAGCAGCCGCGTCATCTCTTGTGGATGCGTCATCCCTTGTGAATGCGTCGTCCGTTGTGGCGGCATCATCCCTTGTGAATGCGTCGTCCGTTGTGGCGGCATCATCCATTGTGGATGCGTCGTCCGTTGTGAATGCGACATCTCTTGTGGCTGCGTTGCCTGAAGGCGCGGTCGCGGCGTCGCCGGACTCAAAGGCAGTGGGTGGCTCACCGCTATCCGCGGCATACCTCGCATGCAAACGATGGAGCACTATGGAAACCATTTCCCACGTAACGGGCCGGCCGGGATCGAAGCTGTCCGGCGATACGCCCAGCATTAGCCCGCTTTGGTAGACGTCCAGGACAGGATCGCAGAACCAATCCGATATGGAAACATCGCTGAAGGGAAGCGCCTTCACGCGCAGCATACGCTCGTATGCGAGCGCGGTAGCGCCGGATCCCGCGTCAACGTACCCCCAGCCGAAGATCTCATCGTAGCCGGGGTCGCCCAGGTCCCTGGACGAGGTCTTCAGTACCTGGCGGAACTCCGCCGGGGTGATGCCGGGGTACGCCGAGACAAATAGTGCGGCCTCAGCAGCCACGTGCGCGGAGGCGTAGGACGTCCCGCTGACCGTCTCGAAACCGGCCGACGACCTTATGGAGATAACGCGGAGATCCTTGCCGGGGGCCACGACGGTAACGCTGCTGTTTGCCTGAGAGAACGGAGCGGATTCCACCTCGGCCGAGATCGCACCTACTGAGATCGCACCTACTGAGGCAGCGCCTACTGAGACGGCGCCGACACCGATGACAGTCTCATATGCCGCCGGGTAGAAGACTCGCTCAGGAGCAGTAACCCTGTCGTTCCCTACGGCCGATACCACGATGACGCCCTTTTCCTCCGCGTACCTGACTGCCTCCCGAAGCGCTTCATCGTCGACCGTCAGACCGGAACTCACGTTGATGACCCGGCACCCGTAGACGTCGATCGCGTCATAGATAGCCCGGCATATGGCCGCTACACCGCCATTTGCGGGCACGCCGGACGGGTACTGGGAGTAGTAGACGAGAGGGACTAGGGTTACGTCCGGCGCGATGTCCAGGATGATGCCTGCGATCCTGGTCCCGTGGCCGACCACGTCCGTCGTGTCCTTATCCTCGAAGACGTAGTTGCGGCCGGGTTCCACCGACGCGCCCTCCGGTAGCCTGTCCCTCCCGACGCCAGTGTCGATGAGAGCGACCTTAACTGGGTATGAGATAGGTTCGACCGTGGACCCGGATGCCGTCGAAGCGGATGCTATGGACCTGAATGCCGTGAACTCGTGAGCTGTGGGACCGGCAACCCAAGGTCCGGCAGCCGAAGCGCCCGTAATGTATGATGATGCTTCAGCAAACGCGGTGTGTGCAGGCAGAACGGTCCACGGCAACGCCACGCAGACGGCAAGCACAAGCAGAACTGCCTTGCGCCAGAAGTATGCGCTACGCGACCGCGATCCGCTTACCAACTCGCCTACACCTGCCCCGCCAAGACCGCCTCTATAAGCCGCTGGAACACGGTGCTGCACTCAGCCCTGGTGGCCGAGCTCCAGGGATCTATGGTGTTGTCTTCCCTACCCTTGACGAGCCCCAAATGGATCGCTGAGGCCATCAGATTCCGGGCCCATCCGCTCACCAGATCAACGTCTGTGAACGACGGAGTGTCGCCGCCGGTTGCATGCGGCGCAAATCCGGAGTAGTTCAGATACCTTATCATCATGGCGGCCATCTGTTCTCTTGTTATAGGCTCATCGGGCGAGAACTTGCCATCGCCTGTGCCGTTCACGATACCCGCCCGAGCAGCCCAGTCCACCGCGCGAGAGTACCACTGGTCTGATGGGACATCCGAGAACCCTGACGAGCCATAGGAAGATAGGTCGGCGCCGTCCAGCCTCGCCAGAACCGTCGCGAACATCGCTCTGGTCATCTGGCCGTCCGGATCGAACTGGCCTTCCCCAACCCCGTTGAACAGTCCCCGGGCCACAGCAAAGTCGATGGACTGCCGCGCCCAGTGGTCCTGGGTATCGTCAAACGTGATCGCCTTGCTCTTAGCGTAGAACGTTGTCGTTGTTGGCGCAATAAACACGAGCTTGCCGTCCAATACGCGGCTGAACGCCACCGGGACTTCCCCACCGTCAACCAGGTAATAGGGGACAATGGTCGCGGCAGCCGACTCAAAGCCCGCAAGCAGGGGTATCGTAACCGTGATTCCCGAGAACGCGTATGTCTGACCCAGAATGACCGGGGACGGGGCATCGTCATCCGACGATGAATCATCGGATGATGGACCCGTGCCGGCGGCTCGCCGGAAGTGAGCCGTGACCACGGCGTCATCTGCGGGCATTGCGAAGACCGTTGTAGGATTGCCGGCATCGGTGAAGGAGCCGCCGCTTGCCGTCTCCCACCTGTCAAACTTATAGCCGTCGCTAGGTGTCGCCGTAAGCGTCACGAGAGCGCCCGGGTAATAGGGGCCGGCTCCGGTGGCTGTCCCACCCTCGACGGGATCGGCGTTGACTGTCAGGGTCTTCCTGTCCGGAGCGGAATACTCCGTTCCGAACGTGGCCAGGGTTTTCACGCTGGCGCTGTCCGATATCAGCCACTCACCTTCGATGTACCCGGCGCTGCCGGGCTCGATGGTGAAGGTGCCGTCGGGCTCGATGCCGGCAGACCCTTGCCTGGCAGTGGCCGTCCACCGCACCAGCGTCTGGTCGTTGACCACGAACGGCGGGCCAGACCTGGGCGTGATCTTCAACTGCATCGTTCCCGTAGTCGAACCGTCGGGCACGAGGTCCACGTCATCGCAGGCAACGCCGTCGCGCAGTAGCGTAAGGCCTCTCACTTCCCTCGCCAGCGCCTCGTTCCGCACCATTACGGTGGAACTCACCGTGTTCCCCACGGCGTCTTCGGCGATTATGGTCACGACATGACTGGACACATCGTCTGGTCCAAGATTAAGGTCATACGAGAAGACGCCGAACGGATCGAGGCTAACGCCCAGTTCAGCGAGAGTCTGACCGTCAACCACCGTGTCGCCGTCAACCATGAACGTGTACCGCGCGTCGCTGTCGCCCACCCCGGCGATGAGAACGCGGTAGAACCTGGCTGGCCCGTCGACAGTCTCGAAGAACGTACCATCAACAGGTGATGACAGCATAAGCCTTGGAGGCGTGGTATCAACGCCGATGACTTTGGTGAATGAGAAACTGTCGCCGTCGGCGTCGGTCCCCGTGAAGTAGATGGTATGTTCACCATCGCACATCTCCAGGTTATCAACCCGCGCTGCCGTAACATTGCTCACATGGTGCAGACCCGTGTCATCGGGATCCAGAGGATCGCGGGACAGGCTCCCGTCGACGCTCCAGTAGCCGGCCACCGGGACATCCGACTCCAGCACGAAGCTGACATTGCTCGTGGCGAAAGTGTCTATGAATACGGTGCGCTCGGTTCCGTCCTCGCCGGTAACCCTCTTCGCGACCGGCCTAAACGAGCCCGGTTCCGCCTTCCACTCGATCACGGGAGTGCTCATCTCCGCCAACGTCACCGCAGCAGTCCCTACCTCGGCGCTGCGGATCAGGAGGTCATCCGAAGGATCCTCCGGCGTACCGCCGTCGTCGATGTTGAAAGCCGACACCTTGGCCACGTACGACTTGCCCGCGAGCAGGCCATATATCACCGGCTCGGCTGAATCTCCTTCGCCCCTGTATAGCACGTACGTCCAGCCGATCTTCATCTCGGGCAGGTTCCCTTCCTCATCCTTCTCGAAGGGAATCCCGATGAAGTCGGTCTCGACCAGACCGCCGCCCTCTACCTGCTCATAGAGGCTGACCAGGTAGCCGTCGAGACTGGCCGGGGGTCCGCCCACGGTGACCTTGAACATGTTGTCGCCACAGTTCTGCATGGACGCCGAAGCGGGCGCCGGCGGCGCATTGGAGTTCGTGAAAGAGAACCGGTAGGCAGTGGGGGTTCCACCCTCACCTGAGGCGATCACGGTCTTGTTTACGGCATCCTCTTTGGATATCACCATCCGGACGTAATAGTCGCCGCTCGGAAGACCGTCCGGGAGGTCGATGGATACGGACTGCCCGCCCGCGTCGGGAGCCGGACGCGGAGCACCTGCGCTATCAATGCCGCCCGCTGACCAGACAGGATACCCTATCTCGCCGGGATCGCCTGCGCCGTCGCCCACGCTGGGGGTGACGTAGATGTCGATCTCAGTCTCATCCAGGCCGTTGCCTGCCCACGAAACATCCAGTTTGCCTGTGCCGGCGTTCATCGCCGCGATGAAGGACGTCACGTCGGGGAGCTCCCCCACCTCGTACAAAACGATGTCGGCCGCCTGAGTCGTTGTGATGCTCCAATCGCCTGCGACATAGTCCGTTATGGTGAAGCTGAGGGTCGAGGCGCCGGTGTCCTCATTGTCCACGAAGCAAGCGTTGGCGCTGCTGTTGTCGGCCCCTTCCTCGTTCCGCCACAGGATCAGCGGATAGGCGTCGCCGCCCGGCTTGAGGACTGTCACAGCCGCAAGGACTTCTTCTGGGGTGACCGGCCTGTCGCCACCCTTGAACGTCACGGTGACGGCGACGTCGTTGCTCGTATCTCCCAGGTTGAGCACGTGGACTGTTCGCAACACATCGGACCTGAGCGACGGGTCGATGCCTAGCAGGATTGGAAGCGCCGGCCCACCGGCGTCACGACCGTCCAAGGTGAGCCCGTCCTGAGTGGCACCATCCACGGTGATCTCGTCCAGGACCTGCGCCGCTATCCCGGGCGACAGGTTCCCTCCCACCCTCATGTACAGGGTCTCGCCGGAACCTGCTGCCACTCCCACCGGCACATCGGTGTAGCCAAGCAGCTCGGGATACGTGGGATTCGCCACGTGGGCGCCGGTACCGAACGACACGTCGCCGCCCCAGTAGTAGGTCACGCCGAGTTTGATGCCCAGAGCGCTCAAAGCGCCCCATAGCCTGTTGGAGTCGCCTCCGAGGTCCACGTTGGCCACGGTCTGGCCGCCTACAACCTTGACGTCTTTCGGCACCCTGATGTCGGCGCGGGCGAAGAACTCGATGAGGCCGTCGTCTACCACCAGGTACGTCTTACCCATGATGACCCCGAGTATGTCCAGCCACGCTGAGAGCTGCATGTAGAAGTCTGGGGACCACTGGGTGTTGATAATGCCGTTGTTGATGACTACCTTATCGGTGTTCTTGAGCCTTACATTGCTCATCTTCATCTGGAATCCGCGCAAGCTTAGGGCCAGGTCCGCACGACCCGACATCACCTTGAGGATGTCGAAGTCAGCGGATAGCAGCAGCGTAAGGGGAATAGTTCCGCTCTTGAAGATGGTGTCGTAGAGGTTGTCGATGCCGCCGCCTACGCCGGTGATCCAGATCCCGCCCATGGCGTCGATGTTGACCCCGGGTTCCCAGCCGCCCATGAAGAAGAAGAGCTTATCCGGGACCGGGTACCACTCATCTGGCGCGTTCCTCACTCTGAGTTCAAACTCCAGGTCCATCTTGAGCGTCTTGACCTTGCCCAGAACCCCAACCTTGTAGCCTCCGATGGTGTTGATGGCCAGCCTTCCGCCCATGGGCGGAAGGGCGTCGAAGTACTTGGGGAGCATGATCTCGGCGCTGGCGTTAAAGCCCAGGAAACCCTTGTTGTTGCCGAAGAGGATGTCCTCGACATTGATCTTCCCGGCCGGCTCCACCTTGTTCTTCTCGTTTTCCTTCTTGGCGGTCTCGGAGGGGCTGTAATCGACAACGTCTTTCTTGAGGCCGCCGTCGCCGGCGCTCTTGGATTCGGACCCGGAGCGGCTCTTGTCCTTATCCCGCTCGACCTCTTCGGCCTGCTTGGAGCCGCCGGGCATGAGGAACGAAAGGTCCAGCTTGCCGCCAAAGGAGATCACGTAGCCGATCGGATTGAAGCAATCGAGGTCGTTATTATCGTACATTGCCCCGAACTGGCCGTAGCGGAAGTCCACAGCGAAGCCGCCAATGGTCTGCAGCATATTGTAGCCCCACGGCCACACGATGGAGATGATGTTCTGGGGCTGATGCCCGAAGACGCGCTCACCACGCTCGTTGTAGCTGATGAGGCCGTAGTCCGCCCCGTCGAGGAGCGGCGTCAGGGATGACTCGCCGGACCACACCGATGTATGGCTGTTGGTGGTATACAGGTCGCCGTTGAACTCGACCAACAACCTGTCGTTGCCGGGCCCGCCCCTGTAGATCTGGACGTTGCCGTCCTCCAAGTCCAGGGCCCCGTTCACGTTGATGGAGTCTTTCCTGGAGGTGGATACGGCCGAACACCAGAGGATTCTGCCGGTTTCAGGGTCTTGCTCTGTGATGGAGAAATTGCCTCTGAACACAAGGAGCACGTTGCCGGAGAACGCTCTGAACGCCTGTTCGTCCTGGAAGGCCTTTATGGAGTAGGTGAAGCTGGGCAAGCTGCCTTCCTTGACCACGGCCACGACTCCGTAGGTGTCATTCCGGTGTGTGGGGTCGGTGGTCATTAGGAAACTCAGTGCGGGAGCCGTCACCTTCTCGGCAAGATCGCTGCCGCCGCCAGGCAGGCGCTCAAACAACATCTCGTAGTCCCCCGCCGGCATCTGGTCCGTGAGCACAATCTCAAGTACTCCGGGCCTACCGCCTTCGTCGTAGATGATGTTTGAGGACGGGACCGGGAAGAAGGTGCTCCGGTCGCTCTTCAGGTACAGGAAGGGCTGGTACGAACCGTTAAGAACGGTGAACCCCGTGCCGGTCAGGAAGATGTGCCGACGGCCCTTGTTGTAGAGGACCGTGGGGCCCGCGCTGGTGAAGGTGATGGCCGGTAGCCCTTCCCCCCCCGGACAAAGCACGGTCGCGGTGGCGGAACCAACCAGGTTGTCGAGGAGGAGCAGGCCGCCCGCCGAGTCCGGCATGTTGTACGCCCGGAAGATAATCCTGCGATAGGCTGTCTCTTCCCTGACATCGGCCTTGATGCGCCAGGTGATCGTCTTCATCTCGCCCACTTCAAGATCCGCGATATCCACGGTGTAAGGGTTCTTGTTGGTGGGCGGGTCGATCACGCCGGGAGTGCTCGGGTCCATGTCGATGGGCGAACCGTCGATGTACTCCGGGGTGAACCCGTCGTCGACGAGGACCGCCACTTTGAGCCTCTCTATCTTACTTGCTCCATACCGGTCCAGATTGACGATGTTGGTCTGCACCGTTAGGTAGCCAACCTCGTCTGGACCGCCGTCCACGGAGTGGACGTAGTCGCCGGCATCATCGATCCCCAAGCTGGCCGGGTAGACGGTCGTGATGCCGACGCGGTCGCTCTCCCGGATCCTCACTTTGGAATCAACGCCGTAGTAGATCGACGCAGGCTTCCCTGCGCTGCCCGCATCGACCGTACCCAGGTCGTAATAGAGAGCAAATGCGCTGTCTGCGGTGAGATAGGCCTTGTTGTAGGGGTTGGTGAACGTAAGGTCACCGTCAGGCGTGAAGTCGAGGATGGTGGACGCCAGGTTGTTCCAGTGGCCGAAGGCTATACGGTACGGCCTTAGCGCGCCGTCGGAGTAGTCCTGGATGGTATATGCCGCCGTACCGGGGTTTTCGTAGTCGTCATAGGCGAAGAAGCTGGGCGGGATGAAATCCGTCGCTATGTCCAGCGCCTTCTCCTTCTCGATCCGATCGTACTCGCTGGATGTTTCGGACTTGGCCAGCTCGTAGTAGGCGTAGTCCTGGTCGCCGAGCGCGGTATCCAGCAGGATTCGCACTAACACCGATACCGGATTGCCTTTCCTGTTCTCCACCGAGTAAGAGATCTTGACGGTCCCATGCTGGCTGGACTCAAGGCTCACCACCGGCTCCAGCGTCTGGGTGAAGATGAGGTCGTCTACCGACCATACGGCGACAATGCGGCCACCGTCCCTGGCGACTACGGGGCTTCCTCCCCCCAGCCCCAGGTAGGAGTAGTCGTTGCCGAAGACGTAGTCGCGAGTCACCGCGGCGGGTCCAGTACCTTCCGTGACCCGGAACGAAGTGAAGGACGTGTCGAACCGGTCGCGACGGTACAGCAGGTCCTTGTTGTTGTCGTCCTTGGTGATGACATCGCCCTCGACGGTGCGGATGACGAAGCCGCCGTTCTCAGTGGACACTGTCGCCTCGATGTTGCCGGTAGCTATCGACACCGATGGCGACGGCGCGGCGTAGGCGAACGCAGGCGCGTAGCCGGCCAGCATTGCGATGGTGACCAGAAGTGACGTAAGCCGCAGCACGGTCTTCTTCATCATGCGCACCAACCTATTTCTGGAAGTAGATGAACAGGGTCGAGGTAACCCTGCCCTGGGTTACGATCTGCACTGTGTAGAACCCATCCTTGGGAGCCGTGAAGCTTCCCGAGAACTCTGACGCGTTCTTCATCTGTCCGGCGGTGTTCAGCCCCTGTTTCCAGTACATCCTGTAGGGCTCGAGCCCGCTGGGACCTGCCGGAAGGTTGTCCACCGTCACGTTCAGCACGGAGGATCCGTTTCCGGCCACAAACAGGGTCTCGCCCGGCAGCGCTAGGGCGCCGTTGACCTTGACCTCCACCATATCCCTGCTGTAGACCCGCACGAACGCCGTAGTGCTCTGCCGGTTGCCGGCCGAATCCGATGCCGCAAGTTCGATCTCGTACGTGCCTGGCTGGCCCAGCCTGGCGTCATCGAGGCTCCTGGTGATCGCCAGAGCCGGGCTCGGGTCGCAGTTGTCGATGGCCTGCGCCATGGTGAGCACCAGGTCCTCGAACTCCGCGACTGACGTACCCTGGCGGACCATGATGGTCGGCCGCGAAAGCACGATCTGGGGCTTCTGGCGGTCAATGTTGTCTACTTTGAACTGGTAGCGGGTCGAAAGGCCGACCAGGTCAGTGGCGGTCAACTCGTAGGTACCGTTGTTCTCGACGGTCAGGGTCACTATCTGGTCCGCAGCCACCGGGTACGAAATGCCCAGGAATGAGATGCGCCCGGGCTCATTCATGGATACGGTGAAGCTGACGGGTTCCTTGGTGAGAACATGGGACACGTCAGGATCGTGCGTCGCGTTGTACACGGCTACCTCTTCCTTCGTCGCGGGCAGCCCACGCACTGTGAGCCCGGGGGGCTCTCTGTCGATGCCGGCGACGGTGACCTGCGTTACCGTCGTGTTCCCGGCCAGATCGGTGAACCGCAAAGAGTAGGCGCCGTTGAGGCCAAATGCCTTGGTGAACAACGTACCGGGCTCTAGAGGCTTGTTTCTATCTTCCTCCGGCCTGTCCTGGTCCTCAAAGTACACCGGCTCGTCGGACGTGAACGTGTATGTGACCAGACCGGGTGTTGAGACAGGCGGCGAAACCGTGATGGTGGGCGCCGTCTTGTCGATGATTCCAACCTCCAGGACCATAGAACCAATCTTGGAGTTCACCGCCTCGTAGAGCAGCCTCACTTTGGCGTTCTGCCGGAACACCACGACGGCGCTGTCGGACGTATGGGAGACGGAGACGTCGCTCAGCGTGCCGATGCCATCCAGGATCGACGGCGTTATTGTCCGGATATACTTGTCAAAGCCGATGTAGACACTTACGTCGGAGTTGGTGGGCTTCTCTGAGAGCCGATCCTCATCAGCCACTCCCGCGGCGTCGACGAAGTAGGGCACCCACTTCTGGACGAACCCCGTCGGAGGGCTCATGTCGAGGATGGCCACCGCAGCAACGGCGCTGCCTTTGTTCCCCACAGCATCCGCGAACGTGAACGTGAAGGTACCGTTCTCCAGGAAGTCGTGGTAGTGCAGGCCCTTGTAAGGACCATCGGCGGTCTCAACCAGGACTCCGCTGGTGTTGGTCACGGTAACCTGTCCGGAGTCATCGGAGACTGTTAGATAGGCCCTAATGCCGAACCCGGGCTGCTTGACGTACTCAACAGAGCCTGTCGGCGGGGTATTGTCGGCTCCCCTTATGCTCACAGGCACCTCGGTACGGTTTCCGGCGGTGTCCTCGATGACTATGACGTAGTCGCCGTTTGCGGATACCCACACAGTCTTCCCCTGGACGGTCATCCCTTCCGGCGAGTCGTCCCTGACGAAGATAGTGGTCTGGTTCTCGTCGGTAACCTCAAACCGCAGCTGCAGAATGCCCGAGAAGAGCGCGAACGCGGTCGACTTGTCCACCGCCGACTCGTAGAACGCCTCGTAGTCGGCCCTCTTGTAGCGCTCCACACGGGTGTACACGCCGGCCTCCACCCTGTACACCGAGAACTCGTAGTCAGGCGGCGTGACGTCGCCTTCCACCAGCTCCTTGGTCACTATCGTGACCGGCAGCGTCACGGTAGTCTCTCCCGCGTTCCCCGCCAGATCCGAGTACTTGAACGTGTACGAGACCTCGTCGCTCTTGCCGTCGCCGTCGATGTCGACGAACGAGAAGGTGTGAGTGGTACCGGTACCTTCTAGCGGCACAAGGAACTTATCGGAGTCAAGCGAGGCGATCACGTCGCCGGCCGTGATCTCGCCGAGGACCTCGTCGGTCACAACGTCCCCCGAGTAGGCCCACATGATGCCGACCACAGGCGGGGTCTTGTCTATGTTGTTCACTACTATCGACCTGGTTACAGGCGGGAAAGCGGTGTCCTTGGGCTTGATCGTGTAGGTGAAAGTCCCATTCGTCGTCATCACGATCGTGGCGCCGGTGACGTTGTTCGAGTCGTCGCGGGTCAGAGTGATGGTCGCCCCTGCCACGCTGGCGGGCGGCTCCAGCACAACCGCGTCGTTGAAAGCCGTCGTCAGCACGACCGTTACATCCTTATTGGTGGGCGCCGTCTCAGAGATGCTCACCGCGCAGTTGTACAGTGCGTAGTACTGGTCCACAGTGATGGTCTCTTCCCGCAGGTCGCCGAAGATGTCGCTGTAGCTGAGGACATACTGGCCGTTGGCGAAGAACGGCAGCGCCTCCTTGGTTAGGCTGTATACGGGCTGGAGGGTCCCTTCGCTCGGGGTAGACAGCCGGACGGGTTTGCTGAAAGTCGCGGTGAGAGCGCCGCCCACGAGCTCTCCGCTCACATACGACGCGCGTTCGTTCCTCGCGGTAACGTTAATGGTCTTCCGCTCGGACTCGTTGCCCGCCACGTCCGTGGCGTAGACGGTGATGGTCCGGACGGCCATCGCCGGAGCGCTCGGGCTGTCATCGAACCTGAATGCCCCTGCCACCTCATAGACCCTGGACGCGCCGCTTGTGGTCCTTGAGGTCGAGAAGATCCCGCTCTGCGACACACGAGCAGCATTCCACTGCGCGTCTGCCGGTATCTCAAAGGCCGTGCCTGGGGTAACTCCGAGCACGGAGCAATAAGCCTCGTCGAACTCAACGTAGAGGCGGCAGTTATCCGATCCCGACGGGTCGCTAACCGTTGCCCTGAAGTTGAACGTGTTCTTGGCGGGGTCCGACAGGTTATCGACGGTGAGCGTGGGCCCTTCCTTATCGATCCAGTCGATGGTGACCTTCTCAACCCCGAAAACGCCGTACCTGTCGTAGGCGTAGAACCAGTACTCGCCGTTCTCGGCGAGAGTGACCTCACGCTCTTCCTTAAATGTCGTCTTGAGGGCGGGATCGAGTCCCACGCCGTTCCTGAAAGTAAGGCCGACAGTCAAGCTGTCAGGAGACACGACCTCGCTGGAGAGGGACTTGATCGACGCGACCACCCCGTCCTTGGTCGGCCCCATTGCCTTCTCCGGCGACAGCGCCATTTCAATGACCGGATGGTCGGTCCCGGCATGAACAAGGAGGGTGTGCACAGGCGTCTTGAACCCGGTCCCGGGTATGGCGATCTGGTACTTCAACACGTTATCACCGGGTAGGATCGGCATCCTGGGCGTAGCAGGGGGGTTGCGAAGAGCGTCCCTGATCTCATTTCTTTCAAGCGCCGTCAGGATCCAGGTATCCAGCCTGAAGCTGCCGTTCCAGTTGATCCACATGAAGTCGCTTTCAGGGATGTAAAGCGACGGGTCCGTATCGAGTTTGTCAACAACCGTCTGGTTCCAGACCCTGATGAAGGCGCCGCTGTACGACGTCGAGCCGTATGATACGTTGGGAATATGGCCGCCGAAGTCGATGTACTGGGAGCTTTCCCCACTCACGAATATCTCGGAGGTGCGGACGCCCGGCGCAATCTCATAGGTCGTTGATATCTCTTCCGCTGAGACCCAACCGCTGCCCGTCCAGATGCTGTATGGGTCCGAAACCCGGGTTACTCCGTAGGTGTCCGGCTTGCGCGCGTCGATACTGATGTTGGTGTACTCGCTGCGGTCAACATGAGCCCCGCTCTTGGTGCAGATGGACACTACGACCTTGTAGGTACCTGTTTCGTCAGCCACACCCTGGGGTATCTCGATGTACTGAGAGGCCTGCGGGGCAAGCGGAGTCATGAACAGCGGAATGTCTGAGCCTGTTCTGTAGAGCGCAAAGTAGGTATCGGGACTCTCGAAGTCGATGTCAATTATGCCGTAACTCGGCATCAGCGAGTTGCGCAGGTCAACCGTGAAGATGACGCCGTCCAGAGTGGTCGGCATGTTCAGCAGGTCCCATGTGCCCTGAGAGTCGATCTGGGAATCTGGCATCCACTTGCTAGGGACATAGAAGCTGCCAACGTGGGCGACTGGAGAGCCGGGAGTGATGGTAGCCGAGTTAACCCGGGTCCCGCTGCTTATCGCCGCCCCGTTCATCATGCTGAACACGTACGTGTCCATGGCTACGAGCTCGCTATCGATTATCTCGTAGGCTGAATCGAACAGCCACCCATCATAGCGGAAGTAATCCTTCGCGATGATTGTGATCTCGACGTTCCTGTAAGACCTTGTGAGCAGGTCCTGGATGCCGCTTTCGGTAGACCCCGTTGGCAGGTAGGACCAACCGTCGAACCACAGCGTGTCGGGCGGACTGACGGACATGTCGGGTACTGCGATGCTCTTGCGCACCGGCGTCGTGGTCTGCCACGCTCCGAAGTCCTGAGAGGGGTCAAAGATGTCGAAAGCCTTCTCCTCGCCGCGGACATCGAAGTAGTCGAAAACCCGGATCCAGTAGTTGCCGGTAGCCGGGTTATTCACGAGCACCCAGAGTTTGGCCGCGTTCCCCTCGAGGGGGATGTCACCCTGATCCGGCAGGTACACCTTGGCGCTGTGAGCAGCCTGGGGAGTCGACGGATTGGTGACCAGATCGATGCCGTACGCAGGCGTGGTTAGGTCGATGCCCATGTTGAAGACCACGGCGTCGGAGTCGGCGCCGACTCCACTGCCGCCGCCTCCTCCGCTACCGCCATCGTCACCGGAGCCACCATCTCCGCTGCCGCCTCCGCTCCCGTATCCGGGTCCATATCCGTTGACATCCATCGCCCGGAGGTGCAGCGAGAACTTGTGATGAGCCCCCGTCGGGAGTCCGTCGAGGCGGAGGATGAAGGTCTTCCTCTCGTCGGTCGACCCTCCGTCAAAGTCTTCGACAGCTGTCCACCCGTCCTCAGCCGCGTCTTCGCCCTGAGCCGTCCACTGGTACTCGACCACGCTGATCTTGCTGACGTCCAAGGCCGTCACCGACGTGTCGATGCGGCCCCCTGTCGTAAAGGAGTACGAGGTGCGGTAGCCGTTGCTCGTGAACCTGGGACCGGCCATGTCCAGCTTGAGGTCCAGTGGAAAGACGACTTCGCCGGCGTTCATGGCATAGTCGAGGGGGTGGATAACCATCTCCGACTGGCCCATATCGTAGGCCACATCCGGAAGCAGGCGGATGTGGATGTAGTTCCCCGAATCTATCTGGAGCATTGTGCATTGCTGGTCGGTCTTGCCGGACCGCCAGCCCGTAGTCGGCCGCTCCACGCTCCCGGTAGCCACGTACTCGAACATGAAGTCCCCGTCGGTTCTGTCGTTCCACTTGAACACGCCGGTCATGCCATTCGTCAGGCTCTGGTATTGGGTACCAAGACCGACCGGGTCGGACACGGTCACCGGGAAACAGAAGCCGTCATCGAACGGGATCGGGGTGTACACTGTCTTTCCGCCAACTTCAGTGGTGTCGGCCGTAGTCGTCGCTGTAGGCTTGGTGGTGTCCAGCCACGCTTGCTGCGCGGGCATGATCCTTGAGCCGTCAGGAGCGTTGACGAACTCGGTGACGCCATCCCGGTCATACTGGTTGCCACGGATGTCGGCAAAGATGTGGCCCTCGGTGGCCGCATTACTGCTATCCACGTAGATCTTGTTGATACCGATGGGCAGATCTCTACCGTCCCATATGATCGGCGCCATGTTTGAGTTGAGCGTCGTCTCGAAGTAGAGCCGCGAGACCATCGGGCCGTTCAGACCGTCGCGGACAGTGGCGCTCCTTTCCGGGACAATCGCCGCCTTTACCGGGGTCCCATCCAGGCTGATGTTCAGGTCCGCCACTAGACCCCACGGGTTCGTGTAGGTCCTGCCGCCGACCGTGTCAAGCAGGGCCACTTCCTCAGAGAAGTAAACGTAGAAACCGATCTTCTGCCCCATCGTAGCGAAAACGTCCCTGGGAGTCGCGACAGTCCCGTATTTGTGCTCAGGGCGCACAAGCTCAATTCTCCGCACCGTGGGAGGCACATTGTCCAAGTACGCGGGGTTACTCACGGTGACGACCGAGGCGCCGGTCCGGATCGGATTCCCCGCCAGGTCGACGATGAGGGACGAGGTCCTCCTGGTGGTGTCGAGGTACTTCTTGCTGGAGTCGGTCCTGCCAAAGAGTTTGAGCTCGAAGGCGCTGTTGCCACCTATCCAGGTGGTCTGCTGGGCGTAGGGAGCAATCTCGTAGATGTAATAGTTTGCGAGCACATCCTGGCCATTCACGCGGAAGGTCTCGGGGATGACATACTTGAACGTCAGCGTGTCATAGTCCAGGCTCACCAGGGTTGCTTCTTCCTGTATCTGGGGTTCTTCGGTATCGGTGTCGATCCCCTTCACCTTGAACCGGAGTTTGGGCGCGTCTTCAAGCAAGGGAGCGGTATCGTTCGCGAACCGGATCGGCTCATCGAACTTGAGGTTTATGTAGAGCGTGTCGCCAGCCTTGAAGTCCTTCCATTCCTGCATGACCCCTGGAACATACGGCCTTTCCCGCGACACCCACACCGACGCCACCTTGGGGCCCACCGTGTCCGCCAGTATGATACTGATGTTGCGCACCCAGGACGATCCGCACGTGCAGGCATTCCCGAGAGCGCCAAACGCGAGGCTCGCAACGCCCGAGCCGGCAGACTTGAACTCGTTTCTTCCCATGCCCGAGACGGTCTTATCGTTGTCGATATAGTCGGTCTTGTGTCTAATCAGGGTGCCGTTTCTGCTGCTTATGTACGCTGTGGGGTATGCGGTCCAGGTCTCGCGGTGACGCTTTATGTTCCAATGCCTGTCATTGTGCAGATCCGCGATGAGGCTCACCGCCAGGTCGCCTTTGACCGCCGCGGGCTTGAACGGGTCCTCAATCTCATAGGTATAGAAGACGTCGTACGTCTTGCTGTCGCTCTCATGGTAGAACTCCGTGCCAAAGGTGAGGTAGTACGGCATTTCCTCCGAGCCCTCAGAGCGCGGGTCTCGTCTGAACTCAGGCGCCACGTTGTAGATTGAGTTGTTGTTCTTCTCTATATAGGAGTTCAGGAAGTTGAGGTCTCTGTAGGTGTCAGCGTTCATAACAGGGTAGACCGTTAGCTGCCTGTTGTAGTAGACCCTCCCCCCCTCGGGGAGACCGAAGGCTAGTGCGGCGGGTGCGGCCGCCGTAAGCACCGTGGATGCCAGGATGAAGGTAGCAAGAAGAAGAGGTAGGGGGCTGAACTTGCGCCCGGTCCTAGATCCAGGCTTGGGTTCACGCCTCAAGCTCACAGCTTCTAGGCAGTCAAGTCTGGAGCCCATAGTGGTCAGAGATCTGTGCCTGGAGCCCGCCGCAGGCAGGCGTATCTGCGTTAGGTGCAACATAGGGCCTCCTCCAGCGCGTTAAAGGCGCAGTAGATGGGTCGCACAAGTCATGCTAATCGGACAAAGAGATAGTACAGACCTTGGGGACTTCTTGATAACTTCGGTAATGATCACCGGACTACCTGCTAATACACCCATGATCTGCCGAGGATGGAATCTCGGGTGGGACCTGCGCCTCACTGCGCCTCCTTGCCACTCCCTGAGCCTGTTGCACCGAAATCGAACGTCCTCCGTCTGATGAGGAGCATGGGTGGACGGCCTTCCGGCGAGGGCGCACGGATTTGAAGCGGGGTTGCGGACTTTGAGGAAGCCGGGAGACCCTCCAGGAGCAGGGTGCTCCGATTTGAAGCATGGTCAGCGTGATGAGGGGCACCAGTGAGCGAGCTTTGTGCGATGAGGTGCACAGGTGTGCGCGGTTTACGTGATTAGAGCACGGTTGGCCGGGCAGCTATTTGAGCAGACGGGCGGGTCTAGACCTTGCTTCGAATCGAAGCATCCCCCCTAACCGGGTGCTTCATTCCGAAGCACCGTTATCCCGCGGCGCTTGACACACTGACACGACCTTGCCGGGCTCCTGCAGGACACCTCCCTCCCACGAAGAACACAAAGACCAGCACCTGCAACGGGGGGGCACATCATGGGACAGAGAGTCAGCCTGTTCTCTGGATATGACCAGGGGGAGAACCGCACAACTAACTATTGCCTGCTTCTCATGCAGTTGATGTACTCTGAGAGCCCGGGACTGCTCGGCGAGTTCCTCACCAACCTGGTCGGCGAAGAAGTCGGGAGTCGCGTCGGCGTCCAGTTCCACCAGCAGGTGTCGCGGGGGAGCAGCGTGCCGGACGGGCTCATATCCCAGGCTGCATTCCAGATCTTCATCGAGACCAAAGAGTCCGACTGGTTCCATGATGACCAGCTTGAGCAGCATCTGAACAACATGAAGGATGAGCCCGGACTCAAGATCCTCCTCGCGCTCAGCAACTTCGAAACGGACACCCAAACAAGGTTCTCCCACATAAAGGATCTTTGTCGCGAGAGGTACTCGGGCTCGGTCGCCTTTCGTGCTGCCACCTTCGAAGAGTTCCTCGCCGCGATTCCGACGGACTCGCTCCCAAGAAGTCTTCAGGATGTGGTCAAGGATTTCCGCAGTTACCTTGACAACAGAAACCTCCTCCCCAGATGGAAGGATCTCTTGGATGTCGTCAACTGTGTACGGATCCCTGAGGACATCGAGCGACACGGTGTCTACATCTGTCCGGCGGCTGGCGGTGCCTACAACCACGCTCGGTGCAAGTACTTCGGGATGTATGGCAACAAGCGAGTCAGCAAAGTGGCACTCATCAGAGGCGTAGTGGAAGTCTACTCGGAGGACGCAGCCAAAATGCAGTGGAGCAACGCCGATGAGACCCAGAAGTCACTCGAGGCCGAGGCGATTGAAAAGATCCGCGCAGCCAGAGGGGAGTACCCATCCCGAGTCTTCCTGCTGGGGGATCTCTGCGAGACGAACTTCGTGAAGGACTCGCGAGGCGGCATGATGGGCAGCAAGCAATACTTCGACATCGGTCCTCTGGGAGTTGCAGATGCGGCCGACTTGGCTGAGAAGCTGAGGGGCAAGACCTGGACGTGGCTGAGTAACCAGGGCCGTTGACGCCCAAGTACGAAGGGGTCTCACCATACGTACTTCGGACCACTGCTTCGCTATTGTTCAAAACACTGCTTCACAACCGCTATTAACAAGCCTCTAGGGGGATGCCTGCCAATCCACCCCATATATGGGGGGCTGCACCGAGAATGAACGTCCTCCGTCTGATGAGGGGCATGGGTGGACGGCCTTCCGGCGAGGGCGCACGGATTTGAAGCGGGGTTGCGGACTTTGAGGAAGCCGGGAGGCCCTCCAGGAGCAGGCTGCTCCGATTTGAAGCATGGTCAGCGTGATGAGGGGCACCAGTGGACGGGCCCTGCGTGATGAGGTGCACAGGCGTGCGCGGTTTACGTGATGAGGGGCACGGCTGCGCATGGCTATCTGGGATGGGTTCGCAAGAACCCGGAAGGTACGAACCGTGCTTCGGATTGAAGCGTCCTCCTCCACCGGATGCTTCGGTTCGATGCATCCTCGCTAAACGGGTGCTTCCTTCTGAAGCGTGCTGCCACCAGGGGAAGAACGGCGACTTCCACAAGCGGCGCTAGGGGGATACGGTTCGAGCACAATGGACGGACCGGAGGTTGTCGGAGGAGTTCGGAGCCCCTCAAATCTTCTCGGGACGAGCTCGGTTTTCCGAAGGAGAATCTAGTGGCCGGTTCTGCCCGCCAAGATTTGGGGCGGTGGCGGATCAAAGCGGGAACGAGTCGGAAACGTGGCGGGTTTCGCCCGCCACGTTTTTCATCTTATGCGGAAGACGCCCGCCACGAGGCGAAAACGTGGCGGATCCGAGCGACATCGCGCAGCGTGAGAGCTATATGAGGCGGAACAGGCCTGCTGGCGACCCGCGCAATGATCCCCTAGTTCTCCCCCACGGCAGCCAGAATACCCTCGCGGTCGAGGCCCTCGAGCCCCAGGCGAGCAAGTGTGTAGCCGGATGAGCGGTAGTCCACATCCATTATCGCGCTCGCCAGCTGCACGCAGAGTTCCATCGTGGGTGCAGGTACGCCTGCCGCGTCTGCCAGAGAAAGCCCCGCCACGACAAGGTAGGGCACGTCCTCGGTAACATACCTGCTCCGGATACCAAAACCCTTGACGTTGGGATATGGGCCGTCGGGGGCGGTTACATACTCGGCGATGGTGTCCCTGCCGCGGTCACCGTAGTACGTCTTCAGCTGGTCGATGGCTGACGTAAGGCTCAACCCATAGGCTCTTCCGATGGCCATCCGTTCTGCGTCGAGTTTCTCCAGCAGCCTGCCAATGGATGGCGTCACGCCGTCAATGAAGTGGCGGAACGTCGCCGGCGCCGTCTCAGTCGCGTGAAGGTTCAGCAGCACAGGAAGCGGATGCAGCGTCATGTTCATGTTATCGAGGCTGGTCTCAAGGAAACTCTTGGCCGGAATCAGGATGTCCAGGTAGCGGTTGAGGGTTGCCAGGACCGGTCCGGTCTGACTGGTGGGACTCACCGCCGCGCGGAGTTCCTTCTTGATCCCGTGGACGAACACAGTCCCATCAGGCCTAAGGTCGCACACGTATGGGAACGAGACGACCTCGCAGATGGTCACCTCCACACCCGGGCGGCGGGCCGTCAAGAAGGCCCAGAAGGTCAAGGCGCCGAAGCTGGCCGGGGAAAATGCGATGACCAGGCCGGCCCGTAGACAGTCCGCGAGGTGGGAGAAA
>CAZRRG010000019.1:4134-30467 GCA_964602455.1 uncultured Eubacteriales bacterium | reverse complement strand
AACCATCGGATCCGTTAGGATCCCTTTTTACAGAAGTATAAGGACACTACTTAACCTTGAAGGCGTTATCGCTTACCTCAATCTTGGGTTGCAGCACTGAGCCATTATAGCTTTTCAAGATCTTGGATATTCCGGTTCCATACGCCTCAATCAACGATAGGCGGTAGAAGACATTGGCCAGGTTCCTGTTGCGGGCAACGGATACTCCCAGCATTATGTCGTCGTAAGAGATACCCTTCACTAGACCGCCGATGGAGACAATCTCGATGCGATCATCATAGATACTAACCAAGGTGCTGTCTCTGAACGAGTAATCCCGGTGTGTAATGGCATTGATTAACGCCTCGCGGATCGCTTCAGGAGGGTAGTTCCGTCTGTCCCTGCGATGCAGTCCCTTGATCTCCGACTGTACGCTGTTGTATCGATCGATGAACTCATAGGTGTCTTTCAGCTGCTTGAGCAGAGTTCCAGAGAACTCGCGCCGATCCTTGAAGACTGTCTTCTCTCTTCCTTGAAACACAGCAACTTTAACGGTGTGAACACACTGATCGGATAGCAGGAGTCCGAGGTTGGTATAGACCCCATCAGCGTTCAATAAGCCTAGCGATCTCTTCTGGTTGGGCCCAAAGGGCAGATTGCGCGCCTCAAACTCCCGGGCTGTCTCGGTAAAAGTCAGTTCCTGCACGAGTGAACGCACATCCTCGTACTTCTCTCCATCAGTCTCCTTGATCATTCGCAATATGGCGGTTTCAGTTGCCGGTACAGTCGAAGCCCCCTGCCTGACAAAGACTCCCTCCGGTCTTATTCCTTTGCCCGCCAAGTAGTGGGTATCATCCGTGTTGTCTACACCAATAACGGCGCCGTCGTCATCCACTCCTATGAGAATAGTCCCACCGGTGGTATTGGCGAACGCAATGACAGTCTTTACGATATCTGTTACAAACTCACGTTTCAACTCAAGAGTGGTACTCTCAGTAAGACTCATGATTCTCACCTCGTGTGCTGCCTGCACATGGTTCACAGAGCACATTTTAATCACGTTCTATTCTAATATGATTCTAATCATTTTAATCTAATCATGTCAAAGGACACAAGCATTTGCCTAGACAATGTGGGGCAACGCTTAGTAGGTTACGACGTGAGTGAGTTAGTCCAAAGTGGCGGAGGGGGTGGGATTCGAACCCACGGAGGGCTTGCACCCTCAACAGTTTTCAAGACTGCCGCATTCAACCGCTCTGCCACCCCTCCGGATGACATCAGCAATCCGATGCGCGCGGACTGCGTGCGTACAGAATTGTACCTTAACGGACGCAAAAATGCAGCATCCCCGCAGGTCGATTCTGAGTAGATGGATCCGAGAAAATAGGAAAAGCCGGTTTTGCATCTTGTGCCATTAGCGTTGCAGCATCAAATCTGTGAATGTTGTATCAGGCACAATGTGCGACGCGTGCATCCGGCTCTCCAAACGTAAACTATACTAGAAGCGAAATGTTGTGTCAAATCGGAATCTACAGCATTCCTAGCGCCAGATCACCCAGTTGAACAGGGATCCCGCAAGCACCGCGACTACCGTGAAGGGCAATCCGATCTTGATAAACTCAGTAAAAGGAACATCGTACCCTTCCTTCCGCAGCAGCGAAACCGCGACCACGTTTGCCGAGGCGCCGATGGGCGTGATGTTGCCTCCCAGCGTTGTGCCCAGGAGCAGCCCGAACATCATGACGTATGGCGAGGTGCCTGTGCTGATGGCCACCATTTGTGCGACCGGCAACATAGCCATGGTGTACGGGATGTTGTCCACAAACGCAGATAGGAGAACCGATACCCAAACTATGATGTTGTAAGCCAGGAACGAGTTGCCTTTGGCCCAGCCGGCGATGAGAGCTGCGATATCGGCGATGAGCCCGGTGGAAGTCAGGCTTCCTATCAGGACAAACAAACCTCCAAGGAGAAAGACCGCGTTCCAGTCGAGATCTCTCACCTTGATCTCGCCAAATCCGGATACCTTGCTCCACAGGAGGCCGATGGCTCCGTAGGCAAGGGAGATGCCCCCGATAGTCCAGTCAGGCCTATTCGGGATGAAGCTAGAAACAGCCATAGTCAGCATCATGAGCACCATGAGGGTCGTCGGTACCCAGGACCCAACCGTCGGCTGAGATACCGGGATACACTTGCCCTTGTTGGGCCGGAAGACAAGGTAGAGAACGTAGAGCGCGCCGGCTGCGCCTATCTGCACGGCAAAGCAGATGCCCGGGCGGGAGTTCATCCACAGGAAGTCCATGAATGTCATGTCCGCGGCAGAAGCAAGCAGCACCGAGGTCGAGTCGCCTACAAGCGTGGCGGCTCCCTCCAGGTTGGCGGATACTGCGATGCCAATGAGGAACGATACGGGCGAGACACGCAACCTCTTCGAGACCTCGAGCGCTATCGGGGCTATCATGAGCACGGTTGCTACGTTATCTATGAAGGCGGAGACGACCGCCGAGAGAATGCAGACCGACAGGAGAGCCCTGGGTATGGTCCCAGACCTGTTCACAGTTACAGATGCAAGGTAGGCAGGAACATTGGAGTCAATGAACAGGTCCGATAGCACCATGGTACCGATGATGATGCCGAAAACGTTGGGATTCAGGCTCCCCAGCGCCTGACTCGGAGTAACGATCTTGAGGGCAAGGAGTAAGGCCGCTCCGGTCCAGACGACGATAGGCGGGCGGCCTTTGCGGGTAATGAGGAGAGTGTAGGCGATAAGAAAAACCGAAGCTGCGACTAGCTTACTGGGCACGCGATGTTCCCTCCCTGCGAAAGCACTCTTTCACCAATTACCCATGCTATTACTCGCTTCGCAAGGAGTCAACCGCTGGCGTGCGCTCTGGCGGCGATACTTCTCGCGGCCTGGACTCCAGATGCCGAGGCTTGCGCCAGGCTCCTGGTGATGCCGGCGCCGTCTCCAACAGCGTAGAGCCCGTCTATCTTGGTCTCCATATATCTTCCTACGTTAACGCGAGAAGAATAGAACTTGACCTCAACACCGTAAAGCAGAGTGTTCCTGGACCAGATGCCCGGCATGATCTTGTCCAGCGCCTCCAGCATCTCCAGGATGTTGCGGATGTGCCTGTAAGGCAGCACCAGGGTCAGGTCACCTGGGGTCGCGCTCTTCAACGTGGGTTCCACCATGCTCTTACGGATGCGCTTGTCGGTAGACCGCCGCCCTTCCCAAAGATCCCCCAGCCTCTGGACGATGACGCCGCCTCCCAGCATGTTCGCAAGGCTGGCGATGTACTTGCCGTAGGCTATGGGTTCCTTGAAGGGCTCGGTGAACATCTTGGACACCAGCAGGGCGAAGTTTGTGTTCTGCGTCCGCTTATCGCTCCACGAGTGCCCGTTTACGGTGACGACGCCGCCTGAGTTCTCGGTGACCACTTCCCCGTGGGGGCATACACAGAAGGTCCTCACCAGGTCGTCAAAGGCCCTGGAGTAGTAGTGGATCTTGGGTTCCCAGACCTTTTCGGTCACTTCCTCGGCGATCACCGCGGGCACTTCGACGCGGACCCCGATGTCCACAGGGTTGTTGGCTGTGTCCAGCCCAAGCGCGCTTGCCTGCTCGGAGAACCACGCCGACCCTTCCCGCCCCGGGGCAGCGATCAGGAACTTGCAGCGCTCTACAGAGCCATCGGCGAGGACCACACCCTCTATCCGCCCGTCTCTGGCCAGCAACCGCTCGACCTTGCACAGGGTACGGATAGTCGCTCTGGGCTTCAGGTAGTCGTACATCGCCCGGAGGATCGCCGGGCAGCGCTCGGTCCCCAGGTGGCGGATCCTGGCAGGTATCAGGTCCAACCCCGCCCTCGTCGCTCTCGCGGCGAGTTCGCGGACAGCGGCCTCGTCGGTGCCAAACAGCCGGTCAGCGGCCCCAAACTCCCGCCAGATGTCGTCCACGTAATCGATAAGCCGGGATATCTCTTCCTGAGAGAGGAACTCGTTAAGGAAACCTCCGAAGCGAGGGGTGAGGGTAAGCTTGCCGTCGCTGAACGCGCCTGCCCCGCCCCAACCCGAAGTCACGGAGCAGGGCGTGCAGTTCACGCACCCTCCCATGGCGCCTTCCCGAGGGCAGCTACGCCGCTCAAGGTCGTGGCCCTTTTCCAGCACAAGCACTGACAGCGATGGAGATATACGCGCGAGCTCCAGGGCGGCGAAGATGCCTGCCGGGCCCGCGCCCACGATGATGACGTCCCAGTAACCCATAAGGAAGCCTCCCGAACGGTGTTGCTCCGCTGACGAGGTTCTCTACTGAGTATGGACTACGTCGAGGTCCTCAAACCTGCCGATATCTTTGGAGAAGAACAGCCTTATGCTGCCTGTGGGGCCGTTCCTCTGCTTAGCTACGATAAGTTCAATGGTGTTCTGTTGTTCCATCTCAGGGTCGCTGTAAAGGAACATGACGATGTCGGCGTCCTGCTCGATGGCGCCCGATTCCCTTAGGTCCGACAACTGAGGGATCTGCTTCTGCCTCTGCTCCACGGCGCGGGACAGCTGCGAAAGAGCGATGACCGGAACATCCAGTTCCCTCGCAAGGCCCTTCAATGACCGGGAGATCTCGGATATCTCCTGCTGCCGGTTCTCGGCCTTGTGCGTCGACCGCATCAGCTGCAGGTAGTCAACGATGATCATCCCGAGTCCGTGCTCGGCCTTCAACCGCCGGCACTTAGTGCGTATCTCCATGACGGACACGCCGGGCGTATCGTCGATGAATATCTTAGCCTCACCCAGGCGTCCAAGCGCGGTCGAGAGCCTGCGCCACTCGTCTTCATCCAGGAACCCGTTGCGCAGCTTCTGGCTCGGGATTGCCGCTTCGGAACACAGTAGACGCTGTGCAACCTGCTCCTTGGACATCTCCAGGCTGAAGATGATGACCGGCACTTCCGCGCGTAAGCAGGCATTGCGAGCGATGTTGCCTGCTAGGGTCGACTTTCCGACGGAGGGCCTCGCCGCAAGGATGATCAGATCGGAAGGCTGGAAGCCGGTCGTTATGCGGTCGAGGTCGCCCAACCCGCTCGGCACGCCCAGAGTCTCGGCGCCGTGGGCCGCCAGGTGCTCCAGCTTCTCTAGGGTCTCAACAAGCACGTCCTTCAGCGCGACGTAGCCTTGCCTCGACCTGCGCTGGGCAACCTGGAAGATCTGCTGCTCGGCCTTATCGAGGAGATCCTCGAGGTCGTCGGTCCCGCGGTACGCCGAGGCCGCGATCTCCGTCGCGGCGCCGATGAGCCTGCGGATCACCGCTTTATCCGCGACAATCTTGGCGTAGTACTCGACGTTGGCCGCCGTCGGCACGAAGTTGGCAAGCCGCGCGAGTTCAGAAAGACCCCCCACCCGCTCCAGTTCACCTGTTGCCCGGAGTTTATCGGACAAGGTGACCATATCCACCGCTTCCTGGGCCTCTGCCATCTCAAGCATGCGGCGGAAGATGATCCTATGGGTCTCCTTGTAGAAGTCCTCGGGAGTCAAGAGTTCGCTGGCCGTGAGCACGGCCCCGGCCTCGATCAGCATCGAACCGAGAACCGATTCCTCGGCTTCAATATTCTGCGGAGGTATACGTTCGGGCCTGTCGATCACTTGCACGACCTCCGTTCTAGGCGCAGGAGATCCTTTCTTTCCACGCCGGACACACCACGTCCAGCGCCTCCTGAATGTTCTGCGCGTATAGGACGTCGATGCCGCGCACCTGCTGGACGCCTTTCGCGTTCTCGGACGGGATCAGGATGGCTTTCATCCCGGCCTGTTTCGCCCCGTAGATCTTCTCATACACTCCACCGATGGCTTTTACCTGCCCGGTCAGGGAGACCTCGCCGGTTATGGCGACGTCCTGCCGCGCCGGGATGCCCGTCACGGCGGAGAAGATGGCGAGAGTGATGGCAAGTCCGGCGGAAGGACCGTCAACGTTGGCTCCTCCGACGATGTTCACGTGAACATCCTTGAGTCCAAGGTCGATGTTGCATGCCCGCCGGAGAGAGACTGAGGCGTTGAACAGGGAGTCCTTCACCATGGAACCCGCGGTGTCGTTCATCCTTATGACTCCCTTGCCCGGTTCCCTGGCATCAAAGGCCACCGCCTCAATCTCCAGCGCGGAGCCGATGTAGCTGACAACACCAAGTCCAAAGGTCCTCCCGACCTCGAGAGCGTCCTTGGCCTTGCTGGTTACGTTAGGCAAGATGCGCGCAGCTCCGATGGCTTCCTTCACATCCTCCGCCGTTACCGGGAGGAAGCCTTTCTCGGGAAGGGCCCCTGCCTTGTGGAGAGCCAGGGCGTAGGCGTCGGCCAGGAGACCGGCCGCTTTGCGGCCCTCGATTGTATGGTCAGCGATGAGCTGCGCCGCTTCATCCGACAGTTTGCACTTGAGACGCCTTGCCGCGCCTTTAACGATCGCCACGATGTGGGCAGGAGTGAGGGCGTCGAAGAACACCTCGGCTGTCCGGGAACGGAGCGCCGGGCTAATCTCTTCAGGATCCCGCGTGGTGGCGCCGACCAGTATGAAGTCGGCGGGGGCACCCTGCTCAAACAGCCTCTTCACGTACTCCGGGACTCTGGGGTCCGCCGGATCGTAATAGGACGAATCGAAAGACACCCTCTTGTCTTCCAGCACCTTGAGCAGCTTGTTCTGGAGCAGCGGGTCCATTTCGCCTATCTCGTCTATGAAGAGCACTCCGCCCGTTGCCGCGGTCACAAGACCCAGTTTGGGTTCCGGGATGCCGCCCTCGGCGAGATCGCGTCTGGCGCCCTGGTAAATGGGATCGTGAACCGATCCGAGGAGCGGGTTGGTTATCTCTCTTGGATCCCAACGCAAGGTAGCGCCATCCGTCTCAACGAAAGGCGCGTCCTTGGCAAACGGCGAGAACGGCAGCCTCCGCGCCTCTTCAAGTACGAGGCGCGCGGCAGAGGTCTTGCCCACGCCTGGAGGGCCGTAGAGTATCACGTGCTGGGGATAGGGACTAGCCAGCTTGGCGATGAGAGAAGCTATGGCGCGGTCCTGCCCGACAAGATCCGATAGCTTGCGCGGCCTAAGATACGACAGCGCAGAGCGCGACAATGACCTGCGCTCAAGCGATATGAGCTCCTTTAGCTTCTTCTGCGTCTCCTCGGTCTCGGGGCCCGAATCCTCAGCAAGGACCTCACGGCGCAGGTCTTGCACGTACTCCTCGTGCTTCTCCTGCATGCGCCGGGAGACTCTCTCCTCGATGTCCTGCTCGATGGACTGCCGGGCGATCCTGTCGGCGATTTCCTCCTGGCACTCGTCCAGTATCTCGGGTATCTCCTCTAGCGCCGGCGACTGCCTGATCGTCGGGTCTTCGTATATGACCTTCTGCAGGGCCACCACTTGCTGCCTGAGGTCTGCCGACCTCATGCCGGAGAGAGCGTCCAGTCTTCCCGCCTTCAGCACAAGTTTGTCCGGTCCGTATATAGAAGCCAGGTACCCGAACATGGCACCGACTTTTCTTCTCAGTATTTCCTCGTTGTCCATTGAGGGCAAAAGCCCTTGTCGCTCCACCTATTTACCCGCCTCCGCTCTTACTTCGACATTCAGTTTAACTTTGACCTTGGGGTGCAATTGGACGGTAACCTCATGGGTCCCGAGTTCTTTCAGATTGTCTTCGAGCAGTACTTTTCGCTTATCTACGCTGACCTTATACAGTTTCTGGATCTTGGTCGCGATGTCCTCTGGAGTTATGGAGCCGAATATGCGGCCTTGCCCCGCCTTGGCCTGGAAGACCAGCACTTTGCCTTCAATGGCTTCGCCCGCCTTTTGAGCCAGAGCCAAGAGCCTCTCTTCCTTCTCCTGCTTGGCCTCCTGCAGCGACTCCTGCAGCCGCAAGGTGCCCTTTGTGGCAGGCACAGCGAGGTTCCGAGGAAACAGGAAGTTACGGGCATATCCGTCTTTCACATTCACGGCCTCGCCCTTCTTGCCGAGATTCGGAACGTCTTGTTTCAAAATGACTTCCAACTCGCCATACCTCCTTGGGCTTTTGGAATATCAGATCTCTCCCACCGGCTGATAGCGGATCCGGCGGAAGTCGAAGAGTATGTCTATCATACCAAAAAGCGTTGCCATGAAAGACAGGAGACTTGACCCGAAAAGCATGGAGACGGCCAGGAACCCAAATATGGCTGTCATTCCCCGGGACATGCCGGATCGCATGAGATAGAAAGATAAGACCGATATGCTCTCAACAAGGAACAGGACGCCTGTAGCAGCTCCGATGTTCTGGATCACAACTGTGAGTCCCGGAACGTTCAGGAACGACTGAAAGTATGAAAGTATGAACGATATTATGCCGGCGTGCGCCACGAACTCCGGGAAGATCCACCTCGAAAAGGGCGGCAAAGGTTCGAGATTGTGACCCAGCCTGGGCAAGATGCGGCGGAACACCTCGAAGTTTATCCACGCCAAGAAGAGGCCGCCCATGAGCACCATGGCGGGAATAGTGGACAACAGGAGATCGGGGTCAAGCGTCTTCAGGAATTCGTCCAGCGCCGGGTTTGGCCCCAAAAGCTCTTGCGACTTTTCGATCGACTCCCGGAAGATCGAGGTCATCTCGGTGATCTGGCTCCTGACCGTTATGCCCATGATGAAGAACAAAGCTGTATAGTCGGCAATTATCGCTACTACCGATCCAGCCGCGGCCGTGGCGAGTACCATTGTCGGGCGCATGTTTCGCCGCACACCGATGCCAAATGAGATGCCCATGGCCCCATTTACGGCACAAAGCGATAACGCGGTCGGGATGCCGAGCAGCGGCGCCGTAACGAACATGCTGACCAGTGACGACATCACGCCCCATCGCGTCCCGTGGCGGATAACTGCAACCGCTGAAGGAAGGGGAGACAGTATGCTTGCAAAGACCCCGACAACGGGCACGTACCAGCCCAGCAGCAGGAGGACTGCTCCCAGAGCAGCCAATAGGGCGCTTTCAACCAGAGGTCTTATGCCGCGTGTGTTCATGCCGCAACCCTCCCTGGCTAAAGCGGGGTTCCCCTCTCCGAGGAACCCCGCCTTCGCGCTATATAGATTCCTTACGCGTCTTCGTTACTCTATGGTGAACGGCATGAGAGCCATGACTCTGGCTTTCTTCACTGCTTGGGTCAGTAGACGCTGGTGCCTTGCGCAGTTGCCGGTGATCCTCCGGGGGAGAATCTTGCCGCGCTCGGTGATGTACCTGCGCAGGCGCGCCACATCCTTGTAATCGACCTCGGCGATGCCGTCCACGCAGAACGCGCAGACGCGCTTCTTGGCCTTGCGGCCGCCTTCACGTCTCAAGAGCTAGACCTCCTTACCTCTTCAAAAAGGCTCGTGATGAGGGTCTACATCAGGCGGCGGCTCGGGGATATCCTCGAACCCGTCCTGAGAATCCTCTCTCCTAGGCTTGGGCGTGAGGAACTGGATGTTGTCGGCGATGACCTCGAAGACCTTGCGCTTCTGGCCATCTTTAGTCTCGAAGGACCGGGTCTGAATCCTGCCCTCCACTGCGACCAGCCTGCCTTTGTCCAGATACTTGGACGTTATCTCGGCAAGCTTCCCGAACAGGACTACATCTATGAAGTCCGCTTCCTTCTGCCCGGCCTGATTAGGTCTCCGGTCCACTGCCAAGGTGATGGTTGTCACCGAAACGGCGTTGGGGGTGACCCTGAGCTCAGGCTGCCTGGTTAGTCTTCCGATCAGCACTACGCGGTTGAGCAAGCTCTTCCCTCCAAAGCATGACTAGCTTGTTACTGCGGGTTTTCTCCAGTCTCCGGCTCTTCCGGCGCGGCGGGTGCGGCCGCCTCAACAGGGGCTTCCTTTACCACCTTTGCCGGCACGCTCTCGGCGGACTCAACTTTGGGTCCTTCCTGAGCTTCCTTTGCGGCCTTCTTCGGGTTCGCCTTACGCTTCACGAGGTCGAGACGGGAAATCATGTGCCTCATTACATCCTGGTCGATCTTCATGAGACGATCGATTTCTGCGGCCACTTCGCGCTCCGCATCGAAGGTCATGAGGATGTAGAGGCCTTCCCGTAGGTCGTTGATCTCGTACGCCAGGCGGCGCTTGCCCCACTTCTCAGAGGTTAGGACGGTTCCGTTGCCGTGGGTGATGACGTCTTCGTACCGCTTCATGACCGAGGCGACTTTTTCTTCGTCAGACTCGGCGCTCACGATGAACAGCAACTCGTACTTGCGCAAAATAGATAAATCCTCCTCCCATGGACGTATGGCCCCTCATGCATGGGGGCGGGAGTGCATGGGGCGATTTGCCCCTTAGCTCAACCGACGCCAGCCAATTATACGCCTGGAGGATCCTGTGTTCAAGGACTGCCTTCCGGTTCGGCCGTGCTGACCCTTTTCTTGAGCCGCGAGTTGAACCTCACCCGGTCCAACAGGACAACTCTACCGCACTTCTGGCACTTGAGCCTGACATCGGCTCCCGCCAGAAGCACAATCCAAAGGTCTCCCCCGCACGCGTGAGCCTTCTTCATCTGGACCACATCATTCTGCCTAAGCGGCGGGTCTAGCAGCATGTCCCCGGTAATCCTCCTAACTAATCTTGGCCATAAGCGCAGGCCAAAGCACGCGATATATGGCCAAGAGGACAGGCATCACGACCGACGCGGCCACTGCCTCGTTGCTCTTTAACACAAGTCCCGCGGACAGCACCGGATACAGAGCGCCTGAGAGGATCGAAAGCCACACGGCCGCGATTGCTGTCTCCAGGAGCCCGCCGAAGAACCGCACCGAGAACGACGTGGGCATACCGATCGCAAGGCTGCCCGCCACCAGGTTGCAGAGCAAGCGTAGGATCCCGAGGAGAACGAAGAATACCGCTGCCGACAGGACGAGTCTCGATAGGGCCAGCCCCAGTACCGAGGTCCACGTGGGGTTAGGGCCGGCAGCGGCCGCGACGGCTTCCACATTATGCTTGAGCGCACCCTGGAATGCTTTAGCCCAGCCTGACCCGGCGATAGTGCCGAAGGCCTCTTCGAAGGACTCGGCAGAGTAAGGAGCATTAAGGGTCGGGAATGTCCCGAGGATGCCGTTCCACCAGGTCGACATACTCTTGAGTACTCCGTAGTTTCGCTCGATCACGTTTGTGGCGGGGCCGGCAAGAAAGTAGGCTCCGACAAAAGCGGCCGCGGTCGCAGCGAGATTGAACAAAGACTTCCACAGACCTCCAGAAAATCCGCGTAAGAATGCCACGATGAGGAGGATTCCCAGTATCACGTCAATGTAGTTCGTGAGGATTACCTCCTTTTTGGGTTCGGGTTTGCCCGCTCGATTACGGCTAGCACCAACGCTGGCAAAACCGGTCCCGCGTGCCTGCCGGTGTATAGCGATAGAGCGTGATCGAATCCCCAGCACAATAGACCGGCCCCTGCGTAGATGAGAATGCCTGATACAACATCCTCTAGGTACAGGGGGCTCTCTCCGCTGTGCCTCGGCCGCAAGCTGTCGGCCAGGAGAACTGCGAGGAACACCAGGGGAAACCGCACCACTGGCGGAAGCGACGCCGAAACCCTATCCGCCACCGCGGCCGCCAAGAGCAGTTTTATGATCCTTCCAGGACCGCTAAAGAGGTTCAACTGACAACCCCCGGACCGCGGGAAGCCTCACGGCGCCGGTCTCTCTATCTCCCGGAGCCTTACGAGCCGGAGCCCCCGGTTATCCCGGATTAGCAGCGTATCCCCATGGAGGCTGACGGGACTCGCTCCTGTCCGCTCCGCAGACACACGCTCGCCATCTCTAATCCTAAAGCCCAGGACATGATTCTCCGCGAAGCCCGCTATCGCCTCCTTTCCTATCCACTCCTGCATAGAAAGGATCTCGCGACGAACAGAAAAGGACCATCGCAAAGAGCCGTCAGTATCGAGGCCGACCACTTCATAGGGATAGACGAGTTTTCGGACTCCCGGGTTCACGGTCCGTGACAGGCAGATCGTGTCGCCTGCCACTACCGCTGCCGATATTGCCCCCACGGGCGAGTGCGTCCACCGGATGGCGCCGTCCGGCGCAAAGGCAGAAACTCCGGTCGAGAGGACTACCGCAAGGGTACCGTCGTCAAGGAAACCGAGGGCGCGAAAGGCGCCTCCAGGCAGACTTCTGGACCAGATGGCGTTGCCCGTAGCTGCGTCCATGACGAGAATAGATGGAGCGCCGCCGGCGGACAGGTCCACGACGGCAACAGCGAGCGCGTTGTTCCGGATGCAGTAACAGTAAGCGGTGCCCATAATCGTGCCCGTCCACTGGCGCCTACCGTCGAGGCTGTAAGCTGTAAGGTTCCAGGTCTCGCCAAACTGCCCGTCCATGGAGGGCTTCTGGGTCAGCACAAAGCCGCCGCGGGCGGGGGGCAAGACCCTCTCGGAAGCCGACGCCGCCAACAGCCGTACCAGTCCTCTTTCCGACACGGTAAGGATTTGGTCCTCCAGGCTTCCCGTTTCGCTCACACGAGAACTCACTTGAGAGCCTGTTGCGGAGCTGCTGTCCATGAGCAAGACTTTGCCGTCATGCAACACAAGATAGTAACCGGACAGGTGAGCAAGCAGGCGGGCTCCCTCCAACTCCCAGACCGTGCCGGCACTTAGGGGAGGTGTTCTTGCGGCGCTCCAAGCGAAGAGGAGGGCCGCAACCAAGCCCAACGCCGCCAGGGCGCGGGCAGCCAGTCTGCCCTTGTTGGCCCCAAGCGTGGCCGGCGGCGGTGGAAGCTGATGTACCTCTTCCTGTTCTGCCGCTTTCTTCCTGTTCCAGGGTGACAGCACGCCCATACCGTCGCACTCCCCCGCGGGATGGTCTAGCGCCTAAGGAAAAAGATGAGGAGAAGTATGCCGCCCAATAGGAGTAGGAGCCGGGACCACCTGGCGGTCCTTCCGAGCATTGAGTAGTCTTCGAAGGCCATCATGGCTTTCTCGAAGTGCCCCATCTCCTGATAGGAGCGGACCAGGTTGAAGCGGGGCTCCGGCAAGAAGATGTTTTGCCTTAGCGCTCGGTTGTAGAGGTCCCGGGCTGTATCGTAGTCGCCCTCTAGGTAAGCCAGGTTCCCAAGGTTGGTGAGCGCCGCTGGATCTCGCGGCGACTTCGTCAGCGCCTTCATGAAGGCGTCCCTGGCAGCCTGGCGATGCCCTTGGCGGGCTTCACAGACTCCCAGGAGATTGAGGAGTTTGGGACTCGGGTTGTCGGTCTCCAGGACCCTGGAGCGCAAGAGGTCAGAGGCGAGCTTCAACTCGCCGCGCGCAATAAGGCTGCGTGCCCTCATCTCGACTCCGCCTACCACAACCTCGCCTCCATATCCGGGGCAACCATGGATAATTCTAGCATAATACCTTGGCCGCCATAGGCAAACCTTAGTCCGAGGGAGCAGGTCGATGAAAGGGGGCTTTGGCGTCATGACCAAAGTTGCGATCGAACAGGGATTGCGTCCGTTTCAAGACGCCCTTCGGAACGCCGGGTTTGTCGTTGTGGAGATCGAGCGTCCCGAACAGGTTGACAGGATAGACACGCACGCGATCGTGATCTCGGGGACTGACAACAACTTCATGGGGATCACGGACTCGAGGGAGGCGGCGGTGATCAACGCCGGCGGGCGAACGCCTGAAGAAGTGGTGACTCTAGTCCGCCGGTCGCTTGGACCGCGGGAGTAGAGTCTTCGGTTCGGACGGCCTGGGAGATGGAGCCGGCACCCAGAGCGTCAAGCATCGACTCGGCCTTCTGGATGCCGGCCGCGATCGTTTCAGCCATCCGCATCACCAAGCTGAGCCGGGTGTTCTGAAGCACCATGTACTCCATGAAGCCGCCGACATTCACCACTCCGGCGATGTACAGATCCCCAATGGGCGTGAGTTTCTTCTTCACACCCAGTCCGGGCCGGAGCGGACCCGGCCTCACCATGACTCTGCCGACTTCCTGCCTCGTACCAAGGCAGGCGTCGACTCCCATCACGAGGCCGGTTCTTGCTGCGAGAAGGGGAGGTATGCTGTCCAGGTTCTCCGCGTGGACGGGAGCGTCAAGGTCCCCAATGACGGTTCCTCGAAAGGTCCCGCGGGACAGCATTGTGCCTACCAGTGGGCCCAGCGAGTCCCCCGTCGACCTGTCGGTGCCTACGCAGACAACAGTAAGGGGTCCTGCCCGCCCGATGTCGGATGCAAGGGTCAATACCGATAGGGCGAGCTGTGATACCGCATCAGGTGAGAAGCAGTCGATAGGTGCGTGCGCTTGTAATTCCCCTGGTAAAGGAATATGCTCAGCGCATCGTCAATTAATACGGCTGCGCTTCTACGGTTCGCCCTGATGCGTTCCCTCCAAGGCCGCGGCAACGTCCTGATCGTCCACTTCCTGGAATGAGACATACCATTCGCCGACCGCGTGAAACACCCTGGGAGATAGGGGACAGACCACATCATCGACGAACGCTCTCATCGCTGAGAGGGTATCCGGGGGAGCGACGGGTACGGCCAGGATGATCTCCTTTGGGCTGTGGCGCCTTATGTACTTGGCCGCGGCCATGGCAGTCAGCCCGGTGGCGAGGCCGTCGTCCACGAGCAGCACTGACCGCCCGCGGATAGGTTCCGGCTTGCGGCCCCTGCGGAACACCTTCAGGTTCTGCTTCAGCTCCCGTCGCCGCAGGGCGGTTTGTTCCATAATGTGGCCGCGGAGAGAGTCCCACTGACCTCCCTCCAGCTGCAGTACCTCTCCATCAGGGTCAACGGCCGCTACAGCGTATTCGGGGTTGAACGGCGCTCCGATCTTCTTAGCCATGACTACGTCGAGGGACGCGCCAAGATTGTCCGCAAGCACGCGCCCGACTATCACGCCTCCTCGCGGGATTGCCAGCACGAGGGGATCCGTGACTGTATATGAAGACAGAACGGCCGCGAGAGCGCGGCCGGCGTCGAACCTATCGATGTACATAATGCAGAACCCTTACTCCTCGGGCTCTTTCTCCACGGTGTAGGTCGCTACTGGTGTAGGGATGACCGGCGAGTTGGCCAACTTGTCCTTGGCTGCTTCCCCCATTTGAGTGGTCCCTGAGAACACCGCGCCTTCCGACACGACGAACGTGTTCACGATGATGTCGCCGCGTACCCTGGCCGTGGGGAGAAGCTCCAACCTTCCATAGCAGCGAACGGTGCCGGCAACAGTACCGCCGATGGTCACGTTCTGAGCGGTAACATCGGCGTTTATCATGGCGGTCTCACCAATGGTGATGTCGCCCTCGCATTCAACAGTGCCTTCGGCAGCGCCCTCTATACGAAGGCTGCCCTTGGACTTCACAGAGCCTTTGATCTCAATACCCTTTCCAAGTAGGCTTTCGAACGTGCCGGGTTTCGCCGGCGCTTCTGTCTTAGCGAACACTGTGGTCCACCTCCCGAACCTCGTTGGTGAAGTATCCTGTTGGGTCGACCGGCTCGCCGTTAACGTGCACCTCGTAGTGCAGGTGAGGGCCGGTGGCGGACCCTGATTGCCCGACGTAAGCGATCACGTCGCCCCTCTCAACCTTCTGGCCAACGTTCGCCTTCAGCTGGCAGCAGTGGGCGTACAAGGTTTCGTAGCCGTACCCATGCTCTACGATTATCGTCCACCCGTAGCCGGACTTGTAGCCCGAGAAGGTCACGGTACCATCGGCGGTGACCATAATCGGTTCCCACATCCCGGCGGCGATGTCGAGTCCGTGATGATTATCCCTCTGGTAATAGTTGAACGGATCTCGTCTTGTGCCAAAGGACGAAGATATTCTGCCCGGGGTTGGCTTAATACTTGGCGTCGCCCTACTCCTAGCCACCAGCTCCACCGAGATCTCGTGGAGCTCCTTAGCTCTTGCCTTCACGGTAGCGGCTTCCTCGGCCAAAGCGTTGGCGGAGGAGGCTAAAGCGTACAATACCCTGCCCATGTCGGCCGGGGTTAGGAGCCTGCTAGCCGGCGACCCATCTCTCGAGACCGCCGAAAGGGTTGTCCGAGACATCGGCATGGCGTAATCTCCGTCCATGTAGCTTTGGGGTAAGAGACCTTCACGGCCAAGCATGTCCTTGATCTGCGCCTCGATCATCGCCGCTTCCTGAACCTGCTCGTTCAGGATGTTGTACTGCTCCTGTAGGGTGAGGATCTGCTCCTTCTGGGACTCGGCGACATCCCTCATGTAGCGAAGTTCCTCAAGTTCTCGCGTCCTCAATCGATAAGATATAAAGAACACAGAAAGAATGAGGACCGCGGCGACCGACGCCCAGCCGACGGCTTTCATTGTACGAGCGTGGAAGCCGAAGGAGCGGCTTTTGCCGCGCGAGGAAACAAACATAAGGGTAAAGTGCTCCTCAGCGGAGCTCTTCCCCATCTTTGGTTTAGAAGGTTTGACGGTGGGCTTTAGCCCTATCCGTTCGATGAGCCCAGACAAAACTGCCTCCCACTCCACCTGGCCCCGAGAACACCCAGGTTGTACACTCCTTCGACGCTAGAAAGGAAAATCCTTCCCGTATTGCTACATGTAAATGCGCGGCACTCTGGCAGTAAGTCCTGTAAGTACCTCGTGGGCGATGGTACCGGAAAGGGCTGCTACCTCGTCGACAGTCACCACGGAGTCGCCGTCGGCGCCGATGAGAGTCACGCGATCGCCGCGTTTTACCTGCTCATCCCCAACATCCAGCATGGTCTGGTCCATGCACACGCGCCCCGCGATGGGAAATCTCTTGCCATGCAGCAACATAAAACCGCGGTTGGAGCAAAGCCTGGGGTAGCCGTCGGCGTACCCGACAGGAACGGTGACTATGTTGGTTTCCCTGGTTGTGTGGTATGTCCTTCCGTATCCTACAGAGTAACCTGCTGGGAGCCTCTTAACGTGAGAGACGTGGGATACAAGGGAGAGCACCGGTTTGAGGACCGCTTTTCCGGAAAGGGACTCGTCGGGATAGCTGCCGTAGATCATGATCCCAGGCCGTACCAGGTCGAGGTGGGCTCTTGGAAAGTCCATGATTGCGGCCGAGTTAGCAGCGTGACGATACTTGGGCCGCACTCCGGCTTCCTGAGCTTGACGGAGCGCCTCTTCGAACGCCTCCATCTGTCGGACCGTGTACCCGCGGTCCACGTCGGCAACAGAAAAGTGCGTGAACATGCCCTCGGCTTCAACATTTTGGAGCGACGCCAGTTCTGCAAGCGCGGCTCCCAACTCTGGACCAGGGGGCATCCCTACTCTGCCCATCCCTGTCTCCACTTTAACGTGTACCCTGGCGCGGCGCCCTAGCGCGGCGCCGGCCGCTTCAGCGTCCCGCAATCCTTCCAGCGAGGTGACGGCAAAGGAAATGTCCCTTTCCACCATCGCCCGGGTCGCCTCAGCGGTCAGTGGTCCAAGGACAAGGACCATGGCCGTGATGCCGGCGTCCCGCAGCTGTACCGCCTCGTCAGGAGTCGCCACGGCGAGGCCCTTCACGACCGGGAGCGAGAGTGCGGCGCGAGACGCCTCGACTGCGCCGATCCCGTACGCGTTTGCCTTGACGACAGGCATGACGCCCGCACCGGGAGCCAATCGAGCTGAGGTGAGGATGTTCTCTTTGAAGTTCTCCAGGTTGACTTCCGCCCAGGTGGGCCGAAGGGAATGCGATGACAAGTGAAACGCCTCCTATGCTGGGCTTATGCGTCGAATGACGGAGTGTTCCACGTGGAACATTAGGGGGCGCGGTCTGCGCTCCGGCTCTAGCCCTTGCTTCCTCTTTGGATTATCTCTACCAAGCGCTCCAGGTCTTCCTCACCGAAGAAAGCCACGGTGATGGTCCCCCTGGGTCCCTGCACCTTAACCTGTACAGGGCTACCTAAGGCAGCCGAGAGCATCTCCTCGGCATCACGCCGTCGCACTTGCCTGCTAAGAGTGTCCTTGGGCTGAGCCTTCTTTGCCTCTGCCGCCACCAGGTCTTCAGTCTTCCTGACCGATAGGCCCCGGCTAACCGCGATCTTCGCCAGCCGGACCTGCTTCTCACGATCAAGGCTCACAAGAGCCCTGCCGTGCCCACCGGTCAGCTTGCCTTCGTTCAAAAGCCGCTTCACTTCAGGTTCAAGTTTCAGCAGGCGGAGGGTGTTGGTGACTTCCGGCCGGCTCTTACCTACTCTCGCCGCTATCTCTTCCTGGGTGAGGCCGAACTCGTCGGAGAGCCTCTGGAAGGCCGCGGCTTGCTCAAGGGGGCCCAACTCTTCGCGTTGGAGGTTCTCCACCAGGGACACCTCCACCGCTTCCCGGTCGTCCATCTCTCTGACAACCGCCGGGACAGTGGTAATCCCCGCCTTCATGGCGGCCCGCAGGCGGCGTTCCCCGGCAACCAAACGGTATTTGCTGCCTATCTTCCTGACGATCAGGGGTTGTATGACGCCGTGCTCCTTCAGTGAAGAGGCGAGCTCCTCGATTTTGGCGTCATCAAACACCTGGCGGGGCTGTAGGGGATCAGCCTCAATGACCGAAGGGTCAAGCTGTATGACGGAGCTGCCTGACGGGATGTCCTCACCGGGGATTAGGGCGTCAATTCCCCGTCCCAGTCCTCTCTTGGCCACGCCGTATTACCTCCTCTGCCAGCTCGCGATAGACCTCGGCTCCACGGGACCTGGGATCGTACATGCTGATCGGCTTCCCGTGGGATGGAGCCTCCGACAATCGCACGTTTCTAGGTATTATGGTCTGGTAAACCTTCTCCCGGAAGTACCTCTTGACGTCCTCGGCGACCTGAAGCGAGAGGTTTGTCCTGCCGTCGAACATGGTCAGCAGGACACCCTCAAGGTCGAGAGTTGAGTTCAACCGGTTACGGACCAGTTTGACTATGTTAAGGAGCTGGGAGAGTCCCTCAAGCGCGTAGTACTCGCACTGGATCGGGATCAGAACAGAGTCGGCTGCCGTGAGCGCGTTGACGGTCAGGAGACCGAGCGACGGCGGGCAGTCGATGAGGGTGTAATCGTAGTTGTCCCTCAGCCTGGCTACCACCTTGCGGAGGCGCGTCTCACGTTCAGGCAGGTTCACCAGTTCGATGTCTGCGCCGGCGAGGTCCAAGGACGACGGGAGGATCCACAGGCCCCGCCATTGGGTGGCCCGGAGCGCCTTTATGGGCTCAACGTCCCTCACAAGGCAATCGTAGATAGAAGCGTCCAGCTGCCTGCGATCAATGCCGACACCGCTCGTGGCGTTTCCCTGTGGGTCGAGATCAATCAAGAGCACGCTCCGGCCCAGATCGCCGAGGCATGCCCCCAGGTTGACTGCGGTGGTGGTCTTGCCCACTCCGCCCTTTTGGTTGGCTACAGCAATGACTTTGGACATTTGCGGGTATCAGGAGTCCTCCGTCCTCACCTGCACCTTGAACTCCCAGGCGTTATCGGTTGACTCTTCGTCGCATGATACAACGAGTCCTGCTTTGGTCATTTCCCGGACAACCGCCCGCAGTGAGTTCTGGTAGATGCGAATGTCCTTGATGACGCCTTTGCCGGCCTTCCTTCGCTCACGGGGTTTCTTGGGAGCGCCCGACGCGAGGTCGCACATAGCCTCAACCTCTGCAGCAGAAGCCCTCATCCTCTTAGCTCGCCTGAAGATCTGCATTTGCTTTTCGGGATCGTCGATCTTGAGCAGGGCCCGACCGTGCCGCTCGCCCATGTCGCCGGATCGAAGGCTCTCTCTTATCTCCTCTGGCAAGCGAAGGAGCCGTGTCTTGTTCGCGATGGTCGACTGCACCCGGTTGCACCTCATCGCGATCTCCTGTTGGGTGAGGCCGTACTCGCCGCGCAATTCCTGTATTATCTCGGCTTCCTCAACCGGGTTCAGGTCTCCCCGCTTGCCGCCCTCAAGGAGACGCAGGAGGAGAGCCTCCTTATCGGGAACCTCGCCGATCAGGGCCTTGACGGTACTGGCTCCTCGCTTCTTTGCGGCCAGATACTCGACGTCGCCCGCGATTATCTCGAACAGCTCTCCGACTCGCCGCACCAGGACCGGGTCACTGCTGCCCCGCACCAAGTCTCCAAGGAGCCTGCGCGTCACGTATTCCTGCCCGCCGGGTACTCCGGCCCCTTGGCGCATGGTTAAGCTCTCGATAGGTAGGTCAACTGGACCCGCGAAGTAGGTTGTCGCCGGTATCGACAATCTCAACACCCCCGCACGGCAGATTTCTCTAGCGATGCGGCCGTTTCCTATTCTTGTAAGGCGGATGTGAGGATTTTTCTCGGTAGCGATTGGGTGACGGGAACCGGGGACGGGTATCAGAACAGCGGCTTGGCTTTGATGGTCGCCATCTTCCTGGGGAACCCGGGCGACAGCGGGGAGGTCTTGCGGTAGACCGCAAGCGCCCTCCTACCCATTCCTTCCGGCAGGACGTAGCGGTGCAAACCGGCCAATGTAAGGCCGATCTCGGGTATGCTCTCGCGGGTGTTCACGGCCCCTTCTTGTTCCGGCCCCAGCCACAGAACTAGGGTGCCGTGCGACTTGAGGAAAGGCGCCGCCAGCTCGCAAGCCACACCGGGAGACGCCATGGCTCTGGTGACCGCCACCCCAAAACGCGCGGCGATCGATGGATCTCGTCCCGCTTCCTCGGCCCTGCCCTCCAATACCCGCACTGTGTTCAGCCCTGCAAAGTGGACGAAACCTCTCATGAAGTCGCACGCGCCCTTGCGTGAATCAAGCAGCAAGACCTCTTCTCTATCGTGTAGGGCGAGCCCCGGCCACCCGTTCCCGCTGCCGAGATCAACCGCGGGACCGTCTTCCAGCGTTCCGGCAACATACCGGACCGCGAACGAGTCGGCCAGGAGCTTCACGGCCGTGTCTTGGGGGCCGGTAAACCCTATGACTCTCCTGCCTGGCCAGCGGCTGTAGAACTCAAGCCACTTCCTCGCCAACTCGTAGTCGGGTGCGGCGAGCGCCAGACCCATGCCTGCGGCGGCCTGCTGGAGAGCCGTCAACGCATCGCGTACAAATGACTCGCCGGTACCGGGGCGAAATACGGAGTCACTCATCGCTCCGCACCTTTCCTTCCTTGAGGTATGCAAGGAGTATCAAGGCGTCTGATGGCGAAACCCCTGCGTCGAGCGCACGTCCCAGCGTCGCCGGGGCAAAGCGCGCCAGCTTCTCTCGGGCTTCGTTTGACAGACCGGGAATGCATCCGAAGTTCATGCCGGCCGGAAGCCGCTTTTCGCGGTATCGTTCGAGCCTCCGGGCCTCCCTCTCCTGCCTCTCAATAAAGCCGGCGTACTTGGCTTCCACCTCGAGCTCGTCCAGAACATCCTGGGGCAACCCGGTAAGGGCCGGTATCTCCTCGAAGAAGTCGGCGAGGGATGATTCAGGCTTCCGTAAGATCTCATGTACGGCTTCTCCCCGCCTTCCCGTAGACAGCAACTCCCGCCCTCGCCGCAAAGCATCCATCTTCTCCGCGAAGGTCGCCCACCTGTTGTCAGGTATGAGCCCCGCCTTCTTGCCTATGGGCGTGAGCCTCTGATCCGCGTTTGATTGCCGCAGGAGCAGCCTGTGCTCCGCACGCGACGTAAGCATCCGGTAGGGTTCCTGGATCGCGGTACCTACCAGATCGTCGATTAGCACTCCTATGTAGGCCCGGTCGCGGCCGAGCACGATGGGCTCCTGGCCCAGGACTGACGCGGCGGCGTTGGCGCCGGCGATAAGCCCCTGGGCTGCGGCCTCTTCGTACCCCGAGGTGCCGTTAATCTGTCCCGCCGAGTAGAGTCCTTTGAGCACGGTAGACTCCAGGGTAGGTTTCAGCTGCCCAAAAACAAGGTAATCATATTCGATGGCATAGCCGGGTTTGGTTATCCTGGCCGCTCCAAGTCCCGGTAGGCTGTGCACCATGTCGGTCTGGACATCCAGCGGGAGACTGGTGGAGAGACCCAGAAGGTAGACCTCATCGCCTGCCTCCGACTCCATCTCCAGGAACACCTGGTGCCGGAGTCTCCGTGGGAAACGGAACACTTTGTCCTCGATGGATGGGCAGTAGCGGGGACCGACCCCTTCAATGGTGCCGTCAAACAGCGGAGCGCGGTCGCGGTTGGCACGGATTATCTCGTGAGTCGTCTCGTTTGTATAAGTCGAATAGCAGGCATCGGACCTCCAGATGCGCTTGGGGGACATGAAAGAAAAGGCCAGTGGCTTGTCGGCCCCTTCTTCCCTTTTGAGCTCATCCCACCGCACGCTGCTCCTGGCTATCCTCGGCGACGTGCCTGTCTTGAACCTGCCCAAGCGGAGCCCGTGGGACTCAAGGTCCGCGGAAAGCCCTTTGGCGCTGGTCTCTCCCAGCGGACCCGATTCCTTGACGGATTCGCCAATGATGATCCGGCTCTCCAGGTAGACCCCTGTGCAGAGGATGACAGCCCTGCTCCGCAGCTGGGCACCGCTCGAAGTGCGGACTCCTCGGGCCTCGGCACCCTCGACGATGAGGCTCGTAGCCATGCCGCCCTGTATCCGCACTCCTGCTCTCTCCAGCGCGCGCTTCATGTGAAGCGAGTACTTCTCTTTATCCACCTGGGCGCGCAGAGATCTCACGGCAGGTCCTTTGGATGAGTTGAGCACCCTCATCTGTATGGTCGCTTCATCGGCGGCAAGCGCCATCTCCCCGCCCAGAGCGTCGATCTCCGAGACGATCTGAGCCTTTCCTGGACCACCGATGGCGGGGTTGCAAGGCATTCCCGCGATGTTGCCGGTGTTCTTTGTGAGGAGGACGACGGATACTCCCATCCTTGCCGCGGCCAGCGCGGCTTCCACCGCGGCATGACCGCTGCCCACGACTAGCACGTCGCATATGCCGAGATGGCAGACGTCTGACAACTCCTGAAGCCTCCTCTACTTCCCTACGCAGAATCGAGAGAATACCTGCTCAAGGGCCGCTTCGCTCACTCGCCTGCCGGTCAACTCGGCGAGCGCTCCGGCGGCCTCCTCAAGCGCAAGCACCACGACGTCCTCCGTCCAGCCTGTCTTGCGACGCTCCAGAGCCGCGGCCAGCGCCTGCTCGGCCCTCCGGAGACAGTCCACCTGCCGGGCCGACCCGGGCAAGGCGCTCTCCGGATGGCCGCCGGAGAACCACTGGCTCACGATGCTCCTCACCTGCTCGAGGCCTTTACCTGTCACGCTGGAAACCCCGACCCACCGGCCGGGGACCATAGAGTCAAGTTCGCTCAGGCACGCCGCATCCGGTCCCAGGTCGTCCTTGTTGGCCACGACCAAGAGCCGGCGGTCCTGCCAGCGCTCTATCCACGACCTGTCCTCCTGGGTCAGCGGGGCCGTTGCGTCCACCACGTACAGTATGACCTCCGAACTGAGCGCGGCTTCCCGCGCCCTTTCCACGCCTATGGCCTCCACTACCTCCGACGTTTCCCGAAGGCCCGCCGTGTCCAGGAGTGTCACAGGCAATGAGCCCCATTCCGTATGCTCTCTGAGCACATCCCGGGTAGTGCCCGGCACTTCCGTCACTATCGCCCGTTCCCGGCCAAGGAGAGCGTTGAACAGCGAAGACTTTCCGGCGTTGGGCCGCCCCACCAGGCAAACCTCCACCCCTGCCGCGAGGGCCAGGCCGAGGGGCGCAGTCGAGAGAAGGCTCCGGATATCGTCCCTCACCCGGTCAAGATCCAGAAAGACCTCGTGAGACTGGTCCTCAACGTCTTCCGGGAAATCGGTGGCGGCCATGAGAGCCGCGAGAGCCGAGAGAACCTTCTCTTCCATCTGCCGGACGCGGTCTCCCAGTTCTCCCTTAAGGCGGCGGCCGGCAGCGAGGAGAGACGCTTCCGAGGGGGCGTTTACCAGGTCAAGGACGGCTTCGGCTTGGTCCAGCGTTATCCGCCCCCCAAGGTAAGCGCGCCGCGTAAACTCGCCTTGGCACGCGGGACGGGCGCCGCATTGGAGGGCCAGCCCCAGTATCTTCTCGGTGACCAGCCTGCCTCCGTGGCACTGGATCTCCACTACATCCTCACCCGTGTAGGAGCGGGGCCCGGGCATGCACAGCGCGATAACCTCGTCCACCGGGCGTCCCGAATCGGGATCCACGGCGGTCCCCAAGGCGACTGACCATCGCTTGCGACGCCAGGTACCTGGGCCACGCTTGAGCCGGACAAACCTGCTGGCCACCTCGACGGCCGATGGACCCGAGATGCGGATTACGGCTATCCCGCCTCTACCCTGGGGCGTGGCTACGGCGGCGATGGTGTCTTCGCCGGCGCCAGTGCTCTCTGCGCCCGCGCCTTGAGCATGCGCTCCTGTATCAGAACAAAAAGCCCCGGCTTTGGCCGGGGCATTCTTCTCGTCTTTTCCGGAAAGCCCCGTCACGGGGTTTTCCCTCCCTTTTCCTCTTTCAGAGAGACCACTACCCGCCTGAACGGCTCTTCGCCCTCGCTGTGGGTCACGACGTCGGGATCGTCCTGAAGCGCCACGTGGATCACCCTGCGGTCCCTGGCATCCAGCGCCTGGGTGGTGACGCTCTTACGCGTCCGCACGACCCGTCTGGCTATCATCCGGGCCATCTCTTCCAACTCCCGCTCGCGACGCTTGCGGTAACCGGAGACATCCACCAGGATCCTCTTTATCTCTCCGCCGCCGCTGCCGCTGGCCAGGTTGGTCAAGAACTCGAGGGCGCGCAGCGTGTCACCGTGACGCCCGATGAGAAGGCCCATATCATTCCCGACGATATCGAGGCAAAGCGTGTCTCCTCTGGGACGCACCTCGATGGCAACCTCAAGCCCCATGCGGGTCAGGAGCCCGGCCACAAACTCCTTGGCCAACTCTCCGCGATCCCGCTTGGGGGTTACGCGCACCCTTGCGTCTTTGCCGCCCAGGATACCCAAAAACCCGCGAGAGGGCTCGGAGAGCACCTCAACGGTGACGTCCTCGATCTTTGCACCCAGCTCCAAAAGGGCAGCGTCGATGGCTTCCTCGACGGTGCGCCCGGACTTCTCAACGCTTCTCACTGGAACCGGCTCCTTCCGAAGAAAGCGGCCCCGGATGCGGTACCAGGTACCTTTCCAGCAGGCCCGCCAAGTTAGCGGTAATGATGTACACCGAGACCGCGGCCGAGAACCTCCACGAGAAGTAGAACATAAGGCCCGACATCGCGATCAAGGTGACGTTCTGGCTGCCGCCCTGTTGGGTCCCGCCGCCCATGGTGGGCGACAGTTTCATGCTGAAATAGGTCGTAGCCACAGCCGCGAGGGCCATAGCCAGTCCCCCCGGCTTACCAAGCTGGAGCCCCAGGAACGACGAGGCCCCGAGCTCCGGAAGATCAAGGGCTCTAATCATGCCCATAAGCAACGGGAGCTGGAGAAGGAAGGGGAGGCAGCTCGCCCACGGACTCACCTTGTTGCGCCGGTACAGGTCCATGATCTCTATGTTGAGCCGCTCCGGATCGTCCTTGTACTTCTTCTGGAGCTTGTTGGCCTCCGGCTGGATCTGTTGCATCTTCACCGCAGACCTGCCCTGCATCACGTTAAGAGGGAGGAGCACCAGACGGACCAGGAGCGTGAGCCCGATGATCGCGAGCCCCCATTGGCCCGTAGCTCCATGGATGAACTTCATTACGCTCTGCAAAAGACCAACGATATAAGTCATCATCGGACCTCCTTGGCCTCGACCAACTGCATCCTCTTAGGGGGAACGGGGTCATAGCCCCCGTAGGAAAACGGGTTACAGCGCAAAATCCGCCAGGAGGCCAGGAGGAGCCCCTTGAAGGGTCCGTGGATCAGCAAAGCCTGCCTCGCGTACTCAGAGCAAGTCGGATAGTACTTACATGTCCGCGGCCTAAGGGGTGACACGTACGTCTGATAAGTCCTTATGAAAAAGACCAATAGCCTTGTAAGCACTACTGCAATGCCATCTTCTTGAACAGCCCTCTCATCGCGTCCACTAGATCCGAGAACGTCGCCGCGGCGGCCCCGCGCCTCACAATGAACACAAACTGGCCGGAGGAAACCTCCGGCGGAAAACGCCGGAAAGCCTCTTTCACCCGCCGCCTGAGCTTGTTCCTTACTGTGGCCTTGCCCAGGCGGCCGGGCACGCTTACGCCCATCTTAACGCCGCTTGGGTCCGGTAGATAGTATAGGACAAGAAGTCTGTTAGATACCGAGCGGCCTTCCGCGTATACCTTACGATACGAGGGAGCAGGTATCCTTCCTGACGCCACCCAAATGCCTCATTTCGGGATGGACCTAATGACCGCCTAAGCGGATAGAACCTTCCTACCCTTTGCCCTCCTGCGGGCGATGACCTTCCTGCCGCCCGAAGTTGCCATCCTCACGAGGAACCCGTGGGTCGTTTGACGCTTTCGCTTTTTCGGCTGATACGTGCGTTTCATGGAGTTGTTCTCCTCCCAAAAGAGTCCAGCAGCGAATTATAA
>CAZRRG010000019.1:0-4124 GCA_964602455.1 uncultured Eubacteriales bacterium | reverse complement strand
AGCCTCTCCCAGGCATTCTGCGGGAAACGTACACCCGTTTCGATTGTCACCCGCACCGGATCCACGGTATCATCGAAAGGCAGGTTATCCGTGGCTAAACCTGGAAAAACCCCTCAGACTCGGAGTTTATCCACACCTGTTGATAACTGTGTGCATAACCTGTGAGCTTTCTATACCGACTTCTTGAGCATTGGGTTCTTTGATGAAAAAGGATCGGCTCTCACCGTCTTGCGAGGTATTCCTGCAAAGCCGATTATTCGCCGATGCATATCAAGGAACCTCGCGAAATGTAGCGAAACATATATGTCACGAATTACGGGAAACGGGTGGGTATTAGGATGGCCAAATCGCTCGATGAAGCTTGGGCGGAAACGCTAAGCCGCACTTCCAGAAAGCTTTCCACTTCTCCGAGTTTTCACTGGCTCAAGGACACGCGTCCTTCCCAGATCAAGGCTAACACTCTCACTGTTACAGTCCCTAGCGAGTTCGCGAAGAACTGGATCGAATCTCATTACCGCGAGGACCTGGGGAAGGCTTGGAAAGAAGCCTGGGGAGAAGCCTGCGACCTACGCTTCACGGTGATCTCACAGGAGAAGATGGTACCTAGCACCCTGTTCCCGGGCGACGGCAGGCCCATCCCTGCCCGCAAACGGAAGACGGTCCCGGACGTAAGCCAGTATCTCAAAGGGTTAAACCCCCGCTACGTGTTCGAAAACTTCATCGTGGGAGCCTCAAACCGGTTCGCCCACGCCGCCGCTCTGGCGGTGGCTGAGAGCCCCGCAAAGATATACAACCCACTCTTTGTTTATGGCGGCGTTGGCCTCGGAAAGACTCATCTCATGCAAGGCATAGCTCACTACGTCCTAGCCCATCACCCAAACTATAAGGTGGTCTACGTTTCTTCTGAGACCTTCACCAATGAGCTCATTCTCGCCATCCAGGAAGGCCACACCTTGGAGTTCCGGAACCGGTATAGGGGAGTCGACGTGCTCCTCATCGACGACATCCAGTTCGTCGCCGGGAAAGACGCCACTCAGGAGGAGTTCTTCCACACGTTCGACGCGTTGCACCAGGCGTCGAAACAGATTGTGATTTCTTCGGACAGGCCTCCCAAGGAGATATCCACGCTGGAGGAACGGCTGCGCACCCGGTTCGAGTGGGGCCTTATCTGCGATATCCAGGCGCCGGATCTTGAGACGCGCATGGCCATCCTGCGCAAGAAGGCCGAGATTGAAGGCAAGGACGTACCGATAGAGGTCTGCCAGTACATTGCCGAGCGGATCCCCACCAACATCCGCGAGCTGGAAGGCGCCCTAATACGGGTTTTGGCCTACTGTGGCCTCCACAAGGAGCCGGTGACCCTTGATGTGACGAGGGAGGTCTTGCGAGATCTTCTCCCTGACCGCAAACCTGCACCCATAACCATCGAGGCGATTAAGAAGGTTGTAGCCCAGTTCTACAACATAGACATCGCGGACTTTAGCGCCAAGCGCCGCACGCGCAACGTGGCTTTCCCGCGGCAGGTGGCCATGTACCTCTGCCGGACCCTCACTGACGCGTCGCTGCCACGGATCGGCGAGCAGTTCGGAGGCAGGGACCACACAACAGTCTTGCACGCGTGCGACAAGCTCAACGAGCAGCGCAAAGAGAACCCTACTCTGGAAGAGACTCTGCAGCAACTGATCAAGAAGCTGCGGGAAGGATAACCGGCGGGAGGCCGGAGCGTCTCTCGATTGGGAAGGTGCATCGCTGTTGAGAACTCTGTGGATACTCTCTCCACATGTTGTTGACAATCTGTGGAGAGGTCTATCCGCCGCGCAAACCTCTGCGGTTAACCACATTCACCCACAGGTCGTCCACAGCTTCCTCCACATGGCAGGAAGTTCGGTCTACCTGGATGAATAGTACCATATCAACATGTTAACAGCCGTTACTACTACTACGGTTTTAGCTTATACACAAGGGGAGTAAGAAGAGAAAAGGAAGGGGAGCCTTGCATGAACGTCACGATCTCCCGAGACAAGCTCGCGTGGCTGGTACAGACAGCATCACGTCCTATTCCGGCCCGCACCACTCTTCCCGCTATCAAGGGATGCCTGATAGAAGCCACATCTGATCGTCTGGTCTTCTCAGGTACCAATCTCGATTGGGGAGTCAGGGTATCCGCGGAAGCGAAAGTGGCTTCATCCGGTTCCTTGGTTGTAGCGTCCAAGATCCTCGAAGACGTGGTTCGCACAATCTCCTCGACCGAAGTCACTCTATCGCTGGATGAATCGGCGTGGGCTCTTACAGTCCGGTCCGGCTCCAGCGAGATGGTGTTGAACGCTATACCGTCCGATGACTTTCCAAGGTGGCCTGAGGCCCCGGCAGGGGAGAGGGTCACCGTCAACGGCGATCTTTTCCGGGAAATGGTCAGGATCGGAGCTACCTGCGCCGTGTCTAACCCCGCGCGTCCTTTGTGGGGGGCATGTCTCCTGGACTTCAAGGACGGTAAGCTCACCATGGTCAGCACCGACCAGTTCGCCCTATCCAGAGCTCGAGCCAATCTTCCCGGCGTGACAGCCAAAGCCATAATGTCGGCCAACGTTCTTCAGGACATTGCGCGCCTGTCGGACACCGGCAACGGTGATGAGATAGAGATCCGGGTCTCAGAGAATCACATATACTTCGCAACCAACGAGATGTCGTGTTTCTCTCGTCTTATCGACGGACAGTATTACGCTTACGAACAAGTCATACCGAAGTCGTACTCGACCTCGGCGACCGTCTCTACGGAGGATCTCCAGAGGGCCTCGTCGCGGGCCGCCATCGTCGCAAGCGAAGAAGACCGCTCCATGCGGCTCATCTTCAGCAAGGAGACCGGCTCAGTGACCGTAAAGGCTGGATCGCCCGACAAGGGCCGGATGGAAGAGATAATCCCGGCAGCGGTAGAAGGCGAGAACATAGAGATCTGGGTCCAGCACCGTTACATGCTGCAAGCGCTGGGCAGGATCTCGTCCGGCGAAACCTTCCTCGGGATATCCGGTCAGGTTAGCCCGATGAAGTTGGAGCCGGCTCCTGACAAAGACGGCAAAGAGCCCGCAGTCGAAGCAACATACGTGATTATGCCGATGTCGAGCCCGCGTGGAGCATACTAAGCAGGTGTTCCTGTCGCTCCTTGTACTCCGGGACTTCCGGAACTATGAGTGCCTGGAGCTCCCGCTGGAGAAAGGCATTTCCCTGTTCTTTGGAGAGAATGCCGCGGGTAAGACGAACCTCTTGGAGGCGTGCTACTACATTTCAGCGCTTACCTCCTTGAGGGCTGAAAGGGACGCCGACCTCGCCCGGTGGGGAAAGGACGGGTTCTACATCGCCGCGCGAGTGGAGAACCCGCACGCCACAGACCTGGTGAAGGTCGAGACGCTCCTGGTGCCGTCCCCGCGCAGGCGGCTTACTCTGAACGACGGTCCAGCCAAGAGGCACGATCTCCACGCCGCCATGCCGTGCGTGTACTTCTCACCCGACGACCTTTCTCTCGTGAAGCGGGGCTCATCGGCCAGGCGAAGGTACATGGACTCACTGATCGCCAGGATAGACCCGGGATACTCTCGGGATCTCTCCCGCTACCAGGACGCGGTGGAGAGACGAAACGCGTGTCTAAAGCGCCTGCGTTGGGACTCATCCTGGAAGCGAGCCCTGGATACCGTGAGCGATCTTCTGGTAGAGACCGGGTCCGCCGTACTGGCAAAGCGCATATCGCTGTTTGAGAAGCTATCGGCCTTGATAAAGGACACCTATACGTTCATCGGAGCCGAAGACTGCGCTGTCGCGTACTTATCATCCGTGGGACCGGTCTCCGATCCCGATCCGGCGGCCTTAGCGGCCCAGTTCAGAGACTCGCTCACAGCGTCGCTGCCCTCGGATAGAGAGCGGTGCGTCACTTCTGTCGGACCTCATCGCGACGACATCGAGGTGAGCTTCAAGGACCGCACGTTCCGCTACTTCGGCTCTCAGGGACAGCAGAGGAGCGCCATACTTTCCATCAAGATCGCCTGTGCGATGCTCGCGCGGGCTGCCACGGGAGATCCGCCTGTGCTTTTGCTCGACGACGTGTTTTCAGAGCTCGACAGCGACAGGCGGCTTGC
>CAZRRG010000018.1:0-30660 GCA_964602455.1 uncultured Eubacteriales bacterium | reverse complement strand
CATACTGATTAAGAAGAAGCCTAACCGCAAGCCTTTTCCCAAAGAGAATGCCGTGTATGGCAAGTGTGGACACAGATGCGACTTGTGTGTGCATTACACCGGCATTACTGAAGAGTTCAGGCAAATGCTCATTCCGCATCTGAACGCGGTCTATGGAGTATCAGATTGGGCTATGCGGTGCACGGGCTGCGATACGCCCGACTGCCATTGTCGTCGCGACGGCAACGAGTTGTGTGAACCGCTGCAGTGTCTACGTGGAAAGCAGGCTAGCACATGCTTTGATTGTGAAGGGTACCCCTGTGAGCAGGCAACCGTTGGATACAGGCGACTAGAGCACAAGAGCATCACTGCCGATGATGTCACATACGCGATTCTGCCCTACGTTCCTTATCAGTACGAACGAGCCTACTGAGGACTTGCTGACGTCAAGGATCCACTAGAGAACGGGTGCGAAAGGGGATTCACGCCATAGCTATGTATCGGATGGCCAATAGGAGAAACTATGAAAGACTAAGGCCGTACGGAGAGTACTGTGCAGAGATGATAGGCCTATCGGGTATGGCTAACAGGGAGGGGAAAGGTCATGTCCCAGTTGGTGTTCCGAGACAGGTCAGAGCTACGCCGGTGGCTTGACGCCAATCACGCGACTAGCCCGGGCATCTGGATGGTGTTCGGCAAAGACGCCTCGCTTGTCACCGTCCGTCCCGATGAGGCCCTTGAGGAAGCCCTGTGTTTTGGCTGGATCGATGGACAGATCAAGAGTATAGACGATAGCACCTACGTGAAGCGGCTCACGCCACGCCGGAAGGGGAGCAAGTGGTCCGCTCGTAACCGGAAGATAGCGGCTGACCTGATCGCTCGAGGGCTTATGACGGAGCACGGCATGGCCGCCATCGAAAGGGCCAAAGCTGAAGGCACTTGGGACCTTCCGGAATCCTCACCTGTAACGGACGACCAGATCGCGGCCCTCGTAGAGGCCCTGAACGGCGTCGAACCCGCATCACGAACTATTCCAATATGTCGCTGTCGGTCAGACGAACCTACGCAGCGTTCTATCTTGACGCCAAGACTCCGGAAGGTAGAGCGCGGAGGCTAGAGCGCATTATCGATCGCCTAAACCGGAACCTCAAACCCATGTAATAGGCAGACTTCGAAACCTCTTGATGAAGGAACCGTAATCATCTGGTGGGTTGTCCTCTTGGGAAGAGACGCCTCTAAGCAAGCCTGTGATCATTGATTGCCGGGAGGTAGAATCATGCGTACGCAAGCCTTAACTTACATAGCGCGAGTGCTTGCCCAACGTGCGTTGGGATTGCTCCTGTATATCCTGGGCGCGTCCTGGGCGATGAGCTTTCGGGCGACAGTCTACTTCGCGCTCTACTTGGCCTCGGCCATTGCCTCCAGCGCGGTGATGTTTCGTATTAACCCCACTACACTTGCTGAACGCGGCAAAGTGGATACGGATTCACCTAAGTGGGATAAGGTGCTCCTGGGCATCTACTGGCTATTGTCGTTCTTCGTCATCTACCTAGTTGCCGGAGTGGAATCGGCACAGGCGCCGCCCGTAGGTATCGCGTTTTGGATAGGGATCATCCTGCAGCTCCTGTCCACGGCATTGGTACTGTGGTCCATGATGGTCAACACTTATCTTGAGTCTACCGCACGTATCCAGGCTGACCGCGCACAGACTGTAGTGAAGAGTGGCCCCTACCGTATCGTCCGGCACCCGACTTACTCCTCGATACTGCTCTGGTGTGCATCTGTGTCCATGGTCTTTGGAACGCGGATGGTCATGGCAGTCTCAGCCGTTATTGTGCTCACTATCACGATTCGTACATACCTCGAGGATGAGATGCTGAAAGAGCATCTACCAGGGTACCTGGAGTATTCGCGGGAAGTCCCGTACCGGCTTCTGCCCTTCGTATGGTAACCCGAACGTACGCCTCATAGAGATTGGCCAGTCCAATGTAGGGCAAATTCCTCTTGCCAAGTTCCAATATTTGTGCTACTTTATTGTAGATAGTACGCACAAGTACAAAGTTTTTCGCTTCCTGATACACCGCTCACCCGCTTTCGCACGCGTGCTATCTGAAGTAGCGGGCAGTCTGGAGGATTGGTCATGGCGGGGTTGCCTCCTGAGACCAGGCTCCTATACCAGTTCAACCTGGCCCAAGGAGAGTTTCAGAGGATAAGCGAGGAAACCCGAGGCCTCCGAAGAGCCCTACTTGGCATCGGATTTCCCTCCGAAGCTTCTCGCCGCGCGCTGATCGCTGCCTATGAGCTCGGCATGAACATCGTTATTCACGCCAGGAACGGGCTCGTTAGCATGGCATGGAGAGACGGCGCGATCGAGATCTGCGCGCGGGATACGGGTCCGGGCATTCCTGACATAGACCTCGCCATGAGGGAAGGATACTCGACGGCTCCCGACTACGTTCGGGAGATGGGGTTTGGCGCAGGTATGGGACTCCCCAACGCCAAGAAGTCTTCTGACCACTTCCTGCTTGAGTCAACCGTCGGAGTTGGGACGACAGTGACCTGCCTGATCCTGCCTGGTCCCGCAGATACTCCGGCGCAACCCTACTTCCACTCCGTACACCTGGACGCCAACAGGTGTAAGGGCTGCACCAACTGTATCAAGGGATGCCCGACTGAAGCGATCCGGGTCCGAGGCGGAAAGGCCTTCATCCTTCAGGACCGGTGTATCGACTGCGGCGAATGCATAAGACGATGCCCCAACTACGCGAAGTCCGCCATAACCGATTCCCTCGCGTCGTTGGAAGGTTATGACCGGACCATAGCCCTCATCCCTCCATCCTTCTATGGCAACTTCAGAGACCTCTCGCCGGACCTAGTGCGGGCCGCGCTCACCGCTCCCGGCGGATTCCACGAGGTGTTTGATGTCGCCGTGGCAGCAGACCTGGTGTCAGAGGTTATGCGGGAGTACATGGCGGACCACCCTGATGAGGGGCCTTTCATCTCGCCTTCGTGCCCCGCGGTCCTCCGGCTTATCCAGGTGAAGTACCCGTCGCTCCTAAGGCATGTTATCCCGGCAGAGGCTCCAATGGAGATCGCCGCGTGGCTGGCTAAGACGCTCGCAACGGCTGACAGGGGAGGTCGAGCTCCCACGACGGTCTTCATATCTCCGTGTCCTGCGAAGATCACTGCTGCTCGCCAACCGGTTGGCAGGGGACGCTCCCTGGTTGACGCCGTTGTATCGTCCAGCGATGCAAAGGCGTTCGTCGAGACCCACAAGGTCGACGCGTTGGAAGGCGGGCCTGGCGGAGATCTGGGTGGCATTCGTTCCACTGGGTTAGGCCTGGGTTGGGGCAGGTCCGGAGGAGAGATGAAAGCCTCCGGAGCCCGCGGCCTGATAGTGGACGGCATCAAGGAAGTCTCATCAGTTCTCGACCGGCTGGAAAAAGGGGCTATCGGAAAAGAGGTGCTCTTCATCGAGGCCTCTGCCTGCCCCGGGGGATGCGCGGGCGGTTGTCTGCACGCTGAGAACCCCTATGTAGCCCGGATGAGGATATCAAACCTGGCAAGGACGCAGCGCGAGCAGCGTAACGAGGTTGATCCGAAGGTCCGGGCCACTGGGAGAGGCAAGCCGGAACTCTGGTTTAGCGTGAGACTACAGCCCAGACCCATATTCCGGCTAGACGCTGACCCGGTCAAAGCTGAGCAGAAGCTCCGGGAACTGCAGGAGATAGAGAGTGAACTGCCAGGGCTTGACTGCGGAGCGTGCGGGGCGCCAACGTGCCGGGCCTTGGCCGAGGACATCGTCCTGGGCCGCGGGACCAGTTGGGACTGCACGTTTAAGCTCCGAGAACGGCTCGGGGTCCTGGCAGAGGAAGTAAAGGACTTGGCCAGCAGGCGTCCGCCAGCGATGGCCGGGCCTTCGGACGACGGAGACCAAAGGGGACAGGTGTGAAATGCAATCTGTTCGTGTGCACGACCTGATTTCGGAACTAGGCCTTACCGTTAAGGCCGCCACTCGCGAGGGCGAATCGCGCCTCGTTAGCGGCGGTTTCTGCGGCGACGTGCTCTCGCACGTGATGGCGGGAGCCCGTCCGGGGCACGCGTGGATCACCGTTCAGACCCACGAGAACGTGGTGGCAGTCGGGGCAGTGGTGGACGCTGCGTGCATCATTGTATGCCAGCGGGAGATCCCCGAGGAAACGACCCAAAGGGCCGTAGCCGAGGGCATTACCCTGCTGTGGTCTGACCGCTCTGCTTTCGAGGTTTCAGGACGCATGTACCGGCTGTTTGAGTCCTGACGCCCGAGAAGCTCTTGTTAGCGGCGAAGCGTCGAAGGGAGGCAGAAACGAGAGTGGCTCACGGTGAAGAGCAACACAAGTGCGAGTGCTACGAAGCGTACCGCGACATCGAGAAGGTGATAGAGCAGCACGCGGGCGATCCCGGATCTTTGATCCAGGTACTGCACTACGCACAGGAACGTCTCGGGTACGTGCCCAGGGACGTTCAGGTCAGGGTAGCAGAAAGACTTGGAGTATCGCTTGCTGAGGTCTGCGGAGTCATCACGTTCTACTCGTTCTTCAGGGAGAAGCCGAGGGGCAAGTACACGGTTTCGTCCTGCCAGGGAACTGCGTGTTACGTGAGAGGAGCTCCCGAAGTCCTCACGAGGCTGGAGCGGGAACTGGGCATCAAGGCCGGAGACAGCACGTCCGACGGGCTGTTCTCCATCGAGATCGTGAGATGCCTGGGCGCTTGCGGCTTGGCTCCGGTCTTGACGGTAAACAAGGACACCTATGGACGCGTGACCGAGGACAGGGTGCCCGCAATGCTGGCTATGTACAAGGTGAAGCAGGACGCGGAAGAGAGGTTGGCCCAGAGCTAGGGCCCGCGTTCTACATGACGTCTTACTACGTTGCGAGGAGGATGAGCAAGGATGCTTGACATATCGCTGCACCTGCTTGACCTCCTTCAGAACTGCGCTCACGCGGGAGCGACGAAGGTGGACGTCATCGTGCTCGAAGACGCAGAGGCCGATCTCCTGGAGATCACGGTCCGAGACAACGGGCGCGGCATGGAGGAAGGGACGGTTAAGAAGGCGCTGGACCCGTTCTACTCGTCTTCCGACAAGAGGGTAGGTCTGGGGCTTCCCTTCGTGGCACAGGCCGCCGCGATGGCGGGAGGGACGGTCCGGGTGGACTCAAAGCCCGGTGTAGGGACGTCGGTGATAGCGACGTTCAAGCTGTCCCACGTTGACAGGCAGCCCATCGGTGACCTTGCGGCCACAGCCGTGTCGTTTCTCGCAGGTAACGGAAGCGTCGAGTTGTCGGTGACCTACCAGGGTCGGGCGGGGCACCGGTTTTCGTTTGATACCTCTGTGGAGTTCCCCCCTTCGAAAAGGGAGGACTTGGGCCAGATAGGGTTTCTTTGCGCGGTGGAAGAGAAACTGCGGGACGGGCTGGCGAAGGCCGGCTTTTCGCCCGACGGAGGAGGCATCAGCGTTGAAGTCCATTGAGGACCTCGAGAAAGTCAGGAACGAGGCTAGAGAGGACATCAGGGTTCGTCAGGCTTCCGGATGTCCCAGAGTAGTGGTCGGAATGGGCACGTGCGGCATTGCTGCCGGGGCTCGCGAGACCATGCTCGCGGTTATCGATGAGCTCAAGAAGCGTCACAAGATGGATGTCACCGTTTCCGAGACCGGCTGCATCGGGCTCTGCGTGAAGGAGCCGGTAGTCGAGGTGGAGATCCCGGGCCAGCAGAAGGTCATCTACGGAAACGTTGACGCAAACAAAGCCCGACAGATCGTCAGCTCTCACGTTGTGAATCGCCAGCCCGTTAAGGACTGGATCATTAACGTCCAGACGGACAAGGGCTAAGGGGAGAGGAGCGGCCTAATGGAGTTCTATCGCAGCCACATACTCATCTGCTCCGGCACCGGATGCCACGCCTCGGGCAGTCTCTCTCTCAAGGATACCTTGGAGAAGGAGATAGTTCGCGCGGGCCTCGACAAGGAGATTCGCGTGATCGAGACCGGGTGTTTCGGATTCTGCCGGTTCGGACCCAACATGATGATCTACCCCGAAGGGGTGTTCTACTGCGGGGTCCATCAGGAAGACGTCCCAGAACTCGTCGAGGAGCACCTTGTCAAAGGTAGGGTTCTGGAGAGGCTCCTCTACAAGGAACCGGAGACTCAGTCCTCTGTAGTCGACTTTGAGGACATCCCGTTCTTCAAGAAGCAGACCAGGATCGTTCTGGAGAACTGCGGGATCATTAACCCCGAGTCAATCCAGGAATACATCGCCCGGGACGGCTACTTCGGCCTTGCCAAGGCGCTGAAGATGTCCCAGACCGATGTCATCGAGGAGATCAAGAAATCAGGACTCAGGGGCCGCGGGGGAGCAGGGTTCCCGACCGGCCTCAAGTGGGAGTTCACGTACAAAGCTCAGGGTTCTCCGAAGTACATCGTCGTCAACGCCGACGAGGGCGACCCCGGAGCCTTCATGGATAGGTCCACGATCGAGGGAGACCCCCACAGGATCCTGGAAGGCATGGCGATCGCGGGCTATGCCGTAGGCGCGTCCCACGGTTACATATACGTGCGCGCCGAGTACCCGCTAGCCGTCGACCGTCTCTACAAGGCCATCGATCAGGCAAGAGAGATGAACCTCTTAGGGACGAACATCCTGGGGTCGGGCTTCTCGTTTGACATAGACCTCAGGCTTGGAGCCGGCGCTTTCGTGTGCGGCGAGGAGACCGCGCTCCTGAACTCGGTCATGGGTCGCCGCGGCGAACCCAGGCCCAGGCCGCCGTTCCCCGCCAACTCAGGTCTCTGGGGCAAGCCCACCGTTATCAACAACGTTGAGACCATAGCCAACGTCCCGGCTATTATGAGAAAGGGCGCGGAGTGGCACGCGGCGATGGGCACCGAGAAGTCCAAGGGGACCAAGGTGTTCGCCCTGGCCGGCAAGATCAACAACAACGGTCTCGCCGAAGTGCCGATGGGAACCACGATCGGGGAGATCGTGTTCGACATCGGCGGAGGACTGTCCAGCGGCAAGAAGTTCAAGGCCGTGCAGACGGGCGGACCTTCAGGCGGATGCATCCCCGCCCAGTACCTGAACACTCCGGTTGACTACGAGTCCCTCACCCAGCTGGGAACCATCATGGGGTCCGGCGGCTTCATCGTCATGGACGAGGACACCTGCATGGTCGACCTGGCCAAGTTCTTCCTGGAGTTCGTCCAGTCCGAGTCATGCGGTAAGTGCGCTCCCTGCCGGATCGGGACCAAGCAGATGCTGGACGTGCTGAAGCGCATCACCAGGGGCCAGGGCCGCGAGGGCGACATCGAGCTCTTGCAGGAGATGGGCGAGGCGATCAAGCAGTCCGCTCTCTGCGGTCTCGGCCAGTCGGCCCCGAACCCGGTGCTTTCGACCATCAAGTACTTCCGCGATGAGTACGAGGCACACATCAAGGATAAGAAGTGTCCCTCCTCGGTGTGCGCCGCCTTGTTCAACGCTCCCTGCCAGAACACATGCCCGGCGAACGTGGATGTTCCCATCTACATCGATCTCATCAGACAGGGCCGGTACGCTGAGGCCTACGAAGAGATCATGCGCGAGAACCCGTTGCCCGTGGTCTGCGGCAGGGTGTGCAATCACCCCTGCGAGTCAAGGTGCAGGCGCAACCAGCTCGACCAGGCTCTGGCCATCAGAGAGCTCAAGCGGTTTGCCGCCGACTTCGCGTGCAGCCTGAACGGGTCTAGGCCCATGGCAGAGAGGAAGCCGGCAACCGGAAAGACCGTCGGCATTATCGGCTCCGGTCCCGCCGGACTCACGGCCGCATACTACCTGGCTCTTCAGGGACACTCGGTCACCATCTACGAGGCTCTGCCCGTGAAGGGCGGCATGCTTGCCGTAGGTATTCCCGAGTACAGGCTGCCCAAGAAGCAGCTGCAGAAGGACATCGAGGTCATCGAGCGGCTCGGCGTCCGCATCAAGACGGGCGTCAGAGTTGGCAAAGACGTATCCTGGGAGACCCTTAAGTCCCAGCACGACGCCCTGTTTGTGGCGATCGGCGCCCACAAGGACCAGAGGCTCGGCATTCCGGGCGAGGACCTTGCGGGAGTCGTCCCCGGCGTGAACTTCCTACGCGACCTGGCCCTGGGCAACGCCCCCGACGTTGCGGGCAAGAAGGTCATCGTGGTTGGAGGCGGCAACGTTGCTATGGACGCCGCCAGGTCAGCCCGGAGGCTTGGAGCCCAGTCGGTCACAGTTGTATACAGGCGCAAGAAGGAAGACATGCCCGCTCAGGCCGAGGAGATTAAGGCCGCCGAAGAGGAAGGCATCACAATCCTCCCCATGGTCAATCCCAGCGGGGTTAAGGGAACCGGCAGCGTAACCGCCGTCACATGCGTGCGCATGAAGGCCGGCGACTTCGACTCGTCAGGCCGGCGCCGGACCTCTCCGGTTGAGGGTAGCGAGTTCGACATCCCGTGCGACCTCTTCATCCCCGCTATCGGTCAGGTCGCCGACACCGAGCCGTTTGCAGGGAACGGTCTGGAGATAGCACGCAACACCTTCAAGGCCGATCCCAGGTCACTGGCTACAAGCGAAGACGGCGTATTTGCCGGTGGAGACTGCGTCTCGGGTCCCGCCACAGTGGTTGAGGCCATCGCGGCAGGCAAGACCGCCGCGGCCTCGATTGACAAGTACCTTGGCGGCGATGGACTCGTCGTGCCGGCTCTCAAGCATGAGCGCAAGCTCACGGCGCCGGTCAACGAAGAGAAGATGCAGCGGACCCACCCGAAGATTGCTTCGATGGGCGCCCGCCTCGGGTCGTTCGCCGAAGTTGAACTCGGATTCGACGAGAAGTCGGCTCAGCGCGAAGCCTCACGGTGTCTGCGCTGCGACGTGAAAGGATAGGTGGCGATTCCATGGCCGACGTAACTCTCACAATCGACGGAAAGAACGTGACCGTACCGGAAGGTACCACCATCTTGGAAGCTGCCAAGACCATCGGGATTGACATACCGTCCCTCTGCTACCTGAAGGACCTCAACGTCATCGGGTCCTGCCGCGTCTGCGTGGTCGAGGTCGAGAGGGCGAAGTCGCTGCAGGCGGCCTGCGTGACGCCTGTAGCCCCGGGCATGGTGGTTCACACAAACACGCCAATGGTCAGGGCGTCTCGCAAGATGACGGTGGAACTTATCCTCTCAGACCATCCGTATGAGTGCCCGACCTGTCCTCGAAACCTGAACTGCGAGCTTCAGTCCCTCGCAGAGCGTCTCGGTATCCGCGAGGTCAGGTTCGAAGGGGTCAGAGAGCAGAGGCCGGTCGATATGACCACTCCCGGCATCGTCCGCGATCCCAACAAGTGCATACTGTGCAGGCGCTGCTCCGCTGTATGCTCCAAGATCCAGGGAGTTGACGCCATTGGGCCTCTCGGGCGCGGTATGGACACCGTGATCGGTCCCGCCTGGGGCGAGACCATGGCGGAGAGCCCGTGCGTGCAGTGCGGTCAGTGCACGCTGGTCTGTCCGGTTGGAGCGCTCTACGAGAGGGACTATACGAACGACGTCTGGAAGGCGCTTCAGGATCCCACCAAGCACGTGGTGGTGCAGACGGCTCCCGCGACCAGGGTCGCCATTGGCGAGCCCTTCGGTCTCCCGCCCGGAAGCATCAGCACCGGCAAGATGGTAGCAGCGCTGCGCAGCCTCGGCTTTGATAAGGTGTTCGACACCGATTTCACGGCCGACCTCACCATCATGGAAGAGGGCTCGGAACTGCTGCAGAGGATCAAGGAGGGCGGAACCCTTCCGCTGATCACGTCCTGCAGCCCCGGGTGGATCAAGTACATGGAGGAGTTCTACCCGGATCTGGCGGACCACGTCTCGACGTGCAAATCGCCGCAGCAGATGTTCGGCGCGCTTGTTAAGACGTACTACGCTGAGAAGATGGGCATAGATCCTGCCAACATCGTCTCGGTCTCCATAATGCCGTGCACCGCCAAGAAGTTCGAGTGCCAGCGTCCAGAGATGAATGCCTCGGGCTACCAGGATGTCGACTACGCCCTCACGGTCCGGGAACTCGCCCGGATGATCAAGGAAGCAGGCATCGACTTCAAGAGCTTGCCTGAGGAAGAGTACGACGCGCCTCTCGGTATCTCTACCGGCGCGGCGGTCATCTTCGGAGCCACAGGCGGCGTGATGGAGGCGGCCCTGCGTACAGCGTATGAGCTGTATACCGGAAAGACGCTCGAGAAGATTGACTTCGAGCCGGTTAGGGGCCTGACTGGAATCAAGACTGCGACAGTGGATGCCAACGGCACGATGCTCAAGGTCGCCGTTGCCCACACACTTGCCAACGCCCGCGTCCTCCTGGACAAGGTAAGATCCGGTGAAGAGCAGTATCACTTCATTGAGATCATGACTTGTCCCGGTGGCTGCATCGGCGGCGGCGGTCAGCCGATACCCACCGATACCGAGATCCGCCAGAAGAGGATCGACTCGATCTACGAAGTTGATCGGGATATGCCGCTGCGGAAGTCCCACGAGAACCCGGCAGTCCAGGAACTGTACCGGACCTATCTGGAGAAACCGCTGGGGCACAAGTCCCATCACCTGCTTCATACCACCTACAGGTGGAGATCGAAGCATGGCACAATGGTGCAGAAGGATGACCAGGGAGTCTGGGCTCTCGATAAGGTCGCTGCACCTGGCGGGGAGCCTAGGTAGCGCTACGCCAGTCCTCCGCCACTTGACGGCGGCTCCTTACCGGAGCCGCCCTTTGTTTTTCGGCGACCTTTCGACTGTAACCCAAAAACCTCGCAGCCTATGGTATAAAAGTTGGTGTGGCGTGAAGCAGCAAGGGTGGAGGGAGAGCGATCTTGATCATAAAGCGATATGCCGGACTGGCCATCCTGGCTGTGACCTGCTGGCTACTTTATGGCCTATCGTTGTCCGCGGCGGCGACGCTGGGTGCGTTTGTTCCCGCGGTTGTGATAGGCCTGGCTCTGGCGGGGCTGCTGTATGGCGTTTACCTGGAACGGGGTGAAGCCCTCAAAGCCCCCGTAGCGGGTCCGGTCTTTCCTGTAAAGGATCTGTACCTCTTTGTCTCGGTTGTTGCCGGCGCCGTCGCCTCCTACTGGTTCAGCGTAAGTTTGAAACTCGGCGCTGTGATTGGCGCTGCGCTCGTGGGTCTCCTGGCCGGTGTCCTCATTCCTGCGTACGCGGTTCCGATCTACTGCGGCGCTTTTGCCGGGATGGCGTCACCGAAAGTCCTGGGCAACACTGAACTCTTGCTCGCGGCTGTAGTCGCAGGCATCGTCTATGTGTTGGCGCAGGACGTGTTCAACGGGTTTGGAGGCAAGCTCGGGACCATCGCCTGCACAGGCTGCATCCTTTCGGCCAAGTTTTACGGGAAAGATCTCCTCTCCTCGCAGGTACCGGGCTGGGATGTGGGGCAGCAGATACTCATCACCTCGGTTATAGCCGCCGTGGTCACCTACATCGTGAACGTGAAACTTGGGAAAGGCGCGGTAATAGCCTCCGCGCTGGTGGGTCTTGCGGGCGGGCTGATCCTGCCGGCGGTCTTTGCAGAGACGGGCGCGACTCTGGCCACGGTCTGCATATGCGCGTCCTTTGCGGGCATGGCCTCCAAAGGACGGATATCCAACGAGGGACTGATGGCGGCCGCGGGTGTTCTGGTCGGGCTGGTGTATATATACAGCTCGCCTTACCTTGGCGGAGCCGGAGGCAAGCTGGGGACCACCGCCTTCGGTTCGGTAATCGCGGTGAGCGCGTGGGCCAAGATCGCCCGGGGTCTAGGCGGAAAGAAAGCATAGGACTCCGTCTAATCTAGTAAGTAACTGCGGCCCCCTTGAAGGGGGCCGCTCTTGCTTTGTGTCTTGCTCTTCTATCGCTCCGCGCACAACTCTGTTTACCGGTACTCTACTCGGTTGCCGGTCCCGTCACTTTGGCATCCATAGGCACTATCTGCACCCAGGTCTGCCCGGGGGTGAGGGTGATCTTTTCACCGTCAGCGGTGTAGAACCACGTCGGTTCTTCGGCGCTCTCCTTCTTCCATGTGCCTTCAAGGTAACGGCCGCCGAGCAGGTAGACAGCCTTGCCCTCGCCTATGAGGTCTATGGCGATGCGCAGTTCAGCGTCAAGCACCCGGGACTTGGCGAACTGGACTATGACGTTGGACACGGCGCACTCCTCGCCTGTATCCCGGTCCGTCTGAACGAAGGGGTCCAGGCTGCCATCGTGAACAACCCGCCGGTACTTGCCGTCGGTGTAGACGTAACGGACCGCGTAGATCCTACCGTACCGGATCTCCAACTCCGGAAGCGGGTCGTCGCTCCAGTCCTGGAACTCATATCTCTGGGCTGTCTCCGGCGCCGGAGAGGTCCCGACCTTCCTCAGAGTCTCGATGCTGCCGTAGAGGTTGTGGGGCATCTTCCTCGAGTTGTCGCGCCAGAACAGGCCTCCCTGGGTCATGTCGTTGGCGTCTAGGACCTTGAGGTCTTCGATAGCTTTGTACCCGTCGGGACTTGCTCCGCAGTGAGCCAGCACCGCGTTCCACTCCTTGGCGAGCAAGGCGAGGTATGGCCGCACGCTGCGAACGGGACCCACAACCTCAGGCGATTCGCTGAGGTATATGGCCAGGTATCGCGTAACAGGGCCTTCGGCAAGCACCTCGTAGACGATATCAGCCTGGGATAGGCCCGACTGGGGTCTTGCCGGGCTCAGGTTGTCGGTTGAGACCGCGACCGGGTGGCCTGGATTCCCCATAGGCAGCCCCGTTATCGGTGAGAGGGGCTCCGGGGGCTCCGTCTCACCTGCCGGAGGCTGCTCTGGGTCGGGATCTACCGACCCTTGAGGGGCGGTCACAGGCGCAGGTTTATTCTGACATCCGGCTAGCAACATGGTTGCCGCCAGCACTCCCAGCAGGAGACAGACAAGAATCTGCCGCCTGATCTTGGGTGATATGTAAGGCACGGCAATTACCACTCCTCACCAAGTCATCCACCTAACGTTCTATTCGACTTGACGTAAGTCTTATCCTAGAATATGTGGAGTCTAATGTTGTAGCAGGTATCGCACAACATTCACACAAGGTTAGCAGGAGGTCCGTAACGATGCCGGTCTACGAGTATAAATGCCCTAAGTGCGGCGTATTCGAGGCAACCCAGAAGATCACCGATGAGCCGCTGACCACTTGCCCCACGTGCGGAGCCAATGTCAAGAAGCTCATCAGCCACGGTGTAGGGATCGTGTTCAAGGGCTCGGGCTTCTACTGCACAGATAACCGCAAGGGCGGAAGCGGCGACAAAGACAAAGAGTAGGGCCCCCAAAGGGTCACAACACGAGTGAGCGCCGGGTTCTCCGGCGCTCACTTAACATTTCCGGTCACTCCACGTGAACGTTGCGCAGAATCCCTTTCTTGGTGAACAAGATCCCCCAGAAGAACACCGCTATGACGGAATCAACGGCGTGGTGGACCAGCGTGCCAAGCGCCACAACAGATCCCGCGCTCTTTAGCGTGTATCCGAACGGCAGCACAATGAGTGCCTCAAGCAGGGCGTGCACGGGCGCCGTGATGGCAAGCGCCAGAGGAAAGGGGACCTTTCTCCTCACTAACCAGGCGCCGGCGATTCCAACCGGCATGTGCATAGCGGCCCTCATCGCTACTATCGGGCCGAGGCGCGGTAGGAAACCGATCGTCGAGCCAAGACCGACCGCCGCCGCTATCCCCGGCCCAAACAACATGGACAGCATAAGTGGCACATGGGAAGCCGGTGTGGCGGTGAACGGACCCAGAGTCAGACTAACAGTGCCTGCTAGAGTCAACGGGATTGCGAGGGAAAGAGCGAGAAGCAACGACCCGGCTGTGAGACGGTAGACATCCTTCCTGGTGGCCATCTCCTGACCCTCCCGACGGCCCTCGTCAGAGGACCGTGCAGACGGATCGTAGCAGATGTCTTGTCAGGTGTAAATACATACTGCGACCGGTAGCCGTTCCACAGGGGAAAAGAAGAGGGGCCAGGTCAGTCCATCCGTCTCCGGATGACCGGTCCGAGGTCGTTGGCTGGCACCAGGAACAGACCTCTTACCGGCTGTCTACCTGTCCCCTTTTGGTTTCTCTAGTACGTGAACCAGTGGTTGCCGATCCGCGCCGCGAAGGGCTTAGCCCAGAGCCACTGATTCGTTACCGTGTGGTAGTTGAAGTAGAACAGCGCTCCGCCCGTCGGGTCAACGCCGTTCATGGCGTCCCTGGCGGCGTTCAGGCTGTCCTGGTCGGGTCTGGAGTTGAACATCCAGTTGCCGACACAAGAGAACTGCCACGGCTCGTAAATGACTCCGGCCACCGTGCTAGGAAACAGATTGCTCTTAACACGGTTCATGATCACGGCGCCAACCGCGACCTTGCCCATGTAGGGTTCGCCGACTGCCTCGGCGTAGATCGTTCTGGCCATAAGCCAGAGGTCGTCCGAAGCGCTTGCGTCAGCCTGCGCCGGCATCGACAGGAGCACCACCCCTGCCAAGAAGACCACCGACAGAACCGCGGCCCAACGCTTCTTAGCCGAATAGCTCATACCAGTTGCCCCTTTCTAGCCTCCGGAGTTAGCTTGCGGGTTCGGTGAAAGGATAAAGCCCTACCGCGCCAGTACGCGCGGATTCACCCAAAGACGGTTCCTCCGGTCCCGCATACGCGGGATTAGGCCCAAGTGCTGCTATGTTAACACCAGATTGTGGGGCAAATCACTAGGTGATCGGTGGAAAGGGCCTGATAGACCGCATTTTGCAAGGCGTGTCGCGAGGTGGCGCAGGGTGAACTATCCAAGAAGGCTGAAAAGGAGCATGCAAGCGAGGCCAAAGAGAACTATAGGGGCTAACATCCAGGCGGCTATTCGGATAGGAGGTATCCTTTCTTGGCCAGGGCGTCCTCCACTGCGGCAAGCTGGGCTGGTGTCTTACAGCGGATCGTATGAAGGTGGACACCCTTTGTGAGCGACGACAGAAGGCCGGCGTTGGTGGCGTTTATTGTCTTAAGAAACTCATCTACCTCCGACCGGCTAGACAGGGCAAGCTGCCCGGTCATCTGCCCGTAAACCGGGTGCTCAACCGTGACGTCTACTACCTCGGCTCCCAGATCGACCATGGTGTAGAGCTCATCTCTGGTGTTGTCCCTGTCGTGCTTCACTGCAATGAGCTTCGTCACTCCCGCGGGCGGCGTCTCGCGCAGGAGGGTGTAGCCCCTGGGTGTGGCCATGATCTGTTCTCCCTGAGCGCGAAGCACGGCCATGTCCTGGACGATGACCTGGCGGGTGACCCCCAACCGCGAAGAGAGGGCTGATCCAGTGACGGGTGACTCCCTGGTCAGTATGTCGACTATCGCTGCTCGCCTGGCTGCGCCGTCCACCACGCACCCCTCCAGTGACCGTTTGCTCGTCCGCTGAGTATTCTGCTAACAATGTGCCAAACCCTGCGCTTTGGTGCTACAATACGGTTGTCGTTGGAGCAGGCGATCGACTCCTGACCGGAGTTGGTGGGGCCGGATCCACTGGGGATACCCGGTGCGACCTCGACAACACTAGATCCCGGGAGGGAGTTTCCTTATGCACGGTAGAGCCTGCCAAAGCAAGCCTCACCGCGTGAGCTGGTTGACCCGCCGGCTAATCTCCAGGTACACGGCCCAATCCGATCCCGATGCCCACGTGCTCGATCCGGCTATACGCACCCAGTATGCCTACCTCGAGGCATGGGTCAGCATTGTTGGCAATGTAGCCCTCTCAGCGGTGAAGGTCGCGTTCGGCCTTCTCCTGAACAGCATATCTCTCCTTGCCGACGCGGCGCACACGGCAGCCGACGTGCTGACGTCGGTTGTTGTCCTTGTAGGTTTCAGGCTGGCTAAGGCCCCCGCGGACGAGAAGCATCCTTTCGGCCACGGGCGCGCCGAGTTCTTGTCGAGCTTGGTCATCGCCGCACTCCTGGTGTATGTGGGGGTGGAGTTCGGCATTACGTCGTTCCGCCGCCTGGCGACCGGCTCCGCCGTAAGAGGGAACCTCCTGGTGGCGGCGGTTATGGTGGCGGGCGCCATCGTGAAGGAATGGATGACCAGGTTCGCCTCTTACCTAGGGGCAAGAGCCAACGCTCAGGCGCTCATCGGCGACGCGTGGCACCACAGGACTGACGCAATCGCCTCAGTCCTGGTGGCTGTAGCCATTGTTGCATCCTCCTACGGAGCATACTGGGTCGATGCCGTCCTTGGCATCGGCGTCTCGGCCCTCATCCTTTACACAGGCGTCTCACTTGCCGTTGCCGCGGCGTCTTCTTTGATCGGCGAGGAGGCGCCGGAGTCTGTGATCTCAGAGATCACCGAGGCCGTGAGGCGGTGCGATGGCGTGAAAGGCTTCCACAAGGTGGTCGTGCACGACTACGGCGGGCGGAAGTCGGTGTCGCTCCACATCCAGGTATCCCACGACTTGTCCCTCATGGAGTCTCACCGGATCGCCAGCGCGGTCGAGGAGGCCGTCAGATCCCGTCTTCCCGCGGACATTGTGGTGCATGTGGAACCCGAGGCGGAGGGTTTGCGCGGCTGATTGGAGAATCTGTCCAGACAAGCTGAATCATCCGGGAGGTAATCCAAGTGAGAGTCTTCATTTCCTGCGACATTGAGGGCGTGTCGGGAGTCGTGTCAGCCGCCCCTCAGACCTCGCCTGAAGGCAAGGACTACGGGCGCGCTCGCGAGCTCATGACCGAGGAGGTCAACGCCGCCATAGCAGGCGCAGTGAAGGCCGGTGCGAGCGAGATCGTGGTCAACGATTCTCACGGGCCCATGACCAACATCTTGATAGAAAAGGTGGACCCCGCCGCTACGCTGATAACCGGCGCTCCGAAACCCCTTTCAATGATGCAGGGCATCGGCCCTGACTTCGACGCCGTCCTCTTTGTGGGATACCACTCCAAGATGGGGGCTCCCGGCATCCTCAGCCACACTATTTCGGGTGGCAGCGTCGCAGACGTCTGGGTAAACGGGATTCCTGTAGGCGAAACCGGTATCAATGCAGGACTCGCCGGCCATTACGGAGTGCCGGTCGTCCTGGTAACCGGCGACGACGCGGTCGCCGCCGAGGCCCGAGCGCTCTTGCCACACGTTCACACGGCCACTGTGAAGTGGGCTGTGAACAGGCAGGCTGCTCGTTGCCTTGCACCGGTGACAGCGCGCCAGGTTATCGCCGACGCCACTGAGAACGCCCTGCGGGACCTGTCTTCGGCTAAGCTTTGGCTTCCCGCGGCGCCTGTGACTTTCACGATCGAGTTTAAGGACGCGGGGCTCGCCGACAACGCTGCGCGCATGCCCTACACCAAGATGGTTGACCCCAGGACGGTTTGCTTCACCGCCGACGACTATCTCACAGCGTTCATGGGACTCCGGTCCATGATAGCCCTGTCCAGGGGGTAGATCGATGAAAGACCTCATGATGCGCGCTCTAAAACACGCTGATGTGGAGTACTGCGAGATCCGCATCGAGGAGACCGAGCAGGTATCCTTCAGCTTCCGTGGGAAGGACATCGACCAAGTGGCTCAATCGGTATCCTATGGCGGCAACGTGCGCGCGCTGCAGAGCGGCGGGTGGGGGTTTGTCTCGTTCAACAGGCTGGACGACTTGCCCCGCAAGGTCTCGGAGGCGTGCGCGCAGGCCAAGATCCTTGGCAATATGCTGAAGAAGGATATCAGGTTGCGCAAGGTCCCTGTCGTGGAAGACGAGGTCTTCGGCCAGTTCAAAACCCCCGCGTTTGCTGTCCCGCTGGCGGACAAGGTTGCCCTCATGCAGGGGTACAACGACCTTGCTCTGAGCCAGCCCGAGATCACCTCGACCATGACCAGGTACTTCGACAGGCACACGCACCTGTACTTCGCCAATACCGAGGGTAGCTACATATATCAGGAGAAGATGGACCTGGGGGGCGCGGTGACCGCAGTCGCCACCAAGGGCGGCCTTACCACCCAGGACTACGCCAGTTTCGGCTCCAACTCGGACTACGGTGTCGCCAAGGGCCTTGAGAAGGAGATCCTCAAGGCGACCGCAGCGGCCAAGGACATGCTCTACGCCCCGGTCGTGAAGGCCGGCGAGTACACCGCGATCCTATCGCCCGACATGGCGGGGTTGTTCGTCCACGAGGCGTTCGGCCACCTATCCGAAGCCGACTCGCTGGATGAGAATGAGCGGATGAAGGAACTCCTCAAAATCGGTACGGTGTACGGCACCAAAGACCTCAACATCTTCGACAGCGGGGTTGAGGGAGGCAACAGGGGCGAGGCTAAGTACGACGACGAAGGCGTCGCCATGAGGAAGGTCTACCTCATCAAGGAGGGAGCGGTTGTAGGTCACCTGCACTCCCGGGAGAGCGCCGAGAAGATGGGGGAGGAGCCGACAGGTAACGCCAGAGCCATCAACTACAGGTTCCCGCCCATCGTCAGGATGAGGACGACGTGCATCGGACCGGGTACCAAGACGCTCGAGGAGATGCTGGACGGTGTGTCCACCGGCATATACGTGAGCGGCGGGTACGGCGGCGAGACCAACGGCGAGATGTTCACCTTCACTGCCTCTCGCTGCAGGATGATCCGCAACGGCGCGTTGGCCGAGCCCGTCAGGGATGTGAGCCTCACCGGCAACGTGTTCACCACGCTGCGCAACATCGACATGATCGGGAACGATTTCGAGATCCGGAACGGACCTGGAGGATGTGGCAAGGGCGCTCAGGGCCCGCTCCCCACGGCCGAAGGAGCTCCCCATGTCAGGATCCAGAGAGTTGTGGTCGGGGGTGAGGAGTCGTGAGTGGCGCAAGGGAGTCAGGGACCTTCGCAGAGGCGCTTGCGGCGGCTAGAGAGAAAGGCCTGGAGGCCACGCTTTCGGTCGACGAAAACACAAGCGTAGAAGTGGCTTTCGACTTCAACAGACTGAAGGGCATTCAGAATACCGAGAGCCTTGTCTGTTCCGCCCAGGTTATCGAGGGCGGCAAGCTTGGCTTGGCTACATCAACCAAGCCCAAAGACGAGTCCGGCCTCATCCACAAGGCGCGGGACCTTTCGGTTTACGGCGCGCCGGCGGACTACTCGTTCCCGGCGCCGGTTTTGGTGAAGAAACCTGAAGTGTACAGCCCCGATGTCGTGGACCTCAGCGTCGAGAAGATGATCGAGATGGGCGAGGACCTCATCTCGTTTATCAGCAAGCTGCATCCCGACGGGAACGGCGGCGCCAGGATAGTGAAGTCGGTCAGGCGGGAGTCCATAGGCAACACCAAGGGACTTGACGCCTCCTGGGAACGGACGACATTTGTCGTCGAGTCCATTATCCAACTGGTCGAGGGCCAGAACCTGATCGACGTCTGGGATTACTGCTCTTCCACTTCCCTGGAATACGACCTCGAGAAGATGAAGGAGACTCTGGCCTGGAAGCTGGAGCTCATGCGGAAGAACGTGCGGATACCAACGGGGACGTACGATGTCCTGTTCACGCCGGACACCATCCAGGTCCTCCTGGATCCGGTCCTTGCGTGCCTAAACGGCCGCGCCGTGACCCGGGGGATCAGCCCATTCGCCGGACGCCTGGGTGAGCAGGCATTCTCGCCGAAACTTAGCATCATCGAGGACGGCCTCCTGGACGGCGGGATCGGCAGCAGGATGTACGATGCCCAGGGTGTCCACTGCCGGCGGACTCCGCTGATCGACAAGGGTGTCATAGCCGAGTTCCTGCTGGATCTGGATACAGCCCACAGGCTCGGACGCGAGCCCATCGGCACCGGGCAGGTAGGGGCGATCGGGCCCAATAACCTGGTGATCGCCTCTGGGGATGTTTCCAAGGACGACCTTCTTTTGGGCATGAAGAGAGGCATCGTCATAGACAACACCATGGGCGCATGGGCAGGGAACAGGTACTCGGGCCAGGTAACCGGCAACATTGCCCGCGGATTCCTGGTCGAGAACGGCAAGATGGTAGGGCGGGTCAAGGACTGCATGTTCTCGGCCAACGCCTTTACTCACCTGAAGGACCACCTTGTCGCGCTAAGCAAGGAAACTGACCAGCGGTTCGGCGTTGTCGCGCCTTACGCGCTGGTCAGCAATGTCTCAGTGACCGCAAAGAGCTAGAGGGCTAGGAGCAATCCCGCTACGACGGCGGCGCGCTCGGGCAGGCTGGAGACCAGCACGTACTCTGAGCGGGCGTGGCCGCCGTCTCCGACTGCCCCAAGCCCGTCAAGTGTCGGTATGCCGAGGGCGGATGTGAAATTTCCGTCGCTCCCGCCGCCTGTGCCTCCCTCGATGAGCTCGATGCCCATGGCCGCGCCCAGATCCCTGGCTATCTCAAAGAGCCCTAGGTTTTTCTGATTCCGCTCCATCGGCGGCCTGTTGAGTCCACCCGTGACGGTTACGGTGGTACGCGCGTCGACGGGCTTAAGGCCAAGGATCTGCGGGACAACCCTCTCGGCCTCTGCCTGTGTCTTGACCCTCAGGTCAACCTTCAGCACGGCTTCTTCCGCCACTACGTTGGAACGGGTCCCAGCGTGCAGCACGCCGACGTTGACTGTCGTGCCTGCTTCGAGGTCGGTCAGAGCATGCAGCCTGAGTACCTGGTGGGCGGCTTCCTGTATGGCTGAAGCGCCTTTCTCGTAGTCGGCGCCCGCGTGAGAGGCGCGTCCCTTGATGGTCACCTCAAACATGCCGACTCCTTTTCGCCAGGTCTTGAGAGCCCCGCCAAAGACCGACGGCTCAAGCACCAGGACGGCGTTTGACTTCCTCGCTTCTTCTTCGATAACCGGCCGTGAGGTTGGAGAGCCGATCTCTTCATCCGAGTTATGTAGCACCACGAGTCGCGACTTCGGCTTAAGCCCGAGAGCTGTGAGAGCTTTCACCGCGAAAACGAGCTCCACGATGCCCGCTTTCATGTCGTATGCCCCGGGACCGTACGCTTTTCCATTCTCAACCCTGAACGGGCGGCGTGCCGTCTCGCCGGCGTCCCACACGGTGTCGTAGTGTCCAAGGGCAAGGATCTGTCCTTCTCCGGAACCCCATTCGACCTTCAGGTGATTGCCGTGCTGCGCCTGCTCTATGACGGAGACTTTGGCCCCCGCATCCTGCCACGTTTTGGCCAGGAACTCATTGCACTTGTCGAGATGAGGTTTGCTCGTGCTTGGAGAGTCGGTGTTGGTCAGGTCTCGAAGGAGATCGAGCATTTCGGCTTGGGAGTTCTTAAGGTACTCCAGTATCTTCCTCTGAAGACTTGCTTCATGCATTGGGCATCCCTCCGTCATGTATTCTACAGGGCTCGAAGGATCATGATCCACAGAGTCAACGTCAAGACGCTGGCCACAGTCGATACGGCCGTGACTTGGGAGACAGTCGCCGGCTCGGCGTCGAACTCCTGGGCGAGCACCGTCGCGTTGACCGGAGTCGACATGGCCGCCTGGAGCACGAGGATCTTCCAGGGCAGGCCAGATACTCCGATGGCCTTGCCCAGGAGCATCGCTATGACAGGGGAAACTACGAGGCGGAGGATCACTCCGACGGAAGGCACCTTCCACGACTGCCGCCCTGCGCCGCTGCCAATGAGCTGTAGGCCCAGGAGGATAAGGAACACAGGCACCGCCGCTTGGGATAGGAGCCCGACCGGCCTCATCAGAATCTCCGGGATAGGAACTCCCGCCAGCCTAACGGCTACGCCAGCCAGGGATGCCCACACAGCCGGCATCTTCAATACCTGTTTCATGGCTGTGGACGGGGTCATCTGGCTTGACGCGGCGATGTACACCCCCAGCGTGTAGATCATGATCGTCTGGGTGACCATGAACACTACGCCAAGGTCCATTCCCTCTTGGCCGAAAGCGAAGAGCATGACCGGCAGCCCATAGTTGCCTGCGTTGGAGAAGACAGTCGCCAAAAGCATGGCGCGGGAGCGGCTCTGGTCCCACTTCAGGAGCTTGAACAGCGGCAGGAACAGCGCGATCTCGACAATCGGGAAGACCAGGGTGGCGGCCACAAGCCTCCAGGCGACCGCCAGGTCCACTGTCGAGGTAACCAGGGAGTTAAAGGCCAGGGCGGGGACAAGGATGTGCAGGCACACGCGGGAGAGCGTCTGCTTCTCCAGGCCAAGGCGCGGCCCCAGCACATATCCCAGCGCTGCTATGAGGAATGCGGGTAGTACTGCATCTATCGGCAAACAGGCCACCTCTTGTGCTTATCCAGCTAGAAACACTCCATTCATTATAGATCTCATTGGACAGGCTGGGTGAAGGATCATTCGGGTACAGAAGCGAAAGTGCTTATGGATTCACCACGTCGAAAGGAGACTCCGAGATGCTCGCGATTGTCAACGGCAAGGTATACACAGTTACCAACGGCGTCATTGAGGAAGGCGTCGTCCTTATAGAGGGCGGCAAGATCAAGGCGGTCGGAAAGGACGTCAAGGTGCCTGAAGGCGCCGAGGTCATCGACGCCAAGGGCAAGGTCGTCACCCCCGGCCTCATCGACTCCCATAGCCACCTGGCAGTGTTCGGAGAGCCGTCCGTCTGGGCCAACGCCGACGGCAATGAGACTTCGGATCCCATCACATCCCAGATCCGTGGCATCGACTCCCTGAATCCCCAGGACCCGGCCATCAAGGACGTTGTGGGCGGCGGCGTCACCACCGTCTACACTGGCCCGGGCAGCGCCAACATCATCGGCGGCACCGGCTTTGCGATGAAACTGCGGGGCCACACTGCCGAAGAGATGGTCATCCCCGGGACTGAGGGCATGAAGATGGCTCTCGGCGAGAACCCGAAGAGGGTATACGGCGATATGCAGAAGCGGGCCCCCAAGACCAGGATGGGCAGCGCCGCCGTCCTTCGCGATGCTCTTGTCAAGGCCACCAACTACATGCATAAGTGGGATGCCTACGAGGAGAAGGTCGCCAAGGGTGAGAATCCGACCCCGCCCGACAGGGACCTCAAGTGGGAAGCCCTTGTTCCGCTGCTGAAGGGCAAGATGGTCGCACGCATCCACGCCCACCGTGCCGATGACATCATGACCGCCATCAGGATCGCCGAGGAGTTCGGCTTCAAGTACACCATCGAGCACTGCACCGAGGGCTACCTGGTTGCCGACGTGCTGGGCGCCAAGAAAGTCACGGTATCTATCGGCCCCCTCCTCATGAGCCGCGGCAAGATGGAGATCATCGATACCAGGATCTCGACCCCCGGCGTCCTCCACAGGGCCGGATGCAAAGTCACCATCAACTGCGATACCTCGGGCAACACCAAGTGGTTGGCCACCCATGCCGGCCTGGCCGTCCGTGAGGGTATGTGCCCGGAGGAAGCCATGAAGGCTATCACCATCAACGCCGCCGAGATGCTGGGGATCGCCGACAAAGTGGGAAGCTTGGAAGCCGGCAAGGACGCGGACGTTGTCATCTGGAACGGCCATCCGTTCAACACTCTGACCGTCGCGGAGAAGGTCTTCATCGATGGCCAGCTGGTCCACGAGCGCAAGCCCTGCTGCGATCCCAGCTGCTGCATCTAACCTATTGTCACGCGGGGAGGCCCGGGGTCGCCGGGCCTCCTTTCATCAGCCATCGAGCTCAAGCTCGTAAGGGATTCTGAGAGGCGCACGCCAAAGACCGTTTCAGGGGGATGACGCAAGTGATCCTTGAGGAACTTCGCAAGGCTGTTCTCAGGACCGCCCTGGAGATGGAGAAGCAGGGATTGACCAGGGGAACATCGGGCAACGTGTCCGCCCTGGACCCGGAGTTGGGCCTTGTGGCCGTCACTCCTTCAGGGATGCCGTACTCGGTCCTTGCTCCTCAAGACGTCACCGTCATTGACCTGGGTGGAAACGTTGTCGACGGCGCCAGAAAGCCTTCGTCTGAGGCTCCGATGCACTGCGCCATGTATGCCGCCGCGGGAAAGGGCCTCTGCGGTTCGGAAGCCACTGTCTCTGCCGTGACGGCCATCGTACATACCCATTCCGTCTACGCGACCGCGTTTTCGGTCATGAACAGGGAGTTGCCTTCCATAACCGTACCCCTGGCGCTGCTGGGAGGGGTACCGGTCGTGCCATTCCAGATGCCCGGTTCAGCAGAACTTGCGTCCGCCGTCGCCGCGAAAGTGGCCGAGGGCAGGTTATGCTGTCTCCTCCAGAACCACGGCGTGGTCTGTGCCGGTCCGGGGGTAGAGGCGGCGCTGGAGTCTGCCGCCTACATAGAGGAAGGCGCGCAAGTCGCCATCCATGTGCTGAGCGCCGGAGGGGTGCTGTCCCCGATCCCTGAGGACATTGTGGCCAAAATGCAAGCCATAGCTCGAGGGGGCCGCGCGCTTTGAGCATCGACCGGAACCGGCGGGCCGTCCTCTTCGACCTCGACGGCACGCTCCTCCCTGTGGAAATGGACTTCTTCCTGAGGCACTACATGGACGCTATCGCTGCCGCCTTCGCACCGATGATGGAACCTCCGGCCTTCAAGAAGGCGCTGATGGAGGCCACATTCGATACCATCCGCAACACCGACCCGTCGGTTGGGAACCTGGACGCCTTCGCCGCGGCTTTCACCCGCCGGTCGGGTATGCCCTGGGAGTCTACTTGGCCGGTCATCCAGCGTTATTACCTGGAGGAATACCCGCTCCTCAGGAAGCACGTGCTCGACCTGCCCGGAGAAGAGGCTCGCGTAAGAGAACACTGCTCGACGGTGCGCCTAGTTCTTAGGCAGTGCATCGACAACGGGTGGGATATCGTGCTTGCAACGCAGCCGATCTTCCCGGAAACGGCCGTGAGGGAACGAATGCGCTGGTGCGGGATCGAGGACTTTCCGTGGAGGTTCATCTCAAACCTCGACAACATGCACTTCTGCAAGCCTCACCTCGAGTACTACCGCGAGGTCCTGGACTGTGCCGGTCTGGAACCGGCGCGATGCGTCATGGTCGGAAACGACATGCAGGAGGATATGGTGGCCAAGCGGGTCGGCACTAAGACCTTCCTGGTGGAGGATTACCTGATCGACAGGGGAGAAGACTTGGCGCCCGACGGACGGGGACGGCTAGCTGACGTTCCCGAAGCCATCGAGCGCCTGCTTCCTGCTTAGTTGTGTCGAGACTAGGAGCTGTTAGCCCAGCGGGATAGCGGTGGTTACTGTCCCCGCCCTCTCCGTCTCCACGACCAGAGTTCCAAGGCTCTTGCCCTTGAACCCTTTCTCGACCTTGAACAAGAACCGGATCTTTCTCTCCAGCCCAAATGCGCCTGAGCTCCAGCCCGGAAGGTGCGGCAGCTCCTCGTAGGTCTTGCCGGTGAGGAGCGAGACTCCCTTCGCGAGACTGAGCTTAACCTTCAGCGGCTTCACAGCCTTGACCGCCTGCGCTTGCTGCGACCCCGAGGTCGGTAGGTATCCCGTGTTCTTCACAGCGCACGTGAACTCGTACTGGCCCTCGGCGATCTTGCCGCACCTCGTGTTGCAGAGCTGGATCTGGGGCAGCGTCTCTGCGAGCATGAGTGAGAACATGCAGTTCTTATGGCATTCCTGTTCCAGGAGCTTCAGTGGAGGGTTCTGCCTCATGAACTTGGGGTCGAGGCCGCCAATCTCGACTTTCCCCAGCTGCGGGTGGTCGAACTCCTTCCAGGGGTCGAAACCTTCACCCGCCAGTTCCTTGTCGATGTATGCCATGACCTTGACGTCGTCCTCTTCGGCCTGATCCTCGGAGAGCATCAGCCGCTGGCGGAGGTCCCGCCTGGGAACACCGGCGCGCCCGTGGAGATCCCACAACTCTACAGCGTATGCCATGATCCCACGCACATCGTAGGCGAAGTCGATGAAACTGCCTGTAGATGGACGCCGCTGGTCCATCGTGAAGCCCTCAAAAATGGATACGCAGGGGTATCCCGTGATCTCCTGGCCCTGGCGTCCCGTCGCCAGGTACGCCATAAGATCCTGCCGCGGGATGTCGCGGTCGGGGCCTGCCGTCCTCGCGCGCAGGATGTACCCCCCGGATGTGTGATAGGACAGGGTCATCGCGATGTTGGGGTGGCGCAGGAAGAAGTCGCCTACCGCTCTGGTCTCCGGCTCGGAGAACGGATAGGGCCCAGGGCCGGTCTGTTGATTGGCGGCGTGCCAGTTCCCGGGGTAGTTGCGGTTCAGGTCCAAACCCCACCTGGGTCTGCCCTGCTTCAGCTCAACTCCGTCAAACTGCAGGAACAGGCCCTCGGTTACCATGCGGTAGTACTTCCCGCCGGTCTCGCCGGGCTTCCGGCGGGCCATTACCCTAGGATCCTTCTCGGAGATCTTCCATTGTCCCGCAGGGTCCTCCCACCGCATCTGTAGGATGCGGCCGTCTCCGTCCACATCTTCCGGCATGAGGCCCTCCCCGGAGTCCTCATCGGGATATGGCCGCACGCTGGAACGCAGCGTGAAGGGGGACGTCAGGTACAGCTCGGCGCCGTCGGGGCTGATCCGCGGCAGTATGTAGAAAGTCCTGCTGTCGAGGAGCGCCTTCACTTCGGCGTTCTTCTCGTAGTTCTCCAGGAGGTACTCGATTGTGTAGACGCATACGGCTGATCCTGTGACTTCGCCCGCGTGGTGGTTGCCGTCGATGTAGATGGCCGGCTTGGCGGAGTGGGCGCCGGTCTTCTTCTGGGTCAGGATGGCTGCCCAGATGTCCCTGCCCTCGTAGCTCTTGCCCGCGGACTCGAGTTCGACCAAGTCCGGGTACTGCTTCTCGACCTTCTTTAGGAAATCAACAAGCTCCTTGTACTCAAGGTACCGTGGTGTCTGGGGCAAATCCGTTCCCTCGCTTTCTGGCAGTTCGGTATCCATTAGAACCTAATTCGGGGATCTCGGAGCATATCCTTGCAGGTGTGCTATTCTGGACTTATGGGACAAGCCGATAATTGCGGGACGATGACAAACCAACAATCCTTGAGGGGCTGCGAACACAGCGCCGGAAGCATGGTCACGCTGGAAGTGGATCTCGGCGGCCCTGTGAACCTCGAAGCCACTCTGGAGTGCGGCCAGGCCTTTCGCTGGCGCAAGGCGTGTTTCCTGGACCATCCTGACCTCGCGACAGCCTATCGAGGCGTGATACCGCTCGGCGGCATCTCCGGCGATTCTCACCCCGGGCCAGCTTCAGGATGTCAGGCGATGAGGCGTTCCGAGCTAACGCCGGGCCAGCTCGCTGTCTTTGTCGCGCAAGCCCTACCCGTTACCTCCAGGATCGTGGTTGGCTACGACCCATGCTTCGCAGGGCGCGATGCCTGCCAAGATGAGATGGCTTTGCGGGTCCGTGATGCCGTCCGCCGGTACTTCGCCGCGGATGACGACGTTGCTGCCATCGAAGCGGAGGTAGCCCGGATCGATCCCGTCATGTCCGGAGTTGTGAGAGAAGCTCATGGGCTGCGGATCTTGCAACAAGACCATTGGGAGTGCCTGGCGTCCTACGTTCTGTCCATCAACAATAACATCCCCAATATCTCCCGCATCGTGGAGCACTTCTCATCATGCCTTGGAGAACCTGTCGGACTCGGACTGCACAGCTTTCCTCCTCCGGAGAGGATCGCGTGCCAGGACAGCGTGTTCCTTCGCCAGTCCAGGTGCGGCTTCCGCGACAGGTATCTGAAGGATGCCGCTGAGCGAGTCATCTCCGGCGAGGTTCGCCTGGCGGACCTGGAGCGCATGCCGACGGAAGATGCAAGGGAGCGCCTCATGCGCATCCGGGGTGTCGGCCCCAAGGTGGCGGACTGCGTGCTGCTGTTCGGGTATCACCGTCTAGAGGTGTTTCCGTCGGACGTCTGGATCTCCAGAGCTATGTCCCGTTACTACCTGGGAGGACGAAAGGTGACGCCGAAGGTAGCCCGGGATGAGGGTATGCGCAGGTTCGGTTCCCTGGCCGGATACGCTCAGGAGTACCTGTTCTTGAGGGCTCGGGGGGACGACTCTCTACGCTAGGCGGACGGTGACTGCTTGGCGGCCGTCCTCTTCGACCGACCCGGAGCTCCCGCGATGCTCACCGTCCATATCGATGCGAGGACCAAGACGACCCCGACGATCTGGAGGAACGTGAGGCTTTCGTCCAGGATGAAGTACCCGAATAAGCAGGCTGCTACAGGTTCCGACATCGCTACGATGGACCCGCGAGTAGCCTCGACCTTGTTGATGCCGTCCGCGAATAGGATGAACGCGGCTGTACCGGGTCCCATCCCAATGAGTAGGAATAGCAGCCACGCGTGGGGCGTCGCTATCGCCAGCTTGGAGAAGACCTCGGGCGGCCTGCGGGTGATGACTGCCAGCAGCAGCGAGAGATCGAGAGCCCCCAGCGCCATTGTCCAGAAGTTCAACGTGATCGGCCCGTACCTGGTCCCGACTCTCTTGTAGATGAGGGTCTGGGAACCGTATGCAAAGCCCGACATGAGTCCCGCGCCTACGCCCAAGAGGTTGATGTTGAGGCGTCCGGATCCCGGCCCAATGAGACCTGAGGTGAGAGCAACTCCGAGCACCGCCCCGCCGAGGGCTATGGACTTGGCCCTGGTCATGGGCTCCTTGTACACAAGGTAGGACAACAGCATCACGAAGAGCGGCGCCGTGTAGTTCAAGGTCACGGCCACGGCCACGCTGGTCTTGGAGAGAGCGTAGAAGTAGGTTGTCTGCGAGAGCACGACTGCCAGGAACCCAAGAGCGAGGAACACCGGAATGTCTCCTGAGGAGGGGACCGACGGGTCTACCGGCGCTTCGACGAGCGCGTTCCCGGTGTTGCCGTTGGCCCCGGTTGCCGCCGCGTCCATCAACCTGCGGTTTCGCATCCGGCGTACCGCTCCCCGGATGATGAGCCAGCTCCCCATGAACCCGAGTGAGAAGATGGCGCGTCCAAGGACGATGTCCCAGGACGTGAACCCGGCCTCGATCAGCGCTCTTACGAGCGGGCCGGTTACAGCCCATATGAATCCAGCCGTCGCGATCTCCAGATATCCCAAGATAGCCTACGATGCCTCCGGCGCCACGACATTACCTCTCCATCATGGCACAAACAGAGCGGCTCGGCGAGGGATTCCGCAATCGTCGGGGTGACGTGGCGTATCCGCGCGGTCTACCACAAATCGATTAGGAGCGGCTGCTTTGACGGATCGAGAGAAGTATAGGCTCCCGCGAGCCCTGAGGTGATATGGACCTTCCTGTCGGAAGTGACGAAGATGGCCTCTACGCTGCGGAATGACGTGGACAAGCCTGCTGCCCGCGGCATCTCTTGCGAAGGCGACTGCCGCGTCTTCTCCAGCATCTCCAGGCCTTGCCGCAATCCAAGGATGAACAACGCCGTCGATAGGCCGTCGGCGATCATGGACTCGCTCGCAACTACAGTCACGCTGCGGAGTCCGGATTCGGCCGGATATCCGGTGCGGGGGTCTATGATGTGGTGGTACCGCCTGCCGCCGGCCTCGAAGAACCGCTCGTAGTCGCCGGACGTGACTACCGACTTGTCCCTGAGGGATAAGTAGCCGAGGCAGTCGCCTCTCGGCGCGTCAGGATCCTGGATACCGACTCTCCACGGCGAGCCGTCTTCCTTGCCGCCTAACAAGGCGACGTTGCCGCCGAGGTCGATCACGGCCGAAGCGATACCCCGGCGCCGGTAGACGTCCAACGCCCGGTCAGCGGCGTAGCCCTTGGCGATGCCTCCGAGGTCCACCATCTGGCCTGGCCTCTTAAGGCGCGCCGCATACACCGGCCCTCGCAGTGGGGTGGCCGCGGAGCGAAACACTTCCAGACACCTGTAGTCCACCAAGTCCCGTGCCCGTGATATGGCTTCGGCGGAAGGTATCCCGGGGTCATCCGCGGTCACCTTCCACAATGACACAAGCGGCGCGGCGGTTACATCGAATGCACCGGCGGACAGGCGGGACATCTCCAGGGCAGCCCAAAGCACATGGGCCGTATCCCTGTGTACCGGGGTCGCATCTTTCATACTCGCACTCCGGTTCAAGCGACCTACGTCGCTGTCAGGTCTGAACCTGTTGAGAAGTTGCTCCAGCCTCTGGACTTCTCGCAAAGCCGCCGTTGCGGCGCCGCGTGAGCCAGGGCCGTAGACGGTCTGGCTCATCGCGGTGTTCATGCAGATGTCGATCCTTGATGTGACCTCCGGCGGCCTGCGTCCAAACAACAAGATGACCGCCTACTTGACCGGAGCGTTCTTGGACAGGGCGTTCTCGATTGCCTTGAGAAGCGCTTTGCTGGTCACTGTCGCGCCGGATACTGTGTCCACGTTCGGGGACTGGGCGGCGATGATCCTGTCCCGTTCCGCCGCAAAGACCTTCTGAGACCCTGGGTCCTTGCCTGAGACAAGCTCGATGCCGGTGATCTTGTGGTCCTCCACGGTTACAGCCACTGTGTAGTTCCACCGGCCTTCCTTGAACGACCCTTCATGGACTCCGTCGGCCACGTTGCCAAGGTCGACATCGCCAATAGTCAGGCTCTTAACGGTTCCCATCCCGTTCATGAGAGCGATCAGCATCACGACCACCAACACAGCGAATCCACCGATGAAGTACCACACTTTTCTCATCCATCTCCCCGCCTATGCCTGCCAGTGTTACAAGGATATCCAACCCCGGCAAGAGAACTTCTAACGACTGAACATTACGAGTCTGCGAGAGGGTGGTAACGTGGCGCCCAAGTTCGATC
>CAZRRG010000017.1:0-30709 GCA_964602455.1 uncultured Eubacteriales bacterium | reverse complement strand
TATCTCACCCTCCATGGGACCATCGCCGGCCAACACGAGTTCGGCCGTCGGGAACTCACGGACCACATCGGCCATGGCGTCAACCAGTACCTGGGGCCCCTTTTCAGGCACGAGCCGCCCAACGAAGATTACGAGGGGCCTGGCATCTTCCTTGCGACTGAGGTCCAGCCACGACTCGGAGATGCCGTTGGGGATAACCCGCACCTTGTCGGCGGGTACTCCGAAGATGCGACCCACCTCTTCCTTCATGTACGCGCTACAAGTCACTACCCGGCAGGCATGATAGCAAAGCCACCATTCGGTTTCTGAGATGTGCTGCTGGGAAGGGTTGTGCAGCCCCTTCTGGCGCCCGTGCTCGGTCGCGTGGATGGTGGCTACTAACGGAACCCCCCACGCGTGCTTCAGGGCCCTGGCCGCATACGCGACGATCCAATCGTGAGCGTGCACTACGTCGAAGTCTCCGGGCGAAAGGCGTGCGATGGCGGTCTCAAGGAGCCCAACGTTGAACTGGGCCGCCCATGTTAAGAAGTCCGGTGGATGCAGACCGTAGGAGGGGGTCGTTACAACACGGACGTCTCCGTCGTTGTACGTCGTGCTCCTCCCGTCGCCGGCCCTGGTAAGGACGGTGACTTCGGCGCCCTTGCGCGCAAGCGCGCTCCCCAGGTGGCAGACATGCCGCCCCAGCCCACCCACGTGGTCGGGGGGGTACTCCCATGACAGCATGAGCACTCTAACGGTCACCTGCGTCCGCTCCTTGCCTCGGCTGGTATGGGCCTTGACGACTCGGTAATCACCCTCAGCGCCTCGGCGACGCTCCAAGCTTGGGCTACGGTCCCGCCTGGCTTGAAGGGCCAGTTCCCCGAAGCGACCTCGAATATCGACCCGTAGCAGGGATTCCTATCCAGATCGAGTATCCCCGGAAGGGCTCTCCTCATTACCAGACCGCCGTAGGGTCCGTTCCCAGCGCTATACCCCGCGGCTATGTCCATCTTCACCGATAAGTCGTAGAGGGAGCCCAACAGGTAGGGCCACGCCGTACCCTGGTGATAGGCCATGTCCCTCTCCGAAGGATTCCCTTTGTACTCCCCGTGATACGCCGGGTGAAGCGGATCAAGCGTCCGGAGGCCTCTAGGGGTGAGGAGGCGCCGGGTAGCGGACTCCCACACGTCTCGCAACACCGCCCGAGGTAGCCGCACCCCGGCGAGGCCCGCGGCCAGCACCTGATTAGGCCTCAACTCGGCTACCGGACCGGCGTCGCTCAGCCGGTCGTACAGCCCTACTCCTGGCCACCTGAAGGAAGCAAGGAACGAACGCATGGCTCTCCCGGCGATGCGCCTGTACCTGGCGCCATCCGGGGAGCCCGCGATACCGGCCCACCTCCCCACCGTCTCCAGGGCGGAGATGAACAGAGCCGTAACCTCAACCGGACGCCCGTCCCTTGGAGTGACCGGACGTCCACCGGCGCACGCGTCCATCCAGGTGACCTGTAGGTCTGGAGCGCCCGTTGCGACAAGACCCCTCTGGTCCACCCTCGTCCCGTAGAGCGTGCCCGCCAGGAAGCTGTCAATCACCTCACGGACCCTGGGCAGGATGGCAAGGGCAAAGGCCGTGTCGCCGCTGTACTCCTCGTACTTTCGCAGGGCCTCCACCATCCAGAGGGACGCGTCGACGGAGTTGTAGAGGGACTCGCCCCCTTCGTCCAGGACGTTGGGGACGACCCCCCCTCTCATGCGATCGCAGAACCGGAGGAACACCTCCCGGGCCTCGGCAAATCGACCGGTGCAGAGCAGTAGTCCGGGCAGCGCGATGAACGTATCCCTACCCCACTCCCCAAACCAGTGGTACCCGGCGATTATGGACGCCCCGGAAGAGCGCTTTATCACGAACTGGTCTGCGGCAAGCGCGAGCCGGCCCGAGACCGACCCCAGCCCTGTTCGCACCGGCTGCGACCGCAGGATCCCTCTTCTCCGCCTAGCTTCCATTCGCCGCGACTCCTCATAGCGATCCGGCAGTTGCCGGGCTAGATCCTCTACACTCTTGCCCGCGGGAAGAGGTCCGGCCCAGAAGTACCCGGGTGACGCGGCAGAGACCGTAGCCGTAAAGCTCCCTGGGCTGAAGTGATCCACGGCGTCGTCCAACCCCCTCGCGCTCTCCTCAGGGTAGATCATGTTGTAGTACCATATTGGATCAGGCTCGAACGCTGCACCGGAAAACAAGAGGAGCAGGCTACCGCACGCAGGATGTGCCTCGATGACCACAGCTGCACCGGCGACATGCACCAGCGGTTCCCACCTGCCGGCTCTCGCGGTGTGGTGGTAGGACCGGTAGTTGCACAGGGGCCGGGCAACAAGGGTGACGGCATCGCCCCAGGGGCGTGACTCCGGCATATACCGGCAGAACACTCCGGGCGAGCCTTTCTCCATGAAGATCTCCCTGGTGAGAAACTTTCCCCCGAGATTGTAGGTGAAAGACGGGAAGGGATCTTTCTTGAAGAACCACTGATTGAGGACACCCTGAGGGTGCTTTCCGCCTGGATAGTAGCTGGTCGACAGGTCGAAGGTGCCGGAGGAGGACGTCACCCAATCGTGGAGCTTGGATAACGCCAGGAACCGCTCTCCGCCAGGGCCCGAAAGGAACAGCCATCCGTGATACCTCCGGGTGTTGATCCCCGCAGTCGTAGACGAGGCAAAGCCTCCCAGCCCATCTGTCTCCAGCCATTCCTGCAGTGACGGGGCGATTTCCTTCACACCGGGAGCGCTGCACTCCCGCCTCTTTCTTGTCCGCATGAGATCCTTTTGCCCTCGCCGCTGCCGGGGTATTCGGGACCATCACCGTATAGGCCACATACCCTGAGTTGGAAAGGGGGAGTCACATGAAACACGCCTACTCGCCCCCGCGTAAGGATTCCGCGCCGTGCTTTGACGCGGGATCGCGGTACTGCCCCTGCGATCTGGCATTCCTCGGACAGTGCGTCCAGTGCTCCCTGATAAGGGGAGAACAGACCTGCAGATGCGGGTGGAGCGGCGTCTGCGTATACCAGGAATTCGTCCGGAGGAAGCGGGCGATGCCGGCAAGGACGGAGTCCGGCGCCCCGGTGATCGCCAGGCGGGACGTGGGAGACGCATTTGTCCTCGACCTCCGTCTCGATGAGGGGCTTGCCCTGTGGTGCATCTTCCCCGGATCCTTTCTCATGCTGCGTCCTAAGGGCGCCGCCCCCAGGTACGACGTCCCTGTGTCGATCATGCAGGTGCGCAAAGACATTGTGCAGGTAGCCGTGGAGACGGTCGGGCCAAAGACCGCCGCTCTAGGGGCCGGAGCAGAACCGGGCGCACAGGTCACCGTCCGGGGACCGTACTGGTCAGGACTTCAAGGAGCCTGGCACCTCAGGTCCCATGCCGGCGGCAAGGTTCTGGTAATCGCCAAGGGTATCGGTCAGGCGCCGGCGCTCAACACAGTGAGTTACCTTACGGACCATGGTGCGCGCGTTAAGGCGCTCCTTGGTCCCGGATACACTGGCGCTGTGTTCGCCGCGGCACCAATGCGGGAGACCGGCGCGATTGTCGAGGAGATGCCTCGCGCAAAGGATCACAACCTGGCCCGCTTCTATCAGGAACTCTGCGACGGCGCCTATGACCTGTTGGTTAGCGAGGGCGGTGACCGCCAGCACAGAGCGCTCTTCGAACTCGTGACGTCGCTGGAAAGCCCTCCCGCGTTCGCCTGGTCCTCAAACCTGACCATGGCCTGCGCCGAGGGTATATGCGGGTCGTGCCTCGTGAGCGGGCAGAGAGGATGCAAGGCCCAGATCGAAGCCTCTTGCGCGCTCATCTGACGGCCACAAGCAACTTCAGGAGGAATGACCTTTGAGGAGATATCACCATGAGGTGCTGGTAGTCGGAGGAGGGTGGGCAGGCGTCTCAGCCGCTATCGCCGCAAGGAAAGCCGGAGCGGACGTCGCCGTTTGCGAGCGCACCGACATGCTGCTGGGCGCCGGCCTGGTGGGAGGCATCATGCGGAACAACGGCCGCTTCACCGCGGCTGAAGAAGCGATCGCCATGGGGTTCGGCGACCTTTTTCACTTAACAGACGCCACGTCCCGGCACAAGGGGATCAGCTTTCCGGGACATGTCCACGCAAGCCTCTACGACGTGCTGGAAATGGAGCCCGCGGTACGGCGCCTGCTGATTGAGCGGGGCATAACGCTGTACTTCGCAAAGCGCATAACCAGGCTGAAGAGCGACGGAGGCTCCATCTCCGGAGTCTACGCGGAAGACGGCGACAGCTATCACGCGGCCGCGTTTGTCGATGCTACTGGGTCCTCGGGACCGATGGGCCTTTGCCAGAGGTTTGGCAACGGGTGCGCGACCTGCATCCAGAGGTGCCCTTCGTTTGGACCACGCGTAAGCCTGACATCCCTCCTGTCGCTGCCCGAGTTCATGTGCCTAAGGAGAAAAGGCTCCTACGGGGCCATGTCTGGCTCGTGCAAGATCTACAAGGAGACCTTGTCAAAGAGCCTGCGTGAGGAACTTGACTCCGCCGGAGTAGCCGTTATCCCGCTGCCGGAAAAACTCATCAACAGGAAGAAGCTTGAGGACAAAGTCTGCCAGCAGTACGCGCTGCCCGAGTACGCCACTTCGGTCGTACTGCTGGACACGGGACACGCCAAACTCATGTCGTCTTACTTCCCCATCGACCAGCTGCGGACATTGCCCGGCTTTGAAAACGCGCGCTTCGCGGATCCTCTTGGCGGCAGCCGCGGCAACTCCATAAGGCTCACGGCAGTGTCTCCCAGAGACAGGACAATGAAGGTCCACGGAGCGGAGAACCTGTTCGTCGGCGGAGAAAGAGCCGGGGTATGCGTTGGACACACCGAGGCCATCGTCACAGGCGCGTTGGCAGGGCGAAACGCCGCCCTCCTTGCCAAGGGGAGGCCCCTCACCACAATCCCACTCACCTTGGCCACCGGTGACTTCATATCCCAGTGCGCGGTGAACCAGGACGGTTCGCCCGCGGTGGCGGGCTCTTTGGGCCTAGAGGCGTCCTTCACGTTCGCGGGCTCTGTCTACTGGAGCAGGATGAAGGACCTTGGTCTGTACACCGCTGACCCACAAGTAGCGAGAAGGCGGGTCAAGGAGGCCAAGGCCGAAGGCCTCTTCCTCTCTTGAACCCGCCCCGTAAGGCAGTCCATCATGGCCGGACAAAGGCCATGATGGGCTAATCCCTTTCTACCTATGAGATAGGGCTCTCATCCCGTTGAATGTCACGGCGACTGCCGCTCCCGAATCCGCGAGCACCGCAAGCCACAAGGGAAGCGCCCCAAACAAGGTGAGGCCGATCGCAAGGACCTTGAGCGCTACCGAGAACCCGACGTTCTGGACGATCAGCGCCCTTGCCTTGCGTCCGAGACCTATAGACCAGGCTACCTTGCCTATGTCGTTGGTGAGAAGAGCCACGTCCGCCGTCTCCAAGGCGACATCGGCGCCCTGCCCCATCGCGATCCCAACGTCGGCGGAAGCGAGGGAGGGTGCGTCGTTGATGCCGTCCCCGACCATGGCAACCGGACCGTGAGCTTGGCGCAGCGAGGCCATGGCCGCCTGCTTCTGCTCGGGCAGAAGGCTTGCTTTGAAGGACTCGAGGCCGACTCTTGCCGCTACGGACTTCGCGGTGGCCTCTTCGTCGCCGGTGAGCATGCTGACCTCCAGCCCCATATCCCTGAGGCTCCGGAGCGCCGTTGCCGCTTCGGGTCTCACCTCATCTGACACCGTTATGAGCCCCGCGAGTTCATTCCCGGAACCAACGTAGATGACAGTCTGGCCCAGCGCCCGCGCGTTGCCGGCGGATACCGACATGTCCTCCGACACGTCGATGCCGGCCTCTTCCATAAGGAGAGCGTTTCCGACATACACGCTATCGCCGTCCACCTGAGCCCTGGCTCCCTTGCCCCGCATGGAGACAAAGTGTTCGCCCGCCGCCACGGGAACGCGCCTCTCCGCAGCCTCCGCAAGGACCGCTCTTGCCAGCGGGTGCTCGCTCCTGGATTCCACCGACGCAGCCAGGCGCAGGACCTCGCTCTCGCCTACACCGGGAACCGGGACGACGCTGCTCACAACTACCCGGCCCCGCGTGAGAGTGCCTGTCTTGTCAAACGCAACCGCCTTAACCTTGCCCAGTTCCTCGAGATGGATGCCGCCCTTTACCAGCACTCCGTTTCTGGCGGCGCGAGCAATGGCGGCGACAACAGTCACAGGAGTGGAGATCACCAGGGAACACGGACACGACACAATAAGGACCGTGAGGCCCCGGTAGATCCACGGGCGGAAGGGTTCGCCCAGCGCAAGCGGGACTACCAGGGCGACGACCGCGGAGAGCGCCATCATGGCCGGAGTCCAATACTTGGCGAACGAGTCCACAAGCCTCTGAGACATGGCTTTCTTGGCCTGGGCGTTCTCAACCATCGCCACAATGCGGGATATGGTGGTGTCCTCGGCCGTCCTGGATGACAGCACCTCCAAGGACCCTTCGCCGTTGATGGTCCCGGCATAGACCATGGAGCCTTCCCGTTTATCAACCGGCATGGACTCGCCGGTGATGGAGGCTTCGTTGACGGAAGACTCACCGGCCCGCACGTAGCCGTCAACCGGGATCCTGTCCCCCGGCAGCACCACAACCGTCTGGCCGGGAAGCACCTGATCCGCGGGGACGATAACCAGTTCATCCCCCTGCTTCAGCCTAGCGGTACTAGGAGCTAAGTCCATAAGCTGTCTTATGGAACTGCGGGCCTTCTCCGACGCCTTCTCCTCCAGGTACTCGCCTACCGAGAACAGGGTCAGAACCGCAGCCGCCTCCGCCCACTCGCCGAGGAACATGGCGCCGATCCCCGCCACGGTGGTCAGGAGGTTGATATCAGCTCCCGCTCCGGCCATCAGGGTCCTAAGCCCCGCCCGCGCCACAGGAAACCCTGCCGTGACGGCTGCCGCCAGATAGACGACCCAGTACCACGAGACGCCCAGACGGTTCAGGATGAACCCGGCAGCGATACCGATGGCCCCTGCCGCAACCGGGACAGCCGATGATCCGTGCCCGTGACTATGGGTGTGGCCGTGCGACAACTCGATCTTGTCGTGCGAATGGCCGGCATGGCCTCTTCCATGATGCTCGTGATCGTGGGCGTGCTCTCCATGGTCGTGGCCATCGTGATCATGCTCTTCGTGGCCGCCGCACTCGTGATGGTGTGTCTCGCCGGAACCGGTCCCCGGGCCGCGCCCCACAAGACTATAGCCCAGGCGTTCAGCCAAGGCGCTAATACGGCTCACGTCTAGCAGCGCGGGGTCAAAGGTCACGCTCAAGGACGCCGCGCCGAACGCAACCGTCACCGATTCCACGCCCTCAAGGCGGGATATTGCCTTCTCTAACCGCGCCGCGCAATCGGCGCAGTGCAGTCCCATGACTCGAAACGCTGCCGTTGTCGTCCTTGCCACTGTCTCGTCCATCTGCGATCGACTCCTATGAATGGCCTGCGTGCATGAATGCTTGTGAGATCAGCGATTGAACGTGCTCGTCGTCCAGGGAGTAAAGTACCTTCTTGCCTTCTCTCCGGCTCTTAACGACCCTCATCGCCCTGAGCAGCCTCAAGTGGTGGCTGGCGTTCGACAAGGACGTGCCGCAGGCAGCAGCCAGGTCATGGACGCACCACTCTTCCCTTGAGATCAGGTAGAGCATGCGAAGCCGGGTCCGGTCAGACAGGGCCTTGAAGAGCGCGGCGACGTAAGACGTGTCAGGCGCGCTGTCCTTCCAGCGCTGGATCTTCTCGATGTCAAGTTCGTGTGGTTCGCATATCTCCCGTGGCTTCAACGCTCTCCCTCCTCCTACTAACAATATCACACTTGAACAATCGTTCAAGTGTCTGAGAGTGCTTAACCAAGCGGCTGTTTGTCTGGTGCCTCTGCTCATACTCATACACTATCCACACAGTCCGGGCGCGGCTTCAGCACGTCGCGTACATGGCTTCTATATGCCTTCTGTATGGCTTTCGTACGGCCGTTCCTCTGACCGCAAAGATAAAGCCCCCTTCCCGCGCCGGGAGGGGGCCGCTACTCTTTCTTCCCCAACCAAAGGTCTGTCTATGAGGTGTAGAAGCTGCCCAGGGCCACGCAGACCTTCACAATGTGGTCCGCGATCCTTTCAAGGTAGTTGATCACATCCAGGAAAATGAGGCCGGCCTCCACTGTGCACGTGCCTTGCTCCAGCCTCTCCGCGTGCCCCTTCTGGACTGCCTCCGAAAGCCTGTCGATCTCATCTTCCATCTTCTCGACCTCGTGGATCCGCGATGAGTCGCCCGACTCCAGGATCGTTATGGTCCGCTCGAACATGTCGATGATGACCTTCTCCATCTTCAAGAGGTCATCCATCGCTTCTTTGCTGAACTGCAGGTTCTTCTCCATCTTCTCGTAGGCGAGACGGGCAATGCTGAGGGAGTGGTCGCCTATGCGCTCGACGTTGTTGATACCGGAGATTAAGGTCGGGACCATCCCCGACTCCGAGTGGCTAAGCGGCCGTTTCGACAGTTCCACAATGTACTGGGTGACCTGTTTCTGCAGGTCGTTGAGGGTGTTTTCGTCATGCTCGGCCTTCTCGAGGCTGCCTGCGTCGTTCTTATGGAAACCTGTCATTACCTCGTCAAACATTCGCCTCGCGATGCCGGCGGTCCTGGCGCTCTCAAGTATCGCGGCCTTCATGGCTGCAACCGGCGTATCCAGGAGAAGCTTGTCCGTGTAGACCGGAACCATCTCGAGGTCTTCGTCCTTGCCACGAATTACCGTCTCAAGGAACTTCACATACTGCCTGGTGAGGGGCAAGAAGATCACGGCCGAGAGCACGTTGAACAGGGTGTGAGAGTTGGCAATCTGGGCAGCGATGCCGCCGCCGGGCTGGACATACTCAGTGCCGAACTCAACCAGCCGGACGAACCATGGCAGCGCAACCCAGGCCATGAGGACGCCGATCACGTTGTACAGAGTATGGGCCCATGCCGTGCGCCTTGCGTGGATGTTACCCGTAAGGCTCGCGAGCTGGGCGGTAAGGCAGGTACCGATGTTGTCGCCGAACATGATGCAGATCGCTGACCTAAGGTCAAGCAGACCCGCTTGTCCAAGGATCATGACGAGGCCTACAGTCGCTGCGCTGCTGTGGACCGCCGCGGTGGCGATTATCCCGAGGGCGATGGCAACGACCGGGATCGACGCGTAGTTCAAGAAGAAACTCCTGAGCGTCGGGTCGCTCTGCATGATCGGCACACCGGAGTTGAGGATCTTCAGACCGAGGAACATCATCCCGAAGCCCATGACGGAATCGCCCAGGTTGCGCAGGGTCCGGTTCTTGGAGAGCATGCTCACGGCGAAGCCTATGCCCAGGACAGGCAAGGCGATGTCGGTCAACTTGAACTGGAAGCTGAAGGCCATAAGCTGGGCGGTGATGGTTGTGCCGATGTTGGCGCCCAGGATCACGCCTACCGCCTGAGGAAGCTTCATGAGCCCGGCGTTGACGAAACCAACCGTCAAGAGGGTGATGGCCGTGCTGCTCTGAACTAGCGCTGTGAGGAAGGTTCCTACAAGGAAGGCTGTCCACACCCTGGCCGTCAAGATGGACAGGATCTTGCGCATCAGCTCGCCGGAGGCCTTCTCGAGGCCGTTACCCATCTTGTCGACGCCGTACATGAGAAGCGCCGTACCGCCAATGAGACCGAAGATCAGTTCCTTCATCGTTGACCCTCACGTCCTTAGCTGCCGTGGGATTGCAGTTCCATGACTTCTTCGACGCGTGCGTTCAGTTCATCCCAATTTCACTACATTGGCCGCCGGTACATACGATTCCTGCACGACGACGTGCGATCGTGAAGGTGAGCCCAGACCTCCTAGCGAAGTCTACCCAACCGGCTCTAACCTTAAGGACCCGCGAGGAGGACCCTCTTTGACAAAACGATCGCTAACAGCAAAAGACCTCATGAACTTCACTTGTTCGGGAGACGCGCGCCTGTCGCCGGACTCCAAGACTATTGTCTACGTTACGCAGGTCAACGACAAGGAGAATGAGAAGTCCAAGACGCATCTTCGCCTTGCATCCGTCGAGGACGGCAGCACAAGACGCCTCACGTCCGGGGACAAAGACAGATCGCCCCGGTGGTCCCCTGATGGAAAGAAAGTAGCCTTTGTATCGGACAGGTCAGGGACGAGCCAGATATGGGTGATCGACCTGGGTGGCGGAGAGGCATACCGGCTGCCCACCAAACAGTCAGTTCAGAGTGAGCCTATCTGGTCGCCTGATGGGAAGCGGATCTACTTCGCTTCCAACGCCTTCTCCAAGCCGTCTGACTGGGTCCCGTATCCCGGCGCGCCGGAAGACGATAGACAAAGAGCCGAGGATCAGGCTAAGCGCGCGCTGGCCCCCAAAGGAGGCCCTGACAAGCCTGAACCGGGCAAGGACGGGACAAAGCCCAACGACATCAAAGTCATAACCCGGCTAAGGTACCGTTTTGACGGCACCGGCTACTTCGGAGACCTGCGCCGCCACGTGTTCTCCGTCCCGGTGCCGGATTCGCCGCCGGTCGAAGGCGACGACCTAGCGACCCAGGTCACGTCCGGCGACTTCGACCACAACATTGCCTGCGTTACTCCCGACAGCGCCTACATCATCGTGTCTGCGGTGCGGGAGGAAGACGCAGATTATCGCCAGACCGGACAACTCTGGGTCTTCCCCGCAGCCGGAGGAGAACCTTCGCTCCTGTACGATGCCCCCGGACCCGTCATGGGAGCCCAGATTTCACCTGACGGGAATCACCTGGCGTTCGTGGGCCACGACCGCAAGAGAGGCGTGTCGACACGCAGCGATCTCTGGGTCCTCGACACAGGCGATTTCCTGGCGTCTCTTCGCGAAGGCAGGCGGCCCTCGCCTATCCCAGGGTCCGGAGCAACCAATGTGACCGCATCCTTGGACCGGCACGCCGGCGGCATGGCGGGCGCTGAGCCAAGGTACGGCGGGTTTGGCCCCACCCTCGTCTGGGACGGGGACTCGCTCTACTTCCCGATGCAGGATCACGCCGAGGTCTTCATATGCAAGACCTCAGCTCCGTCCTGGCAGGTCACACGCGTATATGACGAAAAAGGCAGGACGATGTCCGGCTTCGACCTCAAGTCCGGGGTCCTGGTTTACACCGCGTCCAACTCCACCACTCCCGAGGACATATTCGTGGAGAAACGCGGCGCCGTCACGAGGATCACCAGGGATAACGACGACTTCTTGGCCGAGGTGGCCTTGGGTGCGGCTGAGAAGTTCACCTACAACGCGCCCGACGGCCAGGAACTGGACGGCTGGGTCGTCTACCCGCCGGGCTACGAGCAGGGCAAGAAGTACCCCACTGTGCTCCTGGTCCACGGAGGACCTCACGGCGCCTACAGTTCCGCTTTCATGTTCGGCGCACAGTTCTTCGCATCCAACGGTTACGCCGTCATCTACTGCAATCCCAGGGGCAGCACGTCCTACGGGCAGGAGTTCATGGCCTGCATCGACGGCGATTGGGGCAACAAGGACTACATCGACGTCATGGCTTGCGTCGACGCGGCAATCGCCAAGGGCTTCGTGGATGAGAACAACATCTTCTTGCACGGCTGGTCTTACGGCGGGTACTGGACGGTCTGGGCCGTCACTCAGACATCCAGGTTCAAAGCTGCTTGCGCCGGAGCATGCGTGGCCAACCTCCACTCGGACTACGCCACGGCCGACATAATGTGGTCAAACGAGCATGAGTACGGCGGCACGCCATGGGACAACGCGGACACCCTGCTGGAGAGATCCGCAATCACTCACGCCCCCAAGGTCACAACGCCCATGCTCCTCTTGCACGGTGAAAACGACCTGCGGTGCCCCATCGGCAACACCGAGCAGTTCTACGTGGCCCTGCGCAGGCTCGGAAAGACTGCCGTCATGGTGCGCTACCCTGACGAGTTCCACGGCTTCAGACGCCCGCTGCACAGGATCGACCGGTACCAGAGGATCCTTTCCTGGTTCGAACACTACAGAAAGGTTAGTCGATAGATAGGAGCGGCAGCACCCCGTAGAGATCGCGGATGATCGCAACAGGACGGCCGTCGGACGGAACTCCGGTGGCCGTTCCTGATTCTGAGGAAACTTGGCCTTGCGGGAGTCTCAGGACTCCGGCTATCCCCAGCCGCGCGGGCCCCTGAACGTCTTCCAGCGGCCGATCGCCGACGAACAGCGCTTCCTCCGGCCTCACCCCCGCCTTCGCCAGCGCGGCGGCGTAGATGGCGGGATGGGGCTTTCGCCAGCCCAGTTCCGAAGAGAGGATCCTGAAGTCGATAAGGGCCATGATGCCTTGCTGCTCAAGGTAGTGGTCGATCGCGGAAGGCTGCACCACCGTATTCGAGACTATGCCTACCTTTAGGTCGGGCCTGACGGACCGGATCTTCTGAAGCACCGGGATAGTCTCGGGAAACGGCCTGTCGTACTTGCAGAGGTCCCGGCCCAGCGTCTCGAGAATCGCCGCCGTTGCCTCAGCCTGAAACGAGCTCGCCGCCTCACTCAGTACCGCCGCGATGTCGTCTTCCCGGAATATGGGATCGACGAAGGAGACTCTGGCCGTGGCCTCCCTGTCCGCGCGCTTCGAGTTGATGCGCCACTCAATGGCCAGCGCAAGCTTGTCTACCTGCTCTACAGGCGCCCCCGGACCCAACATGGATCCCGCTGCCCTGGTCGTTGCTTCGCGCAACATCTCTTCCCTGGTTGTGCCGGCAAAGGCGTCCCAGAGAGTGCCCCCCAGGTCAAACAGGATCGCGCTGAAAACGCTCTTCATGCCAAGGACTCCTTCCGCAAGGATTCTTGCCTACGCCTCTGAGCAAGCCAGGTGGCCCGATTCGCCCACCTTCAGCAGTTTCCATGCCGTCCCGTCATGCTGGAGCACCGATATGGAGCAGTTTCCAACCACGCCCCGGGAGAAGTCCGGGTCGGGCTCGGCAAGTTTGAGGATGCCGCGGATCGCCCCACCGTGGCTGACCACGCATATGGTGGACCCGGGCTTATCCTTGTTCCACGAAAGGAAGTCCTCCATCGCCCGCTGCACTCTTTCGTCCAGATCCGCGAAAGACTCCCCGCCCGGCCGGCGGGCAGTGTAACGATGCTCGCTGAATGCCTTCTGGAACTCAGGGAACCGCTCGCCTATCTCACTATTGGTCAGCCCCTGGAGCTTGCCCCCGTTGACCTCGCGGAGCCTCGTGTCCCTGATAAGGCAGCAGTCCTGGTACTTCATTATGGCCTTGGCTGTCTCGTATGCTCGCGAAAGGTCTGAGGAGTAGACCGCGTCAAAGCGCACGTCCTTAAGCGCCTTGGCTACCTCTTCAGCCTGCTTGTACCCTGCCTTCGATAGCGGGACATCTAGGTGCCCCTGGAAAACGCCGTTCTTGTTGGCCTCTGTCTCGCCGTGGCGTATCACGTACACTGTTAGCATAAGGACCGGCTGCGGCCGGGCTCTCTCCCCTTTCCTGTTCTACCGGCGTGCCGGGCTAGTCCCGGCTTCTCCCATGCTTCGCTGCTCCGAATGCTAACACCTTCATCCCGGAACGGGCTGCTCCTGGCCACGGTGACATGGAAGGATCATACGGCGTGAATCATGAATCCCTACTGCAAAGGAGGGAAGACCCATTTGACCACCGTTGCAATTAAGAACGCATTTGTGCTCACAGCCAGCGACGGCAAGGCGACCCCGGCGTCTATTGAGGAAGGGACCGTGGTAATGACAGGCGGCAAGATAGCGGCCGTCGGCAAGGATGTCCCCATCCCCCAAGGCGCGCGCGTGATCGACGCGAGGGGTATGGTAGTGACGCCCGGGTTCATAGACGCCCATTGCCACATTGGTGTCGCCGAGGACGGCGCGGGTTGGGCGGGATCTGATGGAAACGAGGCCACAGACCCCGTAACCGCCGAGGTCCGAGCCCTTGACGGGATAAACCCCATGGATATCGCCTTCAGGGACGCCATAGCCGGTGGGATCACCTGCGTACAGGTGGATCCCGGCAGCGCCAACATCATTGGCGGCGAGACCCTGGTTATGAAGACCTGGGGCAGTCCCGTTGTTGAAGACCTGGTGATAAAGCGTCCCAGCGGCCTCAAGGCGGCCCTGGGTGAGAACCCCAAGAGGAACTATGGAGCCCAGAGAAAGAGCCCTGCCACTAGAATGGGTAACGCCGCGGTCCTCAGGAAGGCTCTTTGGGCCGCAAAAGACTACATGCGTAAGAAGGATGCGGCCAAGGATCCCGACAAGGGGCCAGAGGTAAACATGCGGCATGAGTCCTTGGGGCGGGTGTTGAGGAAAGAGATCCCGCTCAGGGTCCACGTCCACAGGGCCGACGACATCATGACGGCGCTTCGTATAGCCGGCGAGTTCGACATCGATATCTCCCTGGAGCACTTCACCGAGGGTGATAAGGTGCTGGACCGCGTTGCCCCGCTCGGCGTCCCTGTCACCATGGGCCCGTCGCTGACGTCAAAGAGCAAGCTCGAGGTGAAGGACATCGGGTTCGCCGCTCCGGTGGCGGTGATGAAGGCCGGCATGAAGATGGCCATCATCACGGATCACCCGGTACTCCCCATCCAGTACCTGCGGATATGTGCAGGCCTCGCGGTCCGGGAAGGCATGGATGACGATAAGGCGCTCCTGGCCATCACGAGGTACGCGGCAGAGATCGCCGGGGTTGGCGACCGCGTCGGTTCAATTGAGGTCGGCAAGGACGCCGACGTCGTGGTCTGGTCCAACTGCCCCTTCGAGTACGACTCAAAGGCCGTGCACGTTTTCATCGACGGCAAAGAGATTGAGGCAAGGCCAGCGAAAGGTGGTGACCTCCTCTGAACCCCGAAAAGATAACCGCCTACATTAACGCCAAGCTCTACCCCATCGCGTCTCCCCCTGTCGACGGAGGCACGTTGCTGGTCAAAGGTGGGAAGATCCTGGCCGCGGGCGCCGGGATCCCGGTCCCGGAGGATGCAGAGGTCCACGACCTCACAGGCAAGTACCTGTTCCCCGGGTTCATAGACGAGCACACCCACGTGGGTCTCTGGGGCGAGTGGTACGGTCCTCCCGAGCAGGACGGCAACGAGTCCACCAATCCTGTGACGCCTGAAGTCCGCGCGCTTGACGCCATCTGGCCTGAGCACTCGGCCTTTGCCGACGCCAGGTCGGGAGGGATCACAACCGTCCAGATCACCCCTGGCTCAGGCAACATAGTGGGCGGCGAGGCCGTGGTCGTCAAGACCGCAGGCGCCCTCGTTGAAGACATGGTGGTAAGGAGCCCCAGCGGCATGAAGGCGGCCCTGGGCGAGAACCCCAAGGGGAACTACGGCAACCAGAAGAAGATGCCCGCCACCCGCATGGGAAACGCTGCGGTCCTGCGAGGCGCGCTTCTAAAGGCTCTCGACTACGAGCGCAAGATGAAGAGCGGCGAGAAGGATCCTGCCAAAGCTCCCGACGTCGACCTGGGCATGTTGGGACTGCTCAAAGTGTTGCACCGGGAGATCCCTCTGAGGGTACACGCCCACCGGGCCGACGACATCGTGACCGCGGTGCGCATAGCCGAAGAGTTTGACATCGACTACTCCATCGAGCACTGCACCGACGGCATCACCGTCGCCGAGTTCCTCGGCAAACGCAAGGCCAAGGTCAACGTGGGTCCATCCATGTGGCAGAGGGCCAAGATCGAGACCCTGAACATCAGCATCGAGACCCCGGGCGTGCTTGCCAAGGCCGGGTGCCGGGTAAGCATCATCAGCGACCATCCGTTCCACCCAATCCAGTTCCTGACCACCGCGGCGGGGCTGGCGTGGGGCGCCGGGATGCGCGAGGAGGACGCCCTGCGGGCGCTGACTCTCACCCCGGCAGAGACCCTGGGCGTCGAGAACAGGGTCGGCAGCCTGGAGCCTGGAAAGGATGCCGACTTCGTCATCTGGTCGGGCCATCCGTTCAAGGTGAGGTCCAAGATCCTCCAGGTGTTCATTGAGGGAAAGAAAGTCTACGGAGACTGACAGTCAAGACGGTGGGGCGTAAACCGAGGGATGTTTCGTGCGATGAGCTCGGGTTACGCCCCGTGAATAGGCTGTATCGGAAGGACCGGGGTTATTCAACCCGGTCCCCTTCCATTTTATGTGACCGTTTCCAGGCGACTGCCACTAAGAGACCAGTCAGCGAACACCCTGCTCGCGATCCTTCGCGAGCCGTCATCCTACGGCTACGCTAGCTCGACCGTCTTCTCGTCGAAGCCGCCCCTCTCGTTCCCTGCCCGCACTGTCACTTCTGCAGGGCCGTTCGTCTTCACAACCCACTGCGCCAGAGTGCCCGAGGTGCTGGCTCCGCCAAAAGCCCTGCCGAGCGCAAGCCTGCCTTCCAGGTGCCCCAGGTCGATCTCCGCCTTTCCGCTTACCACTTGGGCGCCCTCGGGCACCTTAACCTCTGCTTTCACCGTGCCGGCCCTCTTGCTCTTCACCGCCTGGTCCGTCACGTTGCTGGGCAGATATCCCATGTTCCTCACGGTGGCCTTGATGCTGTAGACTCCGTCCTGCACCTTCTCCGCCGCAACCTTGGTTATGCGGACAAGCGGCGTCGTCAAGGCCATCTCTATAACCGACCTGGCGTTCTTCTGACACTCTTGCAGGAGGAACTTCGGAGGCGGGTTCTGGAACGTGAACTTGTGCTTCCATCCGCCTATCTCAACCGGCCCGAGCTGCGGGTGGTTGAACGGGTGCCAGTTGATAAATCCCTCGCCGCCCAGGTTCTCGTCGTTCCACTGTTGCAGCTTGATGTTTTCTTCCTCGGTCCAGTCCATGAGGGTCTTGTACGTGTCCAGTCTTCCAATAGCCCGGTTCGGCATGTCCCAGACCTCGGTCGAGTACGCGATTACACCGGCGTGCTCGTACATCCATTCAAGGGCCAAGCCCCAGAGCGGGCGCTTGCCAACTATGTCCTTGGACAGGGCAAAGTCCTCGTACACACCGACGCACGGGTACCCTGTGGCTTCAGTGCCGACCGCGCCGATCTCCTTCAGAGCCTTCAGGTCCTTGGGAGGGATATCCTTGTCGGCCTTGGACCCCGGGGGACGCAGCACCGCACCCGTGAAAGTGTGCCAGGACTGCGCAATTGTGATGTTCTTGTGTGACTCGAAGAACTCTGCGACGGACCTGGACTCAGGCTCAGAGAACGGATACGGGCCTGCGCCGGGTTGGACATGGTTCTGCTGCCAGTTGGCGGCGTAGTTCCTGTTGACGTCGAGCCCCCACTTGCCCGGAGCATTCTTGATCTCGACACCGTTCCAGTTCTTGATGAGTCCCTCGCCGAACAGCGAATAGTACGTCCCGCCGACCTCGTTCGGCTTCCGGCGGACCATGACCCGGGGATCCTTATCCGAGACACGCCACTCGCCGTTCTCGTCCACGATCCTCATCTGGGCTATGACGCCGTCTCCGTCCACATCGTAGGGATGAAGGCCGTCCTGTTCCTCTTCATAGGGCCAGGGCCGGATGCTGGATCTGGGGATGTACGGCTCGGTAAGGTAAAGCTCCGCGCCGTCGGCCGACAGTCTCGGGACGATGTAGAACGTCCTGGTGTCGACGAGATTCGCGATCTTCTTGTCAGTTGAGTACTCGGAGAGGAGCTGCCACGCCGTGTAGAGCGATATCATGCAGCCGGTAACCTCGCCCGCGTGGGTGTTGCCGTCCATGTAGATGGCCGGCTTCTCGCTCGCCGCTCCCGTCTTCTTGTTGGTCACCTCGATGCACCAGATGTCCCGCCCCTGCCAGGTCTTTCCTATCGAGTACATGGAGGCAAGGTCGGGGTACTTCTCACACAGCTCTTTCAGGAACTCCGTAAGCTCTGCGTGTTTGAGGTAACGGTCCCAGGTGAATCCTTCTACCATCTGCGGTTTCCCCTTTCTTTTCGTACCGAACACCGAACCCGAACATGTCGTCCTGCCCATCACATGCCGCCGCGGGCCGGGATACTCGGGGTGGCGATTACCACGCCTCCAGCCAAGTCCCCAGCAGGAACTGCAGCCTCGCGACCAGGTACGACAGCCTCGACATCACGATGTACCCGTAGGACGAGCCAAACGCGGCCATCATGGTGGCGCGGCCGATGGTGCTCATGATGCTCATAGGCGAGAACCTGCCACCGCCGTTCCCATTGCCGAAGTGCTTTCCCATAGGGATGAACAGGAAGAACGCCAGGGTCGATGCCGTCCCCACTACCATCACGACGTTGTTCACGCTGTTGAGCGGCAGAATGGTGGCCCGGATCTGGGTTATGAACTGCGCGACTACCGCTCCTGTGATGGAGACGCCCGCGGCAACTCCCATCATGAACGCGACCGGCAAGCGGGCCAGGTAGTTGTACCGCTTGAAGAACCTGGCGTACATGAGGAAGCCCAGGACCACCGGGATCAGCACGGACCACTGTCCCTGCTGAAGGGGTCGGACGGCCCCGTCCCTAATGTTCTGCCAAGCCAGCACGATGGCCTGCGCCGCGACGAAGCCTACGTAGATATGCTCCGCGTACGAGTATGCCTTGTTGTCCTTTATGAGGTAGCTGTAGACCGCCAGTATGAGGACTCCTGAAAGCAACACTCCGATTCTGTCAGCCATCTAGGCCACCTCCACCTTTCTGCCGTTGCGCCTCTGGAAGTAGTACCCGAGGTTGCTCAGAAGCACCAGGCCGACTATGAGGAGGTGCCCGACCGCTTGGGCGTCCATCGCGCCTGTCGCTGATCCGGGGATCTTGGCAAGCGCCTCGTACTCAGCTGCGCCTGAGAGCCCGATCACCGTTGCCTGGATCTGCTTCGCCGCAACGTACGGGCCAATGACCGGCAAGAGCGGCGCCGTTCCACACGCGATTATGGGAGTGTGGAATTCCGGCTCGATGTACTTCACGTAGAAGACCGGGTCTTCGCTGCCGGTCACCGAAACCAGGAGATCAACGTCCTGCATCCCGCTGAAACCGCCGAAGAGCGGAAGCTGCGAGAGAGGCGTCCCATAGACATCGGCCGTCATGAAGGAGTAGAAGTCCCGGAGCGCCGCGATGGTTGCCTCGCCGCCGGCCTTGAACGGGAGAATGGCGAAGTCGGACCCGTACTCGTAACCGTACTCGGGAGCGACTGCCTTTATCCGTTCGGCGTACATGCTGCCTTCCTGCATGGTCGAGTAGAAGATGATGCGGAGACCCTTCTCCATGTAGTGGCGCGAAAGCGCCATCAGCTGCGGCCATGTCTCGGCATCCACCGCGGGGTTGAAGCCGATGGACTGGAAGACGATGCTGCCTGCCGGCATGCTGTCCACCAGGTTAAACGCGGCAGTGGTAGCCTCGGTGACGTTGAGCGGAAGGCCCAATGGCCTGACCAACGGTATGATGAACCCCACGACAAGCGCCACCCAGATGGTTGTCTTGGTAATACTCTGAACCCGCATGTACCAAGGCATTAACCCTCACCTCCCAGGTAGCCGCGCTCGAGCCCCAACAGCACCCGGAGGCTCAGAGCGACCGCGCCGAGGGCGCCGCCTATGGTGATGCCTCGCATCCCTGCCGTGTTCAGCACATTCATGATCCAGTTTGACCAGGCAGGTATGCCCTTGTAGATCAGTGAACCGACGCCGACCTGGCCGAGCATCACGACAACCGCGGTGACCATCAGAACCGCGGCCTGCCAGTCCTTAACCTTGAAGGCCCGGTAGGAGGCGGAGGTGATCATAAAGGCCAGGAGTGACGAGATCGCTGAGTAGATCGGTTGGTACAAGTAGTCGAAGCCCCACTTGTAGACCGGATCCGCGGTGCCTTTCGCGATGCCAAGGTATGTGAAGCCAACCAGCGACACCACGAGCAGGAGACTGGAGTCCCAGCCTTTCTGCTTCTTGGCTATGCGCCCCAGGTGCGTCTGGATCAGGTTCACTGTGCCGACACCCAAGGCGAAAGCCGCTACCAGGGTTCTCCACGAGACCACGGTTGTACCCCAGGAAGCAAGAGCCTGGTTGTCTATAAAGTACTTCGCCAATACGATAAGGCCTGATACGAAGCCGACTGCCAGCGGTACCGTACGTTTCACGGAAGATCCCCCCTAGTAGCGTCCGGCGAGCCGCTTGACTGCCGGCTCGACCAGCGTTATGTAGAGGCTTCCGAGTATCATGGCCGCTATACTTACGTACTTGCCGACCTCTTGCGCCACGAGGCTTCCGATCTGGGCTCCATTCCGGGATAGGTAGGTGCCCGCAGCGTAGATCTCTTCGCCGATCAGAGTGTAGTCGCATGCGGCAACAAGGAACGGCAGCTGGTGAGTGTTGGCGGTTCCGGAGACCTGGATCGCGCCTGTACGGGAACCGGCCTCAGCCAGCGTCAGACTCTCGAAGTAGAAGGATCCGAACATGAAGTTGGCGCCCAGTTTCTCACGCTCGTAGATGCCGAGCACCCCGGCGTTGAAACCGCCGGACAGGAAGAGCATGTCGTTGCGGTCGAACTTGTCTTCCTTTCCTTCCGCGATATACGCCTGCCGCACCACTTCCTGGGCGATGGCGTGGTTCTCGGGCAATCCGTTAACCACGATGAGCCTGGTGTCGTACTTGGCCGACTCCCTGGCAACGTAGCCCAGGATGTCGAAGGCTGCGAAGGCCTGGGCGTCGAACTGCCCGGAAGGGATGACGAAAAGCGACGACCGCCCCATCTCGGTAGCCCTTCCAATGGCTTCTTCCATTGCGTCCAGACCCGGCACCCTGCGGATGGGGATATGGAACCCCTTCTGGGTCCGGTTGAGACCGTAGTAGTTGGCTGCGGCGAAAACAGCGAGGAAAACAAGAGCAAGGTTTTTGTCCATCTTTGCTGGCCCCCCAATTGATTCCTGTGTATGGCAAAGCAAAGGCTTAGCCTAGGAGTCGGGACTTTGCGAAGATGGAAGAGGGAACCGTGCTGACGGCGTGTTCAGCCCCAAATGCAAGACTGTGTCGCCTATTCGTGGTTTGGTTCGTGGGTTGAGGGCGTAGACCTAGAACGTGCTGTGTCCCGACCTCTTTCCCCGGCCTCTCCCGCACTTCGCCAGGGAAGGAATGCCCACGAGACCCGCGGGATTCTTCGAAATCACGGTAATCCCCAATCCTATCACCCCCCTTCCTTCCGGTGGCGCATAACAAAAGACCCGCGCGGAGCCTCGCGCCGTTTCCGGTACAAGGAACTTTCCGCACGGGTCTTTTATCCCCACGGTGTGCTTTGCTGCGCAAAGCCTGTACCGCTCGGTCCAGTCCGCCGCTCGAGCCAGGATCTTCCGGCTGCGGTACGGCGCGGAACCCTAGGTACACTTCCTTGAAGCAGGCGAAACCTGCTTGTTCTGGATATTGGACGTATACTAGCACCGCCGCCGCAAACCCGCAACACTTTTTTGCGCCCTTGGAAGCGGAATTCTCATGCCCACGCGCGGGATACTAAGCCGGAGTCTTCGCGAACGGAGAGGGTCGGCACGGAAAGCGCAGCTCTATCCAATGCACTGACATCAGGCATAGAAGCCAAGATATCGCAGTTTCTGAGCGATGCCGGGCCCCTGGAACCCCTGCTCGACTACGTGGCATCGACCCGAGGCAAGAGGATCCGGCCGCTCTGCGTGATCTGGTCATCATCAGCTTGCGCGGCTGCCTCAGGGCAGGAACCCTCCCCCGATCAGGTGCTTGACGTCGCGGCCATGTTCGAGCTGGTGCACATGGCTTCCCTGGTCCATGACGACATAATAGACGGCGCCGTAACGCGACGCGGCGTACCTACTCCCCACGTCATCTGGGGCATACACAGGGCGGTCCTGGCCGGTGACTACCTGTTCACCAGAGCGAACAAGGTGGCTCTCGCCTACTCGGACCTCGGGATCCCCGAGCTCATCAATGAGGCTATCGAACTGACCTGTGAAGGAGAAGTGGCGCAGGACGAACGCCTCTATGACTGCGACGTGTCGAGAGAAGAGTACATGGCGCACATATGCAAGAAGACTGCTTCGCTCTTTGGAGCCGCGTGCCGGGCGGGCGCGGCGCTTGCCGGTGCGGCCGATACGATCTCGGACTCCATGACGCGGTTCGGGATGGAGCTGGGTTGCGCCTTCCAAATAATGGACGATGTCAGGGACCTCACATCTGATCAGGCGTCATCGGGGAAACCTACTTGCAACGACCTGCGTTCGGGAGTCCTAACGCTGCCGCTGATCCACGGGATGGAGGGGGTCGCAAGAGATCTCATCAGACAGGGCTTCGCCCTAAGAAGCGTGGACGACTCGCTTGTCGCGAGGATCAAAGATGCCTGCATGGGCGATGGAAGCATCGATAGAGCGCGCCAGGATGCCAGGAACCTCGCGCGGACAGCTGCCTCGCGCCTCTCCTGCCTACCGCCATCTCACGGGAGGTCAGCCCTGCTGGCTCTGGCCTCGTCGGTGGTCGAGCACAACTAGGATGGCGGCGCTGGCTAAGGTCGCATTTCCGTGGGCGCCGGCGCGGTCACCAGAGCCTTTTGCATCTCTTCGACCGACTTGAGGGGCGCCGAACATGTCATCGCCCTGCATATGACGAGGTATGGTCCATCTTGATCCCCGTCATGCCGCCCCGCTCCCTCTTCCACCGGGTCCGACACCGTTACCTGCGCGTCGGGAAGGTACACATCCCGGAGGTACGAGAGCATCACCCGCATCCTGGGATCCCCGGGGCTCCCCATGGCCTTGATGTCGTAGCCGCCTCCGGAAGCGTACATCGCCGCTGTGAGGAGGTGCAGGAGACCGGTCGGCTCCCTCTCCAGGACCTCCATCAGGCCGCCCAAAGCCGAGCGGGCGATTTCCTCCATCGCCTGGTCGCCGGTTAACCTTGATATCCTGAGCAGGTCCATTATTGCGGCGGAGTTGCCGGAAGGGATGGTGCCGTCCCAGAACTCCCTCGGACGCACGATCAGCTCTTCGGCATCATCTGCAGTCACGTAGAATGCCGATACGTCCGGATCCCAGAAAGACTCCACCATGGCCTGTGCCAGCGACACCGCTTTTCCAAGGTATGTTTCATCCAGCGTTGCTTCTCTCATTTCGAGATAGGCCCAGATAAGGAACGCGTAATCGTCGAGGTAACCTCTGAAGGCCACGTCCCCGTCCCGGTAGCGGGCGTACAATGTCCCGTCTCTTAGAAGGTTCTTCTCAACGAACCCGAGGCACGCGGCAGCGGAGTCGACGAAGGACTGGTCGTCGAAGGTCCGGCCGGCCTTCGCCAATGCCGCCGCGATGAGGGCGTTCCACGACGTCAGCACCTTGTCGTCGGTACCGGGGCGAATCCTCCCGGCCCGCGCCTCGTAGAGTTTGGCCCGGTTTCCCGCGCGGCCCGGGCGCGCTTTTGGTGAACCGCTTGCGTTCCACTCGAGCTCGCCCTTTGCCAGGTTGGACATCGCGAGGTTAGGGATCGACTTGCCGTGGAAGTTGCCTTCGGGGTATATGCCGTACTCGCGGCAGAAGGCCTCTCCTGCTTCTTGCCCCAGCGCCGAGATCACTTCATCTGGTGTCCAAAGGTAGAACTTGCCTTCTTCACCCTCCGACTCGGCATCGATAGCCGACCAGAACGCCCCTTCCGGCGACTGCATCTCAGTCTCCAGGAAGCGGGTTATCTCGTACACTATCTCCCGGTAGACGTCTTTCTTGGTGCAGAGCCATAGCTCGGTTAGAGCCATGATCGTGGTCGCTTGATCGTAGAGCATCTTTTCGAAGTGAGGAACCAGCCACTTGGAGTCGGTCGAGTACCGGAAAAAACCGGAGCCCACATGGTCGTAGATCCCACCGGAGTACGCGCCGAGCACTGTCTTCTCTGCCATCTGCAAGGCCCGCTTCCTGCCGCTGCGCTTCCAGTAGCGCATAAGGAAGGTAAGGGTATGGGGCGTCAGGAACTTGGGGGCTGTCCCGAACCCGCCGTGCTCCTCATCGAATGACTCTGAGAGGTGCCTGTACGCCCGTTCAACGACCTCGTCCAGGCCCGTGAGATCAGGCTCCGCGGCAGAGGGCACAGACACTCCTTCCACGAGGGACTGGTGAATCCGTTCTGCACGAGTGAGAAGAGCTTCCCTGTTCTCGCTCCAGGCCTCAGCGATGGTCGTCAGTATGTCGCGAAGCCCCGTGAGGCCGAACCGGCTCTCCTTCGGGAAGTAGGTGCCGGCGAAGAACGGCCTCTTGTCCGGCGTCATTATGACGGTGAGGGGCCATCCGCCGGATCCTGTCAGCATCTGACACACCCTCATATAGACGTGGTCGACGTCCGGCCGCTCCTCGCGGTCGACCTTCACGGGTACGAAGTGGCGGTTCAGGAGCAGCGCTATGTCCCGGTCCATGAACGACTCCCTGGCCATCACATGGCACCAGTGGCAGGTGCTGTACCCGATCGATAGGAACACCGGCCTGTCTTCCTCCCTGGCCTTGGCGAACGCTTCGTCGCTCCAGGGATACCAGTCAACCGGGTTTCCCGCGTGCTGCAAGAGATAAGGGCTCTTCTCAAGGGCCAGCCTGTTTCCGCCTTCTACGGGCGAAGACATGGGCGCCACCTCCCACCCTCTGTTGTTCCCCGCGCAACCTGTAACTAAAAAGGGGGCGGCCGCAACCGGTCGCCCCCTTCCATGTGAAAACCCTATTTGAAGAACTCGTTCAGCGGGAGTTCCCGGTCCTTGGGGAACGGGCACTTGTACGGAGAGTCCTTGGTGAGCTCGTCGAACTCGGCCTTGGCTTTCGCGATCTCTTCAGGATGCTGCACAAGGTCCCAACCACACAGGGCCATGGTCTTGGCCGCCACCAGCATAGCCTTGTTGCCGATGGAGCTGCCGCTCGAGGCGCAGTTCTGCCAGGAGTGTCCCGGGCAGCCCAGAGGAACCGTTGCCGCCGACATCTGTACGGTGGGCACTATCCACGAAACGTCACCCACGTCTGTGGAGCCGCCGCCTGCCCGTCCCTTGCCGGTCGGCGGGACCAGCGTCGTGTTCAAGACCTGGCCCTTCAGGTCCTTGAACTCAGGGCTCTTCATCATCTGTTCGAGCGCGGCCTTGTCGAAAGTCTCGGCCAGTTTCCTGGCAAACTCTATGTCCTTCTCATCGAACTTCGGGGGACCCACCCTCTGCAGGGCCTTCCACATGACCTCGGCCAGGGTCTCGTTGAGGAGCACTTCGTAGCAGCCGGTGAGGTAGTTTTCCTCGTAAGTCGTCCCGGTCATTAGAGCGGCGCCCTTGGCGATGTCCAGGAGCCTCGCGTAAATCTCCTCGACCTGGCTTCGGTGGGGAGCGCGGACGAAGTACCAGACCTCGGCTTCCGCCGGTACCACGTTGGGCTGTCCTCCGCCCTCTGTGATCACGTAGTGGATGCGGGCTGTGTTTATAACGTGTTCCCTGAGGTAGTTGGCGCCAACGTTCATGAGCTCGACCGCGTCAAGAGCCGAGCGGCCGTTGTGGGGATCACCCGCCGCGTGAGCCGTCTTGCCGTGGAAGCGGAACTTCGCGGAGTTCATGGCGTTGCCGCTGCCGAGCCTGACGGTGTTGGTCGACCCGCCGTGCCACGTAATGGCTACATCCAGGTCGTCAAACACGCCGGCCCTGGCCATGTATACCTTGCCGGCAAGGAGTTCTTCTGCCGGGCATCCGTAGTAGCGCACTGTTCCCTTGGTCCCTGTCTCCTCCAAGGCGTACTTCAGGGCCACAGCAGCGCCGAGCGCGCCTGTACCCAACACGTTGTGGCCGCACCCGTGGCCGGGTCCGCCTACAACACGGGGCTTGCGCTCGGGACTGAGTTCCTGTGAGACACCGGCCAGAGCGTCAAACTCTCCCAGGTAACCGATCACCGGCTTGCCGGAACCCCACTCGGCGATAAAGGCGGTGGGGACCCCTCCGACGCCTCTCTTCACTGAGAACCCGCAGGCCTCGAGATAGTCGGCCTGGACTTTAGAGGACTTGACTTCCTGGAACCCGACTTCAGCGAAGTCCCAGACCTGGTCGGCGATGTGAAACAGGTCGCCGGCCTTCTTGTCCAAGAACGCTAGAATATCAGCCACTTATACCCTCGCCTCCTGGTGTGAAACTTCCCTAGGGAGACGAAAGATTCCTGCAGGAGTCCTCTCGTCAAGGGGTCCTCGTCTATTGGACCTCGTCGCGCCACATGAGCATTCCGCCGTCGAGGATGGCTGCCTTCTCAAACCCTGCCGCCCGCAGAGTGTTGGCGGCCAGGTACGCACGCAGGCCTACTCTGCAGACAAGGACCTGCGTCTTGGACCTATCCAGTTCCTCGAGCCTTTCAGCCAGCCGGCTAAGGGGTATGTGGATGGAACCCGGTATCTTCCCTGCGGCTACCTCGGCGTCCGACCTAACGTCAACGATCTGCAGGTCCGGGTCTCCAAGGCGCTCCCGTAGGTCCTCGGGGCTGATCCCTGACACCTTGCCCTCCAGCTTGTTGAGAGCGACATTGGCGGCAACAATCGTCGAGCTCATCGCCATCGAGAAGGGAGGCGCGTACGCGAGATCCAGAACCGACAGGTCGTCTACTGTGCCGCCCAGGGAGATGGCGGTGGCGATGATGTCGATCGGCTTATCTACAACACCCTCGCCTACGACCTGCGCTCCCAGAACGCGATGCGTCGGCGCGTCCACCACCAGTTTGGCAACTATCGTCTTGTACCCGGGGTAGTAGTGGGCCCTGTCGCTGGCCGGGACTAGCACGGTGACCACGTCGAAACCCTCATCGCGAGCCGCCTTCTCCGACAGCCCGGTCTTGGCCGCGCTTACCGAGAAGACCTTCAGGACGGAGGTCCCCAGCACTCCTGGCAGGATAGGCGCTTCATCGACTTCACCGTCAAGGTTCATGGCCGCGATCCGCCCCATCTTGTTGGCGGTCGAACCCATCGGGTACCACGCGGCCTTTCCTGTCAACAGGTTCTTGTTCTCAGCGCAGTCTCCCACCGCGAAGACTGAATCTACGCTTGTGCGCATGTTGTCGTCGACCTTGATCGCTCCGGTGGGCCCCAGCTCGATGCCGGCATTTCTCGCCAGGGCAGTGTTAGGCTTCACTCCGGTTGCCCATATGGCCAGATCACAGGGTATTTCCCGCGAAGAGGTCACAGCCTTGGCGACGCGCCCGCTGGGACCAACCTCAAACGAGGTCACCTTCTCGCCGGTGTAAACCTCTACCCCGTTTGCCCGCAATGCGGCCTCAACCAGCGCAGCCATCTCGGGATCAAACCCGGGGAGCACTTGGGACGTGAGCTCGACCACGGATACATGAAGCCCGCGCGCCTTCAGGTTCTCGGCAACCTCAAGGCCGATCATCCCACCGCCGACAACTACGGCGCGCTCGGCTGCCTTGCCCGCTTCACCGCCCAAAGCGCCGGTTATCGCTTCGGCGTCAGCGATGCTCCTCACCGTGTGCACGCCGGGGAGCTCGATACCAGGCACAGGCGGGATAACCGGTGTCGCCCCGGTAGCGATGATTAGCGTGTCGTAGGGAAAACTCTTTGCCTCTCCCGTCGACAGGTCCCTGGCCGTAACCGTCTTGGACTCCACGTTGATGGAGGTCGCTTCGTGCCCTGTGAGCACCTTGATCCCGAACTCGCGGAGGAAGTGCTCGGGAGTCCTGACCACCAGCTGCCTGCGCTCAGGTATGACGCCGCCTATGAAGTAAGGCAACCCGCAGCCCGCGTAGGATATGTCGTTGCCCTTCTCCAGCACCGTGATATCCCAATCCGGATGCTCGCGCCTCGCCTTTGCGGCTGCCTTGGTCCCGGCGGCCACGGCGCCGATCACCACGAGTTTCTTGGACATAAGCTCCCAACGACTCCCTTCACCGTGCTCTTCTAAACTGCGACTCATGCCACCGCCAGGCGGTCATCACGATCTCCTCAAGCGATGAGTGGTGAGGAACCCACGACAGGACCTGCTTGGCCCGTTCTGTGGCGGCGACCAGGACCGCGGGATCCCCTTCCCTCCTGGCTCCCATTGTGTAAGGAACCTTCCGCCCCGTGACTTGCTCCACGCAGCGGATGACCTCCATGTTCGACCATCCCCGCCCCGTGCCTATGTTGACTGCCGACGTCGGCGCTCCCTGCTCCAGCGCCTGGAGCGCCTGCAGGTGCGCTGAGGCGAGATCGGTGACGTGGATGTAATCCCGAATGCAGGTGCCGTCAGGCGTCGGATAGTCACCGCCAAAGATGGTTATGGGCTCTCCACTCAGGACCGCCCGGAGGACCAGGGGGATCAGGTGGGTTTCAGGCTCGTGATCCTCGCCCATCTTTCCGCCGGGGTCGGCCCCGGCAGCGTTGAAGTACCGGAGCGACATGGACCGCAGGCCGTGGGCCCTGTCGAACCAGCTTAGGGCTCTTTCGATTATGGCCTTGGTCTCTCCGTAGGGACTCACCGGCGCGATAGCCGCGTCTTCAGGGATGGGCACCGATACCGGATCGCCGTATACGGCGGCGGAGGATGAGAACACCATCTTCTTGACGCCGGCCTTCACCATCGCAGACAGCAGGGTCAGTCCGCCTACCACGTTCCTGCGATAGTATTTCTCAGGGTTCCTGACCGACTCGCCAACCAAGCTCTCGGAAGCGAAGTGGATGACCGCGTCGTACTCTGCCTCGGAAAAGATGTCGTCCAGCGCGGTCCGGTCGGCGGTGTCACCGATAACCAGTCTTACACCGCAGATCTGCTCGGGATGGCCCCTGCTGAGGTCATCAAGGACCGTCACCTGGTAGTCCGCTTCAGATAGAGCCTTTACTGTGTGGGCTCCAATGTAACCGGCGCCTCCTGTGACCAGCACTCTCCTGCCTGCCGCGGGCATAGCAATCGCTCCTTCACTGGTTGGCGTTCGCGTGTGGGGGCGAAATCATAATACTAGAGCCGGGGGTCTCCGTCACGGATCGGAAGGGGCTTGTCTCCGCCTCGTGCTATAATGGCAGCGTGGCGTACCCCCTGGAGGTATCGGAGTGGAAGATTTCTTCGACGTAAGGCCGGTAGACGAGGCCCGGAAGGTACTCCTCGCTTCGCTTCTTGAGGTAACCGGGACCGAACGCAACGCCCTTCGACATGAGGAGGTCGGCCTGCTGTCTGCCTTGGGCCGCGTCCTGGCGATAGACGTGATATCTACTGAAGACCTTCCTCCTCACCGCCGTTCGACTGTGGACGGCTACGCCGTTCGCGCCGCGGATACCCACGGCGCCACAGAAGCCCTCCCAAGTCTCTTGTCCTTAGTGGAAGATATCCCGATGGGGGCTATGCCGACAGCGCCGCTTGCGCCTGGACAATGCTCCCGTATACCGACCGGCGGAGCGCTCCCTGAGGGCGCCGACGCCTGCGTCATGGTTGAGCACACCGACATGCTGGATGAGGGCACGGTCCTTGTCCAAAGGTCGGTGGCGACCGGAGAGAACACGATGCAGCGGGGCGAGGACATGCAGGCCGGAGAAACCGTGGTGAGGGCCGGGAAGGTGTTGACGCCCTTTGACATCGGGGCGCTGGCTGCTCTCGGCTTATCCAAGGTGCCTGTAGTCAAGAAGCCGGTGGTTGCGGTGATCTCAAGCGGCGACGAGATCGTCCCGCCCTGCAGGGCTCCGCTTCCCGGCCAGGTACGGGACATAAACTCCTATTCGCTCAGCGCGTCCCTGGCATCTCTCGGAGCCGAACCGGTCCCCATGGGCATAGCCGGGGACACTTACGAATCCTTAAGACAAATGGTGGAATCGGCTCTCGCCACTGCTCACGCCGTAGTGCTGTCGGGCGGCAGTTCGGTTGGAGCCCGCGACCTTGCTGTCAAGGTGCTCAATGATCTTGGTCCTCCCGGCGTCCTGGTTCACGGGGTAGCAGTGAAGCCGGGAAAGCCCGTCGTGCTCGCTGTGTGCAGGGGAAAGCCGGTCTTTGGACTCCCGGGACACCCGGTCTCGGCTCTGGTGGCGATGGACCTGTTCGTGAGGTACACGCTCAACAACATGATAGGGGCCGCCACCCCCCAGGCAGACACGCCGCGGCGTCTTGCGACGGCGCAGGAGGCATTTGTGATAGCCCGTCTAGCGCGGAATCTCTCATCGGCCCCCGGCCGTGAGGATCATGTTAGGGTCGCTCTCACGGAGAGGGACGGTGTTCTTTACGCCGAGCCGGTTCTCGGCAAGTCGGGTATTATCTCTACCATGGTGAGATCCGACGGCGAAGTCGTGATCCCGTCCGAGTCTGAAGGCTTGTTGGCCGGCAGCGCGGTTAGAGTGAGGCTGCCCAGGTTCTAAGACAAGCGCCAGTAATACTCAGGGAGGCCTAGCCTTGGACCAGAAGAACGCGTCCGGACGCACCGTCTACCTGGAGAACATCCCTTACGTGGATGCTGCCCGCAGGTTCCTCTCCTCATATTCCGGCATACGCTCAGCTGAGGAGAGCATCCCTGTTGCCGCGAGCCTTGGCAGGGTCACATCGAGACCCGTGTTCGCCCGCCTGTCCAGTCCTCACTACCACGCATCCGCGATGGACGGTATCGCTGTGGATTCCCAGACCACTTGGGGCGCGAGGGAGACCAGCCCGGTACTCCTCACCCCAGGCAAGGACGCCTTCTGGGTCAACACCGGGGATCCGCTTCCCGATGGCACCAACGCCGTTGTCATGGTGGAGGACGTCCACGAGCATTCAAGC
>CAZRRG010000016.1:21394-31448 GCA_964602455.1 uncultured Eubacteriales bacterium | reverse complement strand
CCAGCGTGTCTACGTGGGCAGATAGTCCCCGCTCCGGGCCCTCTTTGCGACCGGGGATGGTCACCAGCAGCCCGCCCTTGTTTGTGACGACGGCCTTGTACCCCAGATCCTCAAACTGCCCTTTGATCCAGGTGATGGCCTCTTCCGTGTCGCCGCTCGGACTCGGGATCCTGCAGAGCGTGGCCAGTCTATCGGTCATGTACTCAATGTCTGGAACATAGTTGGGAGTCATATTGATGCCCATGCTTCGCCTCCTGTTGCGTAAACAGTCGAGCGGTCCGCTGGCCCGAGCCCTTAAGGCAAAGCCGCCCGGGCACCGCAACCGCTCGCTGCGATCACTGCTCTTACTGAAGTACTACCTCGGCCCTTGCTGTCCCTGCCCTGGGTGTGGACGCCTCCAAGGTCAGCTTGGTTCCGTTTGGCGCGCGGACAGCCCAAACCACTTTCCGCTTGATGTCCCCGCCTCCGGCGCGGCCACCGAGATGTCCGATCTCCTGCTCGACCTTGCCGGAGACTATCACCGCGTCCACGGGCGCGCCCTTGGCAGCCGGCGCGCTCGATTCTGCGGATGCCTTGCCTGCCTCGCGCGCGCCACGCAGCACAACCTTCACCGGCTTGGCTTGCCGCATCTTGAGTGCGTTGTAGGTGACATGGGTCGGCAGGTAGCTATCGTTCTTGACGACGGCCTCGACCTTGAAGACTCCGTCGGCCAGCGCCTCCACCTTGACCTTCTCTATCACAAGGTGAGGCGACACCGCGGCCCTGGTCAGCGTGAACTCGGAGTTCTTCCGGCACTCCTCTTCCAGGAGCGAAACCGGCGGGTTCTGGCGCCCAATCTTGGGCTCCCAGCCGCCAATCTCGACATCGCCCAGCTGGGGATGCTTGAAGGGCCGCCAGTTGTGGAAAAGCTGGCCTCCCAGTTGCTCATCCTGCCATTTGAGCAGTTTGAGGCCGTCTTCTTCCCTTTCCTTCTCGCTCATGTTGCGCCACTGCGCCCCAAACCGCTTCTGCACTCCTGCCCTGCCCTGCATATCCCACAGTTCCGTCTCGAAGGAAAGAAGCCCCAGCGTTTCGTAGACCCACTCAAGGTCTGATCCCACCGGCGCGTCGTTCGGCGTGGTCGCAAACGCCTCGAACACCGACTTCATGGGATACCCATTGTGCTCTTGGGCTATGTCGCCCAGCACACGGTAGAGCTCCAGGTCACGCTGGTCCATCTCGCGGTCCGCCTTGTTGGCCGGGGGACGGAGCTGGATCCCACCACTGGTGTGGTAGGCCATGGCGGTCGCAATGTTGGGGTGGGCCAGGTAGAAGTCGCCCACCGCCTTCATCTCCTGCTCGGAGAAGGGATAGTCGCCCGAACCCGGCTGGTGCGCCGGAAGCCTCCAGTTGGCCGGGTACTGACGGTTGAAGTCTAGACGGTACTTGCTCTGGGCCACCGGCACAGGGACGTCCGGGTCATAGTCCCGGATGAAGCCCTCGGTGTAGACATCGTAGTAGACAGCGCCATCGGATGATGCGCCATCGCCGGATGACCCGGTTGGAAGCAGCATCTCATCCGGCCTGCGGCGGATCATGAGCCGCGGGTCTTTCTCAGATACTTTCCAGTTGCCATCCGGGTTCTTAACCCGCATCTGCAGGATCTTGCCGTCGCCGTCCACGTCCTCGGCGTACAGCCCGGGCTTCTCGTCCTCATCGACGGGCCAGGGACGCAGGCTGGACCGCAGCATGTAGGGGGTCGTGAGGTAGTACTCAGACCCGTCCACCGTGATGCGTGGGATAAAGTAGAACACACGGGTGTCGATGAGGTGCGTTATGCGAGGCTCCTTGCCGTACCCCTCCAGCATCCGCTTGATGGTGTAGAGGATAACCTCGCAACCGGTTATCTCGCCGGCGTGGGTGTTTCCGTCGGTGTACACGCCGGGCTTTTCATGTCCCGGCCCGGTCTCGTGATTGGTGATCTCGAGCATCTGGATCTCGCGTCCCTGGTAGGACAGCCCGATGCACTCCACCCGGCAGAGGTTGGGATACTCGCGCACGCAATCCTGCAGGAACGCGCGGATCTCATCGTACTTGTGGTAGCGGTCGAAGGTTATGTTCACAGCGTTACCTCCACCCTGTCCGTGCCTGCCTTCATTGACTCGGCTACTATCGCGATCTTAGTCCCGGCCTTGGCCCGCACGATCCACTCAACGTCCTTGTGGTTCCCGGGAGCCGTGCCGCCGTACCAGCCCATGGCTCCGCGTCCGCCGCCTGCCAACCCGGGCAGGTGGTCGATCTCCTGCTTGGGCTTGCCCGTGACAAAGGAGATTTCTCCGCCGCCCTCCGCCGGCTTGAGTTCGACGGTGATGGGCTTGGACTTGCCTGCCTTGATCGCCATTTGGCAGCCGTAGGTGGGCATGAAGCTCTCGTTGGTCACGACCGCCTTAACCTTATAGAGGTCTTCCGCCAGCTTCTCAACGACGGTCTTCTCTATGTCCACCTGGGGCAAGCAGGCCGCGTGGTAGAGGGTGAACATGCAGTTCTTATGGCACTCGCCCTCGAGGAACTGAGGAGGTGGATTGGTCAGGACGAACTTGGTCTTCCAACCGCCGATCTCGACCTTGCCCAGCTGCGGGTGCTCGAACTCATGCCACCTGACAAACCCCTGGCTCGCCAGTTCCCTGTCCTGCCACTTGAGCAGGGCGAGCTGGTTCTCCTCCGCGTTGCGGCCGCGGCGGTCGAGGACGTTCAAACCTGCCCTGACCGAAGCGTCCCATAGCTCCGTCGAGAACGTGATGATCCCCATGTGCTCATAGAGCCAATCCATGAACACGCCCTTGAGCGGGTGCTCCTTGTCTACTGTGTAGTCCTCGTATGTGGAGATGTCGGGATAGCCGGTGAGTTCCTTGCCCTTGGCGCCGATGGTCTTGTAGATGAAGACATCCACCGGCGGTAGCTTGCTGTCAGGCTTCGTGCAGGACGGACGCAGGATCGCGCCCATCGTGGTGTGATAGGACATCCCGCCGCAGATGTTGGGGTGGGACACGATGAAGTTGGCGACGTTCCTGGTCTCTGGCTCAGACAGAGGATACGGCCCCGCTCCCCGCTGGACGACGTCAGGTTCCCAGTTGGCGGGATAGTTGCGGTTGATGTCCAGGCTCCACTTCGGCTGGGCCATCTTGATCTCGCCGCCATCCCAGTTCTTGATGATGCCTTCCTGATAGACCCTGTAGAAGGGGCCTTCCTTATCCCAGGGCTCCCGCTTGACCATTATGCGGTCGTCTTTCTTGGAGACCTTGTAGTCGCCATCGGGATCCTCGATGCGCATCTGGAGGATCCAGCCGTCGCCGTCCACGTCCTCGGGGTTGAGCCCGTCGTCGTTGTCCCGCTTGGGCCACTCCCTGACGCTGGACCGCATCTGGTACGGGGTGTGGAGGAACAGTTCGGCGCCGTCGATCGAGATGCGCGGGAGGATGTACCAGGTCTTATCGTCAACAAGTCCGGTTACGAGCGGATCGACGCCGTAGTTGGACAGTAGGTACCAGACGGTGTAGAGGCACACAGCCGACCCCGTTACCTCTCCCGCGTGGTGGTTTCCGTCTATGTACATGGCGGACTTCTTGTCGGCACAGCCCTTGGCCTGGTTGGTGATCTCCACCATCCACATGTCGCGGCCTTCGTAGGTCTTCCCGATGGAGTACATCTTCGCCAGGTTACTCTTTTCCTCGACCATTTCCTTCAGGATCGCCGTGAGCTCAGCGTAGTCATAGTACCTGGTGAAATCCGGTTTCTTCACGAGCCATCCTCCTTCTTGGGTCGTATCTCGCACGGAGAGGCGGCTCCGCTTGCCGGCGCGCCTTCCGCCCGTTCCTAGTACTCGATGCCTTCTCTAGCCGCTACCCTTTTCTGGAAGTGGTGTTTCAACTCCTTCACTTCCGAAACCGCGTCGGCGGCATCCATTATCTCCTGCGGGCAGTACCGGCCGGTGAGCACAACGTCCAGCTCCTGTGGCCTTTCCTTGAGTAGAGCCAGGACGTCTGAGGTCTCAACCAGACCGCACGCTATGGCCACGTTGACCTCGTCCAGCACCACCATGCCGTACTTGCCTGAAGCAAATGCCTCCTTGGCCCGCGCCAGAGCCTTCGCCGCGAGATCCCTGTCCACCGTGGCGGGATCTCCGAGGTTCACGAACTCATCCCGCCCGTGCTGCTCGATCTCAAGGAGCGGCAGGTACTTCTCGGCCGCGATCCTCTCACCGTAGACGTTGCCCTTGCCCTTCATGAACTGGATGACGAGGACGCGCCTTCCCCAACCAATCTGCCGGAGCGCCAGCCCCAGCGCCGCGGTTGTCTTGCCTTTGCCGTTGCCTGTATAGACCAGAACAAGGCCACGCACTCCGGATGCGGGCTTGGACGTAGACGAGTTATCCATGGTATCTACCCCCGATCGCGTCATTCCCGAGATCTCGGTATTGCTTAGCATACCGAAGCGCTTCTTGGCTCCCGGCGGTTTATCCTTCCTCATCTGGCCTGACAATGGTAGACTCGACCTAGGACAACCTTTGCGGAGGACGAGGAGACGCTGATGAGTCAGGGCCAAAGCGAGAGCACGCGAGGAAGAAACGGTAGGGGCTCCGGCAGCCGCAACAGCAAGAGCCGCGGCAACCAGGGAGGCGGAAAGCGCTGGCCCTGGATCCTCCTTTGCCTGGTCGGAATGCTGTTCATCATCGCCACAGGCATGTCACGCACTCCGGCGGGAGAAGGGCTGCTGGTCGCCATCCCCGCATCCATGGCGCGGGCGATCCGCGTGGCCTCAGGTATCTTCTCCATGTTCCTCTGCTTCATGGTCATCCTTAACTCGGTCATCAAGATTGTCAGCCCAAGCGAGCCTCTCCCCCGCTTCGTGTGGGGTCTGTGGGTCCTGTTTGTATCAGTTTCAGCCATCTACCACTCGTACCTTGTTCCCTGGAACGAGGTCTTCGCAACCGCGCGAGACGGCGGTGGAGCAGGGATGATCGGCGCCGCCGTGTACTGGTTCCTCGGCACCGCGGTCACAAAGTATCCCGCCATTGTGCTGATGCTGCTCGGCGTCGCGATCGGCGTAAGCCTGCTCGCCGGCAAGTCTCCCTGGATGCCCTTCTCGCTTATTTGGATGGCCGTTCTCTCAGGCTGGCAGTGGTTCCGGGATCTCCTGGGCGAGACCTTCCGTCCCCACGGGCCGCGCCCTGAGGACATAGAGATCGAGGACGATGAGCCGCCTGTGGAAGAGGACGAGGATGAGGAGTTGCCTATCGAAGAACCTGCGGACCGCAGGCGAAGAGCCAGTTCGAGCAGCGAGAAGAGCTTCTCGACCACCGTGTCCGAACTGAGGGAGAAGCTCTCCAAGCAGGACGTGGAATCCATTGGGCAAGCCGCGGCGACAACCTCGCCGGCGGGCGGAGTCCTGGGCGGAATCCCGGGCGGCGGCCTCACTTCTCCTGGCGACCAACTGCCGGGCAGCGCCTCGCCCGGTGGCGCGCCTCAAGGCGGCGTCACGCCTGGCGTGTCCGGAAAGAAACCCGGTCCTGTCGGAGACCTGGATACCCTTGCGGCGGAGTTCGCTCCGCTCATGGAGCAGCCTCCTCTCACCGAGGACCTGTTCTACGAACTGCCCCCTTACGACATATTGCAGAAGTCGGAGCCCCCCAAGCGCACTGCGCGCAGCAAGGTGGATACCGACATGCTCTCCCGGACCATAGAGCGCACGCTGCTCTCCTTTGGCGTGGTTGCCAAGGTGGTCAACGTCGAGCACGGGCCGACGGTCACGCGGTTTGAGCTGCAGCCCGGCCCGGGCGTGAAGGTCGCCAGCATCGTAAACCTGAGCCAGGACCTGGCTTTGGCGCTGGCAGCCCAGGACGTCCGTATCGAAGCGCCCATCCCTGGAAAGTCGGCGGTGGGCATCGAGGTTCCCAACAAGGAAGTCTCGGCAGTTCACCTCCGGGACGTGATGGAGTCAAGGGAGTTCCGGACGTCCCGTTCGCCTCTCACCATCGCTTTCGGCTCCGACGTGTCCGGCAAGCCTGTAGTAACCACTCTGGACCACTGCCTGCACCTGCTCATCGCGGGCGCGACCGGATCGGGCAAGAGTGTGTGCATCAACAGCATCATCGCCAGCATCCTCTACAAGGCCAGGCCGGATGAGGTCAAGCTGGTCCTCATCGACCCCAAGCGGGTGGAGCTAACTGTCTGGGGCCAGGTACCGCACCTTATCGCTCCCGTGGTATCGGATCCCAAGAAGGCGGCAGGCGCCCTGCGCTGGGCCATCAAAGAGATGGAGGCCCGGTACGAGAAGTTCACCAAGGTCGGTACCAGGGACATCGACCGCTACAACGAGGTCGCCACTCCCCCCGGCAGCCTGAAGCCGGCAATGCCGTACATAGTCATCGTCATCGACGAGCTCTCCGACCTCATGATGGTCGCTCCGGCGGAGGTCGAGGACGCCATCTTCCGCCTCGCGCAGATGGCGAGGGCATCAGGCATATACCTGGTGGTCGCGACGCAGCGTCCCTCCGTGGACGTCCTGACCGGGACCATCAAAGCCAACATCCCGACAAGGATCGCTTTTGCGGTCGCCTCCCAGATCGACTCCCGTACCATCCTGGATATGGCGGGCGCCGAGAAACTGCTCGGTCGAGGGGATATGCTGTTCTCGCCGGTAGGATCCATCAAGCCGTTGCGCGCCCAGGGCTGCTATATCTCGGAGCGTGAGATCGACGAGCTTGTGTCCTTCGTCTCGGCTCAGGCCAAGCCGCAGTTCGCTGCCGGGATCCTCGCTACATCGGAGTCTACTGAAGGACGCGATACCGAGATTCAGGACGATCCGTTCTTCTCCCAGGCGCTTCGCATCGTGGTCGAGGCCAAACAGGCCTCGGTCTCGCTGCTCCAGAGGAAACTCCCCATCGGCTACAGCCGCGCCGCCCGCCTCATCGACGCCATGGAGGTCAAAGGCTACGTGGGCCCGTACGAGGGGTCGAAGCCCAGGGAAGTCAGGATGTCCATTGAAGAGTACATGCGGATGTTTGAGAGCAGTACGCCTTCCTCCGGTCAGCCCGAAGCCGGACCTGAGCGGGACTCTGTCGCACATGTGCCTGGCAGCGGCATCGGTGGCCGTCCCGTGGGAGGCGCCAATCTCGCATCTCATTCTGGCTCTTCCACTGCTGGCGCCATGCCGCCGGGAGGCCCCGCCTCTCACGCAGGCGATGCTTCTCAACCGGCAGGCGGCGCGACTCGTCCATCGCCGGGGACTACTCCTCCGGTTGGCGGCGCTCCTCGCCCGTCGCCCGGGCGCGAGGATTCCTCAGGTTTCATAAGACCCCCGGCGGCGGGTTCGTCTAGCATCGACCAGTCGCTCTTCAGGAAGCCATCCTTCCTTGAAAAGCCCGGGACGATGTCTCGAGGGAGCATCAGGCGAGAGACGAACGGGCCCAGGAGGGGATCAGAATGAGCGTCCAAGCGGCCCCCAAGTTTGGGCATAGCGCCCGGTCTCCTCACTGGATACCCCGTCTTCACAGCGAGCCGCGCATCCTTCGTGGCAAAGTCCCCCTTAACCGGCCTCCTGTCCGAGTCCACCGTCGGAGGATACTTCGGCGCCAAGCTGCGTGCCGCGGGCTACAGCGCCCTGGTCATCAAGGGGGAGTCGTCCATCCCCTGCTACCTCGTCATTGATGGGGATAGCGGGACCGCGGAGGTCAAACCCGCGGAAACCTTGTGGGGCAAGGATGTCTTCGCTGCGGACCGCCTGCTGAAGGACCTCTACGGAGAGGACATAGAGGTCGCCGCCATCGGTCCCGCCGGCGAGAACGGAGTACACTACGCCTGCGTGATCGCGGGAGGACTCCACTCCAGAGCGGCGGGACGGACCGGCATGGGTGCGGTCATGGGTTCTAAGAACTTGAAGGCAGTGGTGGTCAAGGGAGGCCGGAGCCCGCGCCCGGTCGACCCCAAAGGATTGGCCATGCAGATGCGGGACCTCCTCGTACGGATCAACGACAAGGCCCAGGCCTTTAAGCAGTACGGGACCGCGGGAGGCATCATCTCGTCAGAAGCAAGCGGCGACCTTCCCAGCCAAAACTGGAGAGGCGGGAGTTTCCCCGGAGCCGCCAAGGTCACGGGCCAGGCCATGTGGGAAAAAGGTATGGTCACCGGGCACTATTCTTGCTTTTCATGCCCGATACACTGCGGAAAGAACATAACGCTGGGGAAAGTGGGCGACCGGCCGGGTGAGCCGTCCCATGGACCGGAGTACGAGAACATCGGAGCGTTCGGGCCCCTGGTCATGAACGACGATCCCGAGTACGTGGCAGCTGCCAACGATTTGTCCAACAGGCTGGGTCTCGACACCGTCTCAACAGGCAATGCCATCGCCTTCGCGATGGAGGCCTACGAGCGGGGCCTCATCAACTAGACCGATGTAGGGCGGCCCCTCCCGTGGGGCGATGGAGAAGCCGTCCTCTACCTCCTCAGGGAGATAGCCTACCAACACGGTATCTGCGCGGTCCTGTCGAAGGGCGTAAAGCAGGCGGCAGAGATCCTGGGGCCTCTGGCCAAGGAGTTCGCGATACACGTAAAGGGGCTTGAACTGCCATTCCACGATCCGCGGACTTACACTGCCATGGCCATCAACTACGCCACCGCGATGCGGGGCGGATGTCACGTCGAAGGCATGACCTATTACGTGGAGAGCGGCGCTTACCCTAGAGAAGCCCTGGGTCTCCAGTACGATGGAGAGATCGGCCCCGACGGCACGGGCGGCAAGGCCGAGATAGCGGCCAAGATGCAGGATATCCTGGCGATGTTCAACGCTCTCGGGCTCTGCAAGTTCCTGATTCGTCCCCAGGTAACCGTCGACGAGATTGCGGGATGGGTGAAGTCGGTTCACGGCATCGACATTACGGGCGACGAAATCCGCCGAGCCGACGAAAGGGAGTTCAACCTGCGGCGGCTCTGCAGTGTAGCGGCTGGTATCACGCGAAAGGATGACACGCTGCCACCCCGTCTCCTCTCGCAGCCCAGGCCTACTGGCCGCGCTGCGGGCCAGCTCCCCTTCCTCGGCAAGATGCTGAACGACTACTACAACCTGCGCGGTTGGGATCCCGAAGGCATCCCGACGCTTACGACCCTTGCACGTCTCAATCTTGTGGACTACCTGGACAAGGTCGGCATCCCGCGGCGCCGGTTGTCGAAGTGAGCGGGAGTTCGAGTGAGGCAGGTAGAGTGGTCGGGCGTGCGAATGAGGCGCGCAGAGTTGGCGAGTGCGCGAGTGATGAAGACAGGGTTGCGAGTATGCCAGTGAGTCACGCAGAATTGTCGGGTTTGCGTTAACGTGAAAGACGAGGTAAGGATGGCGTGAGCAACGAAGTCACTCCAATTGAGGTTGAGGTCCTGGGCCACCTTATCTTCTACTTGGCTCCCGAATGCCGGAACGGCAGTGCCGCATTCGTCTCTGTGCCCGTCGGCACCCGGGTCAATGACGTCCCAGACCTGCTAGGCATCCCTCGCCACGAAATCCAGGCCATCCTGGTGAATGGAGACTCTCCACGCGATCCCTCAATTACACTGGGACCTCAAGACAAGGTTACAGTCCTGCCCATCATCTCGGGAGGATGATCGTTCTCCCCTGATCCCTCGAACCAACCTGGGCCCCGTGGCCGACTTGCGGGTTTCACCCGCCACTTCATAAAGGTCTGGCGGGCGATGCCCGCCATTCCGACTTTTTCTTGCGGGTCCCACCGGCCACTCGCGGAGCCGCGTGCGGGTTCTGCCCGCCACAAGCCTCCGGAGTTGCGGGTCTTACCGACAAATCCCTGCTTGAGGCTCTTTGGACGCCAAAGTGAAACTAGCGTGCCTGCTAGAGGTGGCTTTGATGGGACGAGAAGGCGGCAACCGCGGTGGGGAAACGCGATAGGAAGATGCGATGGGAATGTGAAGAGGTCTACTTCACCACCTCGATGAACCTTCCGCGCTGATGAACCTACCGCGCCGATGAACCCACCGCTTCGATGAACCCCACCGGGTTCACGATCTTCCCGCCCGTG
>CAZRRG010000016.1:0-21294 GCA_964602455.1 uncultured Eubacteriales bacterium | reverse complement strand
CGATGAACCCACCGCTTCGATGAACCCCACCGGGTTCACGATCTTCCCGCCCGTGACGAACGGGACAGCGGTGTCTTTTACGGCCTGAAGCAGCGCATCTCCTGTTGCGGACGGGTTCACCTGAAGGCCGAGCGCCATCAGCCCAGCGACGTAGGAACTGGCCCAGCTGAGGCCGCCGGTCCCGTAGTAGGTGTAGGACTCCTCCGAGTCAGCGGTGGCGACGGTGATACAGTCCACTGGGATGGCCACCGAGTTGGATAGGTCGCCGTCGGCCGCTGCAATCCAGTTCTCGAAGGTGGAGGTTTCCTTGTAGGACTCAGCCATGTAGATGTAGGTGTTCAGAGCCTCAGCCTGAAGCGAGTTGAGCTCTGGCTGCTTCGTCAGTAGGCGTATTAGTTCCTTGCGGGCATCCTTCCAAGACTTCGCCCCGGCATCCCGTATCTTCTGGATAACCCAGCGCTTGGCGGTGGTCCACGTCCAGGGCAGGTAGTTCTCCGGATTATCCCTGTCGGTGCCGGGTTTGACGCCCGCACCGGTTAGTTCGAGGGCAGCCATGCTGGGATAGACCACGATCAAGCCGGCGTCCTCTGCCCGCTTCACGGCATCGGCCCATTCGGAAGCGCCCGCAACGCCGGTTGCCTCGTCGTATGCATTCACCGCCATAGCAGCGACAACGATCCGCACCTTCTCCTCGGCAGGCAGGATCTCATTCAGGGCTAGGATCTGGTCCATCGCCCGGGCCGACGTCCCGTAGATGTTGTCCTCGTTGGGAACGGCGAAGTAGTGGATCTTCGCATCCGGAGCCACGCCGTGCTCACCGGCCAGGATGCCTGTTATCGCCGCGCCGTGGAAGCTCACGAGAGCGGAGTCGGTGTCGCCAGGCGCAACTTCGTGGTAGGTAAGCCTGTCTCCGAACTCCACATGATCCTTGAGTATCGGCCTGTCGATGACTGCCACCACAGTCCCGCGCCCGGTGATCCCCTGCTCGTGGAGCCCACGGAGACCGAGACCCAGGTACTTGCCCTCGTCCATCAGAGCCTGTGGCGAAAACCCTTCAGGCATCTTGTCCTCGGGTGGCCAGACGGTGGACGTATCAAACGTCAGGGTACTCGGCTCGTCGAGCCGGGTAAGGTCAGCCAAGGAGGCATCCTGTCCCGAAAGGTCCGCGTACTCGTAGGACTGGATGCGCGGATAGGGAACGTCGGCGAACGGGTCCTTCTCGGAGTTCAAGAGGTATGGAAGATACACAAGGACTCCCGCGGCGCTCGACACGACCATCACAAGCGCAAGTATGCCGACCAGGATCTTCTTCTTCACGGACGCCCCTCCAGTGACTGAGATGCCCCTAACCTCACACAGTATAACAGACGTATCGGAGGACTTTCTTGATGCGGCTGAGAATGCCAATCACCATATTAGTAACGTGACTTGTGGACCGCTTCGTGATCCGGTTCGTAGCCCGATTCGCGAAAGTCCGTGACCGATTCGTGACCAGACTCTGGAGGTGTCGTGATTGTACAGGGATATGAGGAGGAAGGACCGGGCCATGGCTGATGCGGATGCCAGGGTCCTGTTGTCGGAGGCCGACTTCGGCTTCCTTGGACTCACGGATACGGCCAGGCAGCCCTACGTCGTCCCGCTGAACCACGTGGTGGTCGACGGCGACATCGTTTTCCACAGCGCCAGGGAAGGCCACAAGCTGGATGCCATCAAAGCCAATCCCCGTGTGTGCTATACAGTGTGCACCGAGCATGAGGTACTGCCGGAACAGATAAGCACCAGGTACAAGAGCGCCATTGCGTTCGGAACCGCGGAAATCGTTGAGGATCCCGGCACAAAGAAGCCGCTGCTTGAGGCTCTCTTGGCTAGGCTGGCTCCGGGACAGGGGTTCAAGTGCGGCGGCGAGACCATCGACAATACCTGCGTCGTCCGTATCAGGGTGGAAAGGGTCACAGGTAAGCAGCGACAATAGAGAGTCAAGTGTCAGGATTCGCCATCACGCTGAGGCAGATATGGCAGATTTGTCAGCAGCGTTAGCGCTCCTCAGGACGCGCATAGCCAGGATGTATGACACAAGGGCAATGAGGTTGAAAGCGCCGGCGGCGTAGAAGCTCACGTCGAAGCTGCCGGTCAACTGCGCGATGAGTCCGGTCACAGAAGGGGCCAGGATCATGGCGAGACTGGCCGCCGAGTTGAAGGTCGCCAGAATAGCGCTCCTGGACTCGGTGGGAGCGTTCTCCGAGATCGTCGACGCCAGGATGGGATCGATGACCAGCTTGCCGGTCGCGCCATAGAGAGCCAGAACCGCCGCAAGAGTGGCCGGTGTCCCCATCACGGGTATCGCTGCCGTTGCCACCGCCGCGATGGGCATGCAGACCTTGAGGACGAGCCCCCTGTTCCCGCGCCTATCTGCGGCGATACCCCACAGGATGGCCGAAGGCGCCATAATGAGGGGCATTACGACGGGCACGACGGCAGACAGCCCACCTTGCAACCCCCTAACCGTCTCCAGGTAGTACGGAAGCCAAGACAGCATCAGGTAGAACCCGTACATGGAGAAGAAGTGGCACACCGACATCAAGGCAAGGAAACCCCAGCTGGTACGTCTGGGCGCGGCGCTTTGGGGCCCTGCATGTTGTGAAGCGGTGCACTGTGGAGCGGCGCACTGTGAAGCACCATGCTGCGGAGCAGTGTACTGTGAAGCGCCGTGTTGAGAGCCGGAGTTGGCGATGGGAGCCACACCGGCGCCGGCGGGATCCGGCTTCCGGTGGGACTTCGGCTCAGGCACTGTCGCGATAACGACTAAGATGTAGATCACCGAGATGGCTCCAAGCGCTACGAAGGGCGTCTTCCACCCCAGCGAAGACGCCGAGAGGAACTTGCCCAGCAGGAAACCCAACGCGCTACCGATCCCCGCGCCGGCGGTCGAGATCGCGGCCCCTCGCGCTCGTTTGTCCGGCGGAAGCGTGAAGCTCAATATGGCCTGCTGACAGGCAAAGTAGGTGGCTTGTCCCGCTCCCGCCAGGACGCGGGTGAGCAGAAACTGAAACGGGCTTCGCGCTAGGACGCCTGCGAGGAGCCCGACAGCCTGAACCCCAAACCCGACGAGGATCGTCCTGCGGGACCCAAAGCGGTCAGCCAGAAGACCGGACGGGATCTGCAGCAACAAGTAGGAGAAGAAGAAGGACGATGACAGGAATCCCAGATAGCCTTCAGAGAGTCCCCAGAAATCGCCTATATCCTTCAGAGCAGACGAAAGCGCAGTCCTCGTCGCATAGAGAAGCAGCCACCCGACGCATAGGACTATGACTACGGCAATCCAGTTGCCCTTTGTTGCTGGCTGCTCGCGATCCGGTCGTGCAGGAGCTTGTCCCGCCGGCGGTTCCGTCTTTTCACGCCCCGGTTCCTGCGTCAATGCAAAGCCCCCAGGTAGATGAAGTCACCTACCCATCTTACCTCTAATCTACCGGCTTGACCATTGGCCACACGTGAGTCCGCCCAACTCCACCTATCGCCGCGGATCTCACACCGTGCCTGCAATCCTACCGGCTAGGGCCTCCTAATATCCCAGCACCAGGCCTCCCACGCGCCTGTCGGACCCGCCGAGGAGGATGCCGGTATCGGGATCCTTCATGATGATCTGGGCTCCACCGCCGCCGGCGAAGTCTCCAACCGTCCTCACCGCGTGCCCAAGGTCAGCCATACGGCTGGCTGTCAGGGCCGGGAAACGGGACTCCATCCGGACCTCAAAGGGCTTGCCGAGGGTGATCACATCGGTACCAGGGGAGGACGTCCAACGCGGGAAGTCAGCCGCTTCCTGGGGCCCCATCCCGTGGTCCAGCATGAGGCTCAGCATCTGCATGTTCCACTGGGGCTGCCCATCCCCGCCGGGGGTCCCTCCAACTATGAAGGGGACGCCGTCTTTGAGGACCATGTAACAGTTCAGCGTGTGCATAGGACGCTTGCCGGGCGCCAGGCAGTTGGGATGCCCCGGCTCAAGCACGAAGGAGCGGCCGACGCGGTTATTCAGCAGTACTCCGGTGCCGGGGACCATCACGGCGCTTCCGAACGCGAAGGCGTTGCTGTGGATGAAGGAGCAGCAGTTGCCGTAGCGATCCCACGCGACGAACGACGTCGTGTCGCCTTCATCCTCGGGCCCGGCAGCCTCGCCCGACGCCTGCTCGAGGTCTATCCGCTTCCGCGCTTCCGCAGCGTACGCCTTGGAGACGAACTTGGACACATCGAAGTCCGTGACCTCGGGATCGCCCGCGTAACGGTTTCTGTCGGCGAAGGCGACCTTCTTGGCCTCGACCATGAGGTGCATTACTTCGGGACCTAGGGGATCCATCGACGGTATGTCCCAGCCCTCAAGCAGGTTGAGTTCCTCCAGCACGATGAATCCCTGGGACACCGGGCCTGTCTGGAGCACCGTATATCCCCTGTAGTCAGTGCGGATGGGGGCATAGTAGGACGAGGGCTCATCCATGTGGCGGGCAAACTCCTTGCCGGTGAAGGTACCCCCCATCTCCTCATTCAGCCTGTAGAACTTATCCGCGAACGGACCCTTGTACATGTACTCGGCTCCACCGGCGCCAAAGCCGCGGAGGGTCTCGACCATATCCAGCCTCTTCATTATGGTGCCTGGAGCAGGCGGTTTGCCGCCGGGCAGGAAGACATCGCGCGTTCCTTCGTACAGGGAGAGTTTCTCGCTTTCAGCTACAATGGCCTGGTACAGCCCCTTTGTGACCGGGAACCCTTCCCTGGCGATCTTGACTGCCGACGCAAAGCACTTCTCCAGGCTGAAGGTGCCGAACCGCCTGGCGCCCAGTTCGTAGACCAGGGGCGCTCCGGGGACACCTACCGAGTTGATGCCGTGCTGAGGCAGTATCGGCCCACAACTCCGGAAAGCTTCAAGATTGGCGCCGTCACCCGGCGTCCCGCTGCCGTTCAGCGCAGCTATGGTACCGGTGGACGCGTCGTAGTAGATGAAGAAGGCATCCCCACCGAGCCCGCACATGTGGGGCATGGTGACGGCGGTGACCCCCGACATGACTAGGCACGCATCCATCGCGTTTCCACCCTCGCGCAGGGCCTCAAGTCCATAGACAACCGCCAACGGATGCGCTGCGGCGATCATCCCTGATTTCGACATGTGGGAACTCATCTTGGAGGCCATGTCTTGTCACCCTTTCAGTGTGCGTCTCGTTGCAGGCATCCGTATCACCTACAGCGCCACTTACGTCATCGCTCGTGCACTGCGGGTGTATTTTCGGAACACACATGCAGATTCCCTCTAGACAAGACAAGTCTATGCAGGCAAGGGAAAACAAGATGTGAGGCAGAATGGGGCATGTAACCGACGAAAGGAGGTCCTCGCAGTGAGGATTGAGGAACGCATCAAGGAACTCGGATATGAACTGCCGACAGGCAAGACGCCGATGGCCAACTACGTTCTCTGGAAACGCGTCGGCAACATGGTTTACATATCGGGCCACGGCTGCAACGGATCGGAGCCCACGTGGGTTGGAAAGGTCGGACGCGACCTCACTCAGGAAGAAGGATACAAGGCCGCCCGCGCGTGCGGGCTGTTCCTCTTGGCGACGCTCAAGCAGGCTGTGGGGGATTTGGACAAGGTCAAAGGCATCGTGAAAGTCCTCGGGATGGTGAACGCGGACCCGGAGTTCGGCAATCACCCGGAAGTGATCAACGGAGCGTCGGATCTTTTCGTGGAGGTATTCGGGGAAAAGGGACGGCACGCCAGGTCGGCGGTGGGAATGTCCTCTCTGCCGAGGGGTATCCCTGTTGAGATCGAGATGATCGTCGAGGTGGAAGAGTAGACAAGACCTCCCGCCCGGGTTGATCCGGATCAGGAGGAGAGAAGCCCAAAAGCCAGCCACGGTATCGTGGCTGGCTACTTTCTCTTACCGCGCTTGGCTTGGACCCAGGTTCGAACCAGCGCTTCGAGCTCCTTGGGATCCAGGTCCTTGCGGGATAGCCCCTTGGCCAGCCTCGTGTAAGTCCAGCCCTGAGAGGCATCCTCTCTTACAAAATCGTAAAGGTCGGGCGGCAGGCTGTAGACCCATTCAGGCAGCCTGTTTGCTCCGGCGTGATTGTCCCCCAGGTGCCCGTTGTCCCGTATCTCGTCGTCTTCACGCAGGTAACCGGCGGCCTTGAGGACCTCGTCATAAGGCACGCCAAGCCCAATGGCAATAGCCCTGAGCACGCCGGGAGAAGGGTTCGTCCTCTCCCCCGCCTCGATGCGGGAGATCTCACTGTTGCTGACCCCGCACAGAACGGACAGCTGCCTCTGGCTAATGCCCTTTTCCAGCCTTATGGAACGAAGGTACTCTCCGATGCTCATATCCGCCGCTCCAGACCCATCTCGTTGCGTCCAAGCATTTCCAGTCTACATTGGAAGTTGCCATTCGGCAACACTGGGCAAAATGAACCGTCCCATCCTGCAGTGATGCCCCTTGGGGATTGATAACCCGTGGATCACCCGTGGATGCTGATCTTGTGGGTGAAATGTGTTGACATATCGCAACGCCAGCGGTAAGCTCGGACTGTCACCCGCAGGCAACGGGGAGTGATCCGTATGTATAGCTTTTCCCCGAGGCGTCTCCGACAGATTATGGATGAAGCAGGGATGACGCAGGCAGAACTTGCAGACAAGATGCGAATATCGCGGGCCTCGCTCTCACGGGTGCTAAGAGGCCTCCGCTCCCCAGGATCGAAGTTCATCGCAGCCCTCAAAGCAGCATTCCCCGACAAACCGATGGAGGCTTTCTTTGAACTGGAGAAGCCGCATCGCCCTGACAGTTAGGATCAGGCTGCGCCTTTTCGCGATGGCAATGCGACAGCGTACCGAGTATCGATGGGTGGATCGTGCTCAGTAGACGATTTGGATGAACCAGAAGACGGTGTCCTGGTCCCATCCCAGGTCCCATGGGAAGTAGAGCCTATCTGCTGTATGGCTCGCGATAATTGGCCAGCCATATGGGTTGACACCAACTACGACAGCGACGTGGACGACCTCGCCGCCTGACTCGTAGCCGATGATGTCCCCAGGCTGGAGCAGACTGATTGCCCCGCGCGTGGAGTCGGGCAATGGCAGCAGGGCGCCGGCGAAGTCCCCCCTGTACAGCCTTCGACCGGCGCCGCTGCCCGTGAGGTACCAGATTAGGTCTTGGCTGCAGGTCCAGGCTGAAGTTCCTCCGCGGGAATATGCCCACCCGTAGCCCTGAGGGAGGCCTCCTGCAGCCAGGACTTGCGATGCAAAGTTGGCGCAGTCGCCGCCTACGTAGCTGTAGACTTGATAGTCTCTGTTGTACTTGCCGCCCCCGGGAAGGGACCGCACCCCCGAGTGGCGGAGTGCATATTGAGCGGCCTTCTCTCTGTTGAACCGCTGCGATGGAGCGGAGGAGTCCGGTACGTCGGGGACTCTTGCATTGGGGTCGGATTGCGTCCCGTTAGCGTGTGGCGTAATCCGACCTTTACCTGGGTTGACAGGGCCATCGCCCAACGGATCGGCGTACCAATCGTAAGCGATCTTCCACCTTCCGTCTTCGAAAACGGTCTCCAGCACATGGACGGTCCTGGAGCCGAAAGTATGTGTTGGCGACGCGGTTGGTGAGCGGGCTTGAGACGATGTCTGTGCCAGGTCCAGTTGCCCCGCGACAGCGCGGTATGTGTACGTCGCGTGTTCCGTGATCTCCATCCGGTAGGAGTTCCTTCCCAGAGACATGACCGAGTCGATCTCAAACCAGGCGGATGCCGACTCCAGCGTCAAACCTCTTTCCGCAAGCCATGAGCGGAAGTAGGCGGTACGCTCTTCTTCTTTGAGTAGGGCGTACTCGCCCCTCAGTTCGTCGGTTGCGTAGTTGAGGCGGATCCGCTCCAGGTCCCCATCCATAAGGGTCTCGAAACGCTGCCGAAGCATGTTGACCACGGAGACAGGAGGGCTCTGAACCAGAGGATCACCCATGGGCGCCAATGCCGGGCCCATGCCCCATGTCCCGGCGGAGTCTGTGGCAGCAGCGCGGAGAAAAGCCAGACCAAAGGCCAGGCCAATAGGTAGGGCCAGGGCCAACAACACCCTGGATACAGCTCGTCTTCCGGCCCAACCGGTTACTCTGAACATGCTTCTAACATGTATGGGCGCAAATGCCCTGTTATTACCGCCTCGGCGGGTAAGGGCGCGCCGCTTGGTCCCTGGCCTCGCGGTCATGGTAAACTAGGCTGGGAACTGGCGCCTCGGGAGGACGTCAGTTACAAGAGAAGCCGCATGTACGCTCGAAGCCGAAGGCACATACGGGATCATGATGATGGCGGGAGGAGAGACATTGGTCAGATGCGTCTAGCATTGAGAAGAACACTGTTTGCGACAGCGCTCCTGATTGTCCTGCTAGCAGCCCCTCTTTCTGGCGCTGCGGCTCCCGGGAATTCCGGGGCCGGAGGTGCGGATGGGGCGCGCAAGGTTACCGTCCTTCTGGACGGGCTGCCGGTGGCGTTCCCCGTTTCCCCCTTCATCGAGGACGATGTCACGATGGTCCCGCTCCGCAGCCTTGCCGAGTCACTGGGCTTCGAGATCATATGGGTTGACGATCAGACACCCATCCGGTGCGTGAAAGGCGACAAGACAATATCCCTCAAACTTGGGGACACCCTGGTCACGGTCCACGAGGGGGATACCTCTTCCTCGGCTGAGCTGCCGGTCGCGGCGCACCTTCAGGACAGCACAACGGTCGTCCCCTTACGTTTCTTCAGCGAGACCTTGGGGTTCGAGGTAGCCTGGGATAGCGAGACGTACACAGCCCATGTGACTTCGCCGAGAGGTGAGCTTGAGGTGTGGGGGTTCTACGCCCTGGGCGGTCCCGGGTACTCGAGTTGGGAAGACCTATTCTCGGAGGAGTACCCTTATCCGGTGCTCCCCGGTCCCGATACTCCGGCATCCGGGATGGCTGGAGCCTTCATGGGCTGGTTCGCCGTCGACACCGATAGCGGCATGATCCTCTCCTCCGGGCATCCCTCGGGCTTCGCGAGGCCCGACGGCTTCCCGGCCGTCCTCATGAAGATGCGAGCTTCCGGCTCAAAACCAATTGCCATGTTCTACGCCGGCAACTCGGCCGGGAAGCTATCGGCGCTGCTGGATAACGTGTTCTTGCGTGAGCGGCTTGCGGTCAACATGGCGGCCACGATCACTGTCGATTACCAGGGTGTCGCGGTGGACTTTGAGGGACTAGGCCTGGATTCCGAAACCCGCGAGAAGGATGCGGCGAACCTCTCGGCGTTCTTTGAGTCGCTGGATAGGTACCTTCACGGACCGGAGCTCTACGCGATAGTTCCCCCGCTCAACAGCGCCTTTCAGGGATATGACCATGCTCGACTCGGTGAGATCTGCGACGCCGTCGTGATCATGGCGTACGGGTACGAAGATCGCAGCCAGCCATCAGCAACCGCCCCCTGGGACAAGGTTGACGAGGCCGTGAGGCTCGAACTGCAAACGGTGCCCGGGGAGAAGGTCATCCTGGGCGTTCCTGCATACGGGACCGTATACGCCTCGGCGGGCGTAACTTCAGCGCTGCAGTCCAGGCCTGCGGCCCGGGATCAGGTGGGTCCCGAAGATGCCGAAAGAATGTGGAGCCCGTACGCTGCCTCGACAACCCTAGCCTGGATGGATGGCGACACTTCGTACCGTGCCTTTGTGGAAGACAACAACTCACTGCAAGCAAGAGCGTCGCTGGCCAAGCGGCACGGCTTGCGGGGGATCGCCATATGGCGCCTGGGACTGCTGCAGCCAGGCTGGTGGGAGTCCTTGAACGAGGTCATAGAGCCGACCAGATGAGAGTAATGGCGGGTGCGCTGAGCACCCGCCATATCGATTGGCCCGCGGCAACCGGGCCATTCTCTCAGAATCTCACCTATCGTAGAGCAAGGCTTCGTAGCAGCACAGGGCAAACTTGAGTCCGGGCACCAGCGAGTCGATATAGAGGTACTCAGTAACCCTGTGGGCGTTCTCCGAGTTCTTGAAGCCCATGGTGACTGACGGCCATCCCTTGGAGAGCGGGATGTTGGAGTCGGTGGAGGACGGGGCGCACTCAAGTTCGTAGCCGTGCTCCCTGCCTACCGCGAGGATAGTCTTGACCAGCCAAGAGTCCGGCGGGTTTGCGCCGGTGGGCCTGTCACCCACAACTTCGATCTCGTAGGTTGTCCCCGTCTCCTTTGCCCCGGCGTCGATGGCCGCGCGGACATCCCTCTCAACCGCCGCCAGCGCGTCGTCCTGCACCGACCGCATGTCGATCAGCATCTCCGCCTTGGCTGCAATCGAGTTCACCGATATGCCGCCGGAGATCACGCCGACGTTGTAAGTGGTCTTGGGCTCCTCGGGCACCTTTATCTTGGCGATGCCGGCGATGGCTGTACCCAAACCGTGGATGGCGCTCGACTTGCCGAACGCTCCCCAGCTGTGGCCGCCTTCCCCGGTGAAGGTGACCTTGAGGCGGCGGGACCCGATACCTGCGTCAGTCAGGTGCCCGAGTCCGCCGTCGATGTTCAGGAAAACCAGGGTGGCGGGGTCCAGTTTGAACCCATCGAAATCGTACTCCAGGACGTGGTTGCAGAAATACCGGGAACCCTTGAGGTCGCCGAGGCCCTCTTCCCCGACGTTCGCGATGAGGACAACCGGGTGCGGCAGCGGCAGGTTCCTCACGAAGATGCGACCCAAGAGCAGCATTGCAGCCACAGAGGCCGAGTTGTCGCTAACGCCGGGCGCCGCCAGTATGTTTCCGTCCCGCTTGACGGATATGGGGGTGTCCATCGGGAAGACGGTATCCATATGGGCCATGCTGACGATGACCTTGGACGGGTCCTTTCCTGGCAGGAAGCCCAGAACGTTACCAACGGCGTCGGTTTGGACCACCGGGAACCCGTACTCCTTCATGACCTTGGCCACAAATGCTCCGCGCTGTTGCTCCTCATGGCTTGGCGCGGGGATCTCGGTGATCTTGGTTATGAGGTCGACAAACTCTTCCTGGTAACCGTCCATTTCGGCAAGCGCCTGCTCGACCCAATCAACATGCTTCGGGCCCTGTGTGGACATTTGTGTTCCTCCTCCTATGCTTTGATGGCGCTATATCGCGTTAACCGCCCGGATGAGGCGTGGGACGACCTGCTTCTTGCGGGAGATGACGCCCGGAAGGTAGAAGCTCTTTCCCTCCACGTTCACGTCAAAGGCCCGCTCTACCAGCTCGTTGTTGCCCACAACCAGGATGTCGGAACCTTCGTTAATGATGTCCGTCAGCATGAGAAGAAGTATGTCGTAGCCTCGCATCCTGCGCTCTTGCTCCATGAACTCGATGAGGTGAGCCTTCAGCTCGCCCAGGCGCGTGTTGTAGATGTTGACCTGGGCAACGCCGATCCTGAGATCCGCTACCTTGAACTCCTTGAAATCGGTGTAGAAGATCTCCCTTTCTGTCCTTCCCTCCAGCGAAGTGCCGGCTTCGAACATGAACTTCGCAAACTCCTCCATGTCGATGCGGGCAATGGACGCCAGTTTCTCGGCGGCGCGGAAATCCTCGGCCGTGCAGGTCGGCGACTTGAAAGCCAGGGTGTCCGACAAGATCGCCGCGCACATCATGCCCGCAATGTGGGGCGCCGGCGTCAACCCTTTCTGATCGTACAGGTCGGAGACTATGGTGGCCGTGCAGCCGAGGGGACGGTTCAGGAAGACGATGGGCTGGTCGGTCTCCACCGTCGCGATGCGGTGGTGGTCGATAATCTCGAGGATAGTCGCCTGCTCGATCCCTTCAACGGACTGGGACTTCTCATTGTGGTCGACAAGGATGACTTTCTTGCCCGAGTAGTCCAATATGTGGCGCCTGGCGAGAGTACCCACAGGACGCCCCTGGTCATCAAGGATCGGGAAGTTCCTGTACTTGTACCGGAGCATCGTCTCCCGGGCGTCGTCGATAAGGTCATCCAGTTGGAACGTCACCAGGTTCTTCTCTGTCATGAACCTGAACACTGGCGCCCGCAGCTTTTCGTCCAGGGCGCTGGCGACCTCTTGTACCGGCGCGTGGCCGTCAAACGTGCTCACGGCTGAGGCCAGGTAGGCCTCGGCGATGTCGCCCAGCGTCACCAAGCCGATGAGTCTCCCGCCATCGTCCACCACGTTGACGGTCTTGATCCCTGACTGGGACATGAGCTGCCAGGTGTCTCTCATGGGGGTCATCCGGTGCACCGTAGCCGCCTTGTCGAAGTCCACGTCCCGCACCTCCGCGTACACGTGCTCCAAAAACTGCGGCGGCTCAACGCGGAAGTAGTCCAGGACAAACTGGGTCTCCCGGTTCAGCGGTCCAAGCCGGGCAGGCACGTACCGGCTGGACGGGTCCACAGCCGTCTTGAAAGCGGCGTAGGCGATGGAAGAGCATATGGAGTCGGTATCCGGATTTCTGTGCCCTATGAGATAGATTGTGGAGACCGGTTGTTCGCTCATATTCCCTCGCACTATTCTCCTATTGGGGTAAGGATATCGAACGGCGTAATAATGCCAAGCAGTTTCTCCTTGGGGTTGCCGGTTTCGGTAATGAGGAGAGCCGCGAGGCGCCACTTGTCGCCGGTAGCTCCCGCGAAAAGACTCTCAGCCTGGTAGATGGTGGCCTGTCGCGAGATGAACCTGGCCCGGTCGGGGTTCTTCTCGCTCTTCAGGACCTCCCCTACCGTTAGGTCCAACGGATCCGCGCCGGCTTCCCTACCTCTACCATTCAACCAGGCCGCCAGCCAGCGGGCAATGCCTCCATCGGTAATGAGGCCCACGTACTGGTCCTGTTGGTACACGGGATATTGGGAGTATCCTGTCTCATGCAGGGCATTAAGCACCTTGCGGGCAGGGTCGTCGGCTCTTAGGGCCACGACTTCCCTGCGGAACCGCGGGTACACGAGAGGCGGACGGTCCATAAGCGAAGCTATCCGCTCTATCCGTTCTACGGTGTCTTCCAGTGGAACCGCGATCAGGTACCCTGGGCTCACGCGCTCGTGCACTATAGCGTTACGGAGCTCGGCGAACTCAATGAGGTCGTCTCTCCACCTCTTGACGGTCCAATCGCTCCCGGAGAGGTGGTCGACAAGCCGCCGAAAACCCTCCTTGCTGCCCGGGTCTCCGGCCCTGCGCTGCATGGCCCGCTCGATCAGGTTGTACGCGGCAAGAAAACGTTCGCCACGCTCGAGTTCCTTTGGCGTGGCAGCCGGTTCGCCACCTGCGTGTCCCACTGGTTCACCCTCCTCGCGCCTTGCCATCTACTGGTGAAGCTCTCTGAGGTCACCTGTTTCGACGTAGCAGACTCTCTCTCCTATGTTGGTAATATGGTCGGCCGTCAGAGCACGTACCCGATGCATCGAAAGCAAGCCAAAACACGTGTCGCGACCTGTCGAGTCATAGCTACGCCGAAGGAGACATCCTACTCGTGTAGCTCCTTGAGCTCACCCGTCTCCACGTAGTAGACCCTCTCTCCAATGTTGGTTATGTGGTCCGCTATCCGCTCCAGATACCGGGATATGAGCAGGAGTTGCACCGCCTGGTCCACCTTGTCGGGGTCCTTCTTCATGAAGTCGCACAGCTCGTCGTGGAGGTAACGATAAAGGTGGTCAACCTCGTCGTCGCTGGCTATCATACGCTCGATCTGGTCGAGATCGCGGGACACGAACCCTTCAAGACCGTCCTTCAGCATTTGGACGACCATCTTCTCCATCTTGGGGATGTCGATCAGCGGTTTGAAGAGGGGACGCTCCGCAAGGCGTTTTGCGGTCTTGCAGATATCCACCGAGTAGTCCCCGACCCGTTCGACATCGGAAGCTATCGAGATGCAGGCAAAGATCCTCCGGAGATCCCGTGCTGCCGGCTGCTGCGTCGCGATGAGTTCCATGGCCTTTCTCTCGATGGCGAACCGCAGGTCGTCCACCACGTCGTCACGGGCAATGGTCGCGTCGGCCAACGCGACATCCCTATTCTCGAGGGCCAAGAGAGCATCCTCAAGCATTACCGCAGCTTCCTTGCCCATCCTCAGAAGGGTATCCTCTAGCTCCCCAAGTTGCCTTTCAAACGCGACTCGCGGGTTTCGCACGGTTGAGCCTCCCTTTCGCTGCAAGTCTAGGGCCCAGTCTCTACTCCAGCCTGCCGGTCACGTAGTTCTCAGTTCGTATGTCGGCCGGGTTGGTGAAAAGCGCGGCGGTATTGTTAAACTCAACTATCTCGCCGCTCACCATGAACATCGTGTAATCCGATGCCCGGGACGCCTGTTGCATGTTGTGGGTCACGATTACAATGGTGTAACGCTCACGGAGGACCCACATCAGCTCTTCCAGTTTCCGCGTGGATACCGGGTCAAGGGCGGAAGCGGGTTCGTCGAGGAGCACCACTTCGGGTTCAGTTGAGATCGCCCGCGCTATACACAGCTTCTGCTGGTTGCCCAGGGAGAGGTCCGTGGCGGGACCATGGAGGTTCGACTTCACCTCGTCCCACAGACCCACGCCGGTGAGGCTCCTCTCAACGGCCTCGTCCAGCTCGGCTTTAGACTTCTTTCCCTGCACTCTCAGCGCCACCGCCACGTTCTCATATATGGAGAGCGGAAAGACCACCGGACGCTGGAACACCATCCCGATCTCAGATCGGAGCCACGTCAGATCGATCGATGGATCGTACACGTTCACGCCACCGAGGCTGACTGAGCCTTCGGTTCTCACGCCCTCTATGAGGTCGTTCATCCTGTTGATGCTGCGTAGGAACGTGGACTTTCCGCACCCCGAGGGGCCGATGAGCGCCGTGATCTTTCTCATGGGGAAAGAAGCGCTAAGGCCCTTAAGCGCCATGAAGTCGCCGTAGAAGAGCCGGAAGTCCTTCACCGTTATGATGGCTTCGGCCTTTCCTGAGACGAAGTCGTGCACCACAAACGCTCCTTCAAGATGATCCTCAGCAATCGGAAACAAGTTGTCATCCCGTAAAGCCCCCGCCGCTCACAACGCCCGCTGGAACTCGGGCGCTTTGCTGGCGACGCCGCAGGATCGACGCTTGCGCTCCGATGCTGCGCTAACCAAACCTGCCGGTGATGTAATCCTCCGTCCGCCTGTCCTTAGGCCGTGTAAAGACCTCCGACGCCGGCCCGGTCTCGACCAGCTCACCCATATAGAAGAATGCGATATCACCCTGCACCCGGGCAGCCTGAACCGGGTTGTGGGTGACCAGGATGATGGTGTACTTTTCCGTGAGGTGCCGCATCAGCTCCTCTATCCGCAGCGTGGACAGGGGATCAAGCCCCGAGGTCGGCTCGTCCAGCAATATGACCTCAGGCTCGAGGGCAAGGACCCTGGCTAGCGCTATCCTTTGCTGCTGACCGCCGGACAGTCTCGCGGCCGGGCTACCCAGTCTGTCCTTCACCTCATCGAAAATGGCGGCGTCGACGAGGGCTCGCTCCACGATCTCATCCAACTGAGTCCTGGAGCGAACACCGCGCTTTCTGGGTCCGTAAGCCACGTTCTCGTAGATGCTGAGGGGCAAGGGCATCGGCATCGCGAAAACCATCCCGACCCGCCTGCGGAGACTCGCGACATCCACCTTGCTGTCATATACGTCCTGACCGTCCAGGAGCAACCTGCCGGAATGGCGAGCGGAAGGAACCCTGTCGTTCAGGCGGTTCAGCGTCCGGAGGAATGTGGTCTTACCGCTGGCCGTGGGACCCATGATGGTGAGAAGCGAGTTCGGCTTCACGCGAAGGTCGAGTGACTTCACGGCGCAGACGTCGCCGTAGTAGCAGGACAGTCCCTCAGCGGTGATCTTGTCGCCACTTGGCGCAGTCACTACCTCGACCTCCTCTTGGAGACCCTGTTCACCAGGTAGTAAGCCAGGAAGTTAACAAGCAACACCGCCGTCAGCAGAGTCGCCGCGGTCCCGTAGGCGTTGCGCATGGAGATCCCCTCCCTGGCCAGGAGGTAGAAGTGCACCGGGAGCGTCCTGACCGGGTCGAACAGCGACTGGGGGAGCCGTAGCGATGAGCCGGCCGTGAAGATGACCGCAGCGGTCTCGCCAATGGCGCGTCCGATGGCCAGGATGACCCCTGTAACAATGCCCGGTAGAGCATTGGGAATCACCAGCGAGGTCACCGTCTGCCACCTGTTTCCTCCCAGGGCAAAGCTAATTTCCCTGTATGCTTCAGGGACAGAGCGAATGGCCTCTTCGGACGTTCTCACGATCGTCGGGAGCATCATTGCTGCCAGAGTGAGCGAGCCGGATAGTATGGACCAGCCCATCCCCAGCTCGATCACGAAGAACAGGAAGCCGAACAGGCCAAAGATGATGGAAGGGATGCCTGCCAGGCTCTCTGTGCCAAACCTTACGATCTTGGAGAACCGGCCCTCCCTGGTGTACTCGGTGAGGTACACGGCAGTCCCAATCCCCAGCGGCGCCGCGATGGCGACCGATAGTACGGTGAGACCCAGGGTGCCGACTATGCTGGGGAATATGCCTCCTGCCCGGCCCATCTTCTCAGGCGATCCGAGTAGGAACGACGGCGTCATCACGGGAAGACCCCTCACCATTATGTAGCCGATGATCAGTACCAGCGCGGCTACGGTAGTTGCCGCGGCCAGCTTAACCAGGGTTACCATGGGCGCGCCGCCCCTTCGCCTGTCCGTCACTTTCGCGGCCCCCTTACCGTCGCCCGTGCAACGGTGTTTAGCACGCCGATGACGATGAACAGGACCACACCGGTGGCGAACAGCGCCGACCTGTGGAGTCCTGAGGCATAGCCCATTTCCAGGGCGATGTTTGAGGTCATGGTGCGGACCGGATCAAGAAGGGACGTGGGCACTATGGTGGCGTTCCCGGCAACCATTATGACGGCCATGGTCTCGCCCACCGCCCGGCCCATTGATAGGATCGCCGCGGCCAGAATGCCAGACTTGGCCGCAGGTAGGACCACCATTCTTACTGCCTGCCAAGGAGTTGCCCCGACAGCCAGCATACCTTCCCTGTACGCAGCGGGGACAGCACGGAGCGCGTCATAGGAGATGCTCGTCATTGTGGGGAGGATCATGACTCCCAGAACAAGCGCCGAGGCCAGGACCGAGAACCCCGGACCTCCAAAGTGATCCCGTATGAACGGCACCAGCACTGTCAGGCCAATGAAGCCGAAGACCACCGACGGGATTCCTGCCAAGAGTTCTATGGTAGGCTTCAGGATCTGCGCTGTCTTCTTGGGAGCGAACTCTGAGAGGTAGATAGCCGAACCCAGGCCGAGGGGCATCCCCACCACCAGGGCTCCGGCCGTGACTATTATCGAACCGGCGATCATCGGCAAGATACCGAAGGTCTCCTTGCTCGGGGCCCAGGTCGCACCTGTTATGAAGCGGAGGACTCCAACCTTCATGAAAGCGGGCAGACTCTCCCGGAATATGAACAGGATGATAAGTCCGAGGACGGCCACCGAACACAGTCCTATTGCGGTCAAAGCGATCTCCGCCGTCCTCTCGCTCCTGTTCAAACCAGCGCCTACCTCCTGACTCTTCTGCTTCTGAGCGTGTGGCTCACAGACCACAAAACCGACCGCCGCGCCACACCTACTTGCTGGTAACCAATCCCTCGCCCGCTAGGATGCTCTGGCCCTCTGCTCCCGTGACATAGTCCACAAAGTGCTGGGCCACAGGCGCGAGCGTCCCCCTGTACACCAGGAGAAACGGCCGCACAAGGGTGTACTTGCCTTCTTGAGCGTTCTCGAAGGTCGGGGCTACGCCGTCGATGGAAAGGCCCTTTACGCTCTGGTCCACTAGGCCGAGGGAAACATAGCCTATCGCGGCTTTGTCGCCGGCCACTGTCTCCCTCACTGCTCCGTTGGAGTCCTGCACAACAGCTCGCGGCAGTACTCCTTCGCCATCCATGACGAGTTCATCGAAAGCCCCGCGGGTACCGGAACCCTCTTCCCTGCTGACAACGTGGATCTGCCAGAACGGGCCGCCGACCTGGTCCCATGAGGTGATCTTGCCAGAGAAGATGTCCCTGACCTGCTCCCTGGAGAGCCCACAGACGGGGTTGGACGGGTGGACCACAAGGACTATGGCATCCTTGGCCATCACCACCGGGGTCAGCTCATTCTCCGACTCAGCGAGTCCCCTGGACATCATCCCGATCTCGGCGGCTCCTGTCAGCGCGGCTCTGGCGCCTGCGCTGGACCCTCCCCCTTGAACGTTGACTGCAGGTCGGTCAGGATACACCCTGGCATACTCTTCCGCCAGCATCTCCGCGAACGGCTGCACTGAGGTAGACCCCGCCAGCGTGATGGAGGCTCCGCCCTGTCCTCCCGAAGGGGCACACCCCGCAGCTATCGAACTAAGCGTGCAAGCCAACACCCCGAGACAAAGGAGCAGCGCCCGCGTGTGCGCGATGCTGCCCCTGTTCCGTGCCGCGCGGGTACCGTTTCCTTCGGCGAGCAGGGACCTATGCCTTGTCGACAAACTCCCTTACCTTCCTGGCCACTTCCTCGGGATCGACCTTCACTCGGGCCACTCCCGAGTCCATGGCCGCCTTAGCCACGGCCTTGGCAACCGCCGGGCCGACCCTCTTGTCGAACGGGTCCACGATGATGTACTCGGCAGTGAGTTCCTGAGGAGACACCAGGTCTGCAATCGCTTTGGCAGCAGCAATCTTCATAGCCTCGTTGATGTCGCTTGCGCGAGCATCCAACGCTCCGCGTAGGATTCCTGGGAACGCCAGCACGTTGTTGACCTGGTTTGGATAGTCCGAGCGCCCGGTCCCCACCACTTTGGCCCCTCCGGCCAGTGCATCCTCAGGGAAGATCTCGGGGATGGGGTTGGCCATGGCTATAACGATGGCTCCTGGAGCCATCCTTTTCACCATGTCGGTTGTGACCGAGTTAGGAGCGGAGACGCCCACAAAGATGTCGGCCCCGACCAGCGCATCAGCGATGGAGCCCTTCACATTTCTCTTGTTGCCCCGCTTGGCCGTCTCTTCCTTGAACGGGTTCATCCCCTCGGGCCTGCCGGAGTAGATGGCGCCCGTGCTATCGCAGACGACGACATCGGGATACCCGGAATCGATCAGAAGGTTTGCTGTGGCGATTCCGGCCGCGCCCGCTCCCGAGATGACGACCTTGACCGAATCCGTGCTCTTGCCCACGACCTTGAGGGCGTTGATGAGGGCAGCAAGAACGACCACAGCCGTCCCATGCTGGTCATCGTGGAAGATGGGGATGGACGTCTCTTTCTTGAGGCGCCTCTCGATCTCGAAGCACCTGGGAGCCGATACATCTTCCAGGTTAACGCCACCAAGGGTGGGCTCCAGCCACTTCACGAACGATACGATCTCGTCCACTTCCTTGGTAGCTATGCATAACGGAAACGCATCTACGCCCGCGAAACTCTTGAACAGGAGCGACTTTCCTTCCATTACCGGGAGGGCGCCCGCCGGGCCGATGTCTCCCAGTCCCAACACGGCGGTCCCGTCCGAGACGACGCCGATTAGGTTTCTCTTGAGCGTATACTCGTAGGCGGCGTCGGGATTCTTGGCAATCTCCGTGCATGCCTCGGCGACGCCCGGCGTATAGGCCAACGTGAGGTCCTGCCTATTGCGAAGCGGTACCTTGCTCGCGATCTCAAGCTTGCCGTGATTCCTTCGATGGAGCTCCAGAGCGTCGTCTCTCAGCGTCACAGTAGATTCCCCCGTTCGTAGATGTCGTTTCCTGACGCGTCGATCCCGACAATTGCCGGGAAATCCTCGATTTCGAGCCTGTACACTGCCTCGGGACCAAGATCCGGATATGCAACCAGGTCAGCCTTCTTCACAGTCCTGGAAAGGAGCGCGCCGGCCCCGCCGATCGTGACGAAATACACCGCGCCAAACGTCTTGACCGACATCACTACTTCTCTGCTCCGCATTCCCTTCCCTATCATTCCGCCCAGCCCGGCCGCGATAAGTCGCGGAGCGTAAGGGTCCATCCGCCCGCTGGTCGTGGGACCGAGTGAGCCAATGACCTGTCCAGGCGCGGGGGGACACGGGCCGGCGTAGTAGATGACCTGGCCTTTGAGATCGAAAGGCAACGGCAGCCCCTTGTCCAGGGCCTCCACTATCCGCCTGTGGGCCGCGTCGCGCGCGGTGTAGACCACGCCTTCCAGCATGACTCGGGTGCCGGATCGCAGTTCGGTCACCGGCCGGCTACTCGCCTGGAACGGAACTCGCAAGGGTATCGCCCCTTGCCAGAAGGATGCGGCTCCGCTCACTGGCCCCCTACCTCCTCGCCGCAGAGAGTAATCGACGCCCGCCTGGCCGCGTGGCACTGCAGGTTAACCGCAACCGGGAGAGCACCGATGTGGGTCGGATGGGTCTCTATGTGCACGGCAAGGGCGGTGTTTACGCCGCCAAGCCCTGCCGGACCAATGCCCAGCCGGTTGATGCGGCAGAGCAGGTCCTCTTCCATCTCCGCCACTTTGGGATCGGGGTTTGATATGCCCAAAGGCCGCAGGAGCGCCTTCTTGGCCAAGTACGCCGCGGTATCCATCATCCCGCCCACTCCGACTCCGACGACCAGGGGAGGACACGCGTTGGCGGCGCCTTTAGCCACGGTATCCAGGACGAACCTGCAGACGCCCTCGGGACCCGCTGCGGGAGTAAGCATGGCCAGCCCGCCCATGTTCTCGCTGCCCGTACCCTTGGGCAGCACGGTTATCTTGAGATCGCCGCCGGGGACGATCTCGGGGTGAATGATAGGCGGCGTGTTGTCGCCGGTATTGGTCCTATCAAAGAGGGGGTCGCGGATCACCGACTTGCGCAGGAATCCCTGGATGTAGCCATCGGACACGCCGGACGTCACGGCATCCCCGATGTATCCGCCCACAACATGGAGGTCCTGCCCCAGTTCAAGGAAGACGTAGGTCACACCGGTGTCCTGGCAGATGGGGATCTTTTGGCTTTTCGACAGTTGGGCGTTCTCAAGCAACGCTCCAAGGATCTCCCGCCCGAGGGGGCTTCCTTCCGCCGTCTTGGCCTTCAGGAGGGCCACGGCGACGTCACCCGGCAGCTCGGTCGCAGCCTGTATGCAAAGGTCTCTAACTGCATCGCGGATCCGGTCAGCGCGGAGGGTCTTCATAGTTTCTTCCGCCTTTGCGGTTCAGTTGTTCGCTTGCTGTGCTTGCTTCCTCCAATCCTATCATCAGGTCACGCAGGTCTCAAGCAATGGTATAATGGCTCTAGGTCAATAACTGTGGGATCTGCTCTTTAGGGCAACACCCAACGAACGC
>CAZRRG010000015.1:0-32796 GCA_964602455.1 uncultured Eubacteriales bacterium | reverse complement strand
AGCCGTGAGGCCGTGCGCACAGCCTCAACCAGCTTCTCCTCCACTTCCCTCACTCCAACCTGCTGCAGGTACTCGCCTCTGACCTCACTCACGAACGTCCCCCGGCCCTGGCGCGTCTGGATCAGGCCTTCGTTCTCAAGATCCTGGTAGGCGCGCTTGGTGGTGATGACGCTGATCATGAGGTCCGCGGCGAGCTGGCGTATCGAAGGTAGCGGATCCCCAGGCTTAAACTGGCCGGTAAGGATCCTCCCGCGGATCTCGTCGACGATCTGCTGGTAGAGAGGTGTTGAGCTGGTGTTGTCCAGGGTTAGAAGCACGGCTGCCCTCCGGTCTACTGTGTATATACTACATGCACACTATATACAGTATCATCATAGTGTGTCAACAGTACTCAAGAAAACAGCGGGCTCCCGTAGGAGCCGCAATGTGGAACGCCCTGATAATGGCTCAGGCTGCACCTACGCCTGGCGGACTGTGAACTTACGATGCTTACCTGCTCTCATGCCGCAGCGGCATACCCGGCCTCTCGCCGTTGCGCTCGCCCTCCCAGATGACGGGGACGCCGTTCACGAACACGTAGGCTATGCCCTCCGGGAACTGCCACGGGTTTTCGTAGGTAGCCTTATCGATGATCTTGTCGCGGTCAAACACCACGAGGTCGGCCCAGTACCCTGGGGCGATCAGGCCGCGGTCCGGGATGCCCAGCCGCGAGGCGGGCAAGGAGGTCATTTTCCGCACGGCCTCTTCCATGGGGATAACGCCCTTTTCTCTCGCGTAGTACCCAAGCACTCTGGGAAAGGTTCCGACAGACCTGGGATGAGGTTTCCCTTCGCCCGGGACAGCGTTGCTGCCGTCAGTGACCACGCAGGTCTTGGGGTGCCGGAGGGCCGTAACCATGTCGTCCTCGCTCATTGCGAACCGGGCGATCCGCACCCGCATCTCCTCGTCCATCAAGATGTCGAGGGCAGCTACCTGGGGTTCTTTCCCCATCCGTACCGCGATCTCCGCCACATGGCGGCCTTCCATCCACTTGTTCTCGGGTTTCTGAACGCCGGTGATCACAACCTTGTCCCATCCGCCCTGCACTTCAGTCCGCTGATGGGATTCCAGCTCCGCTTTCCGGCGAACACCCGTGTCCTTGAGCGTCTGGAGAGCGGCTTTCTTCCCTTTCTCCAGCGCCCAGTCGGGAAGCACGATGGCCAACTCGGTGGAAGAAGCAAGGTACGGGTAGAAATCCGCCGTCATCTCGGGGCCGCTCTTCCCCGCTTCGTCGAGCATCGCCAGCGCGTCTTTGACCTTCCCCCAGTTCTCAGGCCCGCAAGCCTTGATATGGGATACTTCGAACTTAACGCCTGACAGCTTGCTCACTTCGATGCACTCCCGGATGGACTCCAGGAGCTCCGGTCCCTCATTGCGGATGTGTGAGGCGTGGATGCCACCTGCCGCGGCAACGGGACGGGAGACCGCAGCCAGTTCGTCCGCGTCGGCGAATCTACCGGGCAGGTACTCCAGGCCGCTTGAGACGCCGAACGCTCCCTCGGCCATGTAGACCCTTGCCAGTTCCGCTGCCTTCTTCTTCTCATCTTTGGTCATGGGACGCCCGTCGTCGCCCACGACCTTGCGGCGGACATCCCCGTGTCCAAATAGCGCCGCGACGTTGACCCCGGAACCAACCTCGCCAACCGCCGAGAGGTAGCCGCGCACTCCATCCCACTTATGGGCGAGGCCGGACTTGGCGAGGATGTTGGCCCAGGTACCGTCCTCGTACTTGGACGTGTCCACGCAGCTGCCACCGCAGTTGCCTATAGTTTCAGTCGTAATGCCCTGCATGAGCAATGTTTTGGCTTCAGGATACGTGATGACGTCTGTGTCGGAATGGGAGTGAATGTTTATGAAGCCGGGAGATACGGCCAGCCCGTGCAGGTCTACTACAATAGCCTCGGCCGGAACCTGCGAGGCAGAGATGTCCCCGAAGGAGGCGATCTTGCCGGCGGTGACCAGCACCGCTCCCGTCCTGGGCGGCTTCCCGGTCCCATCGTAGATAATCCCGTTCTCCAGCAGGTAATTTCGTGTCTTCGCGGCAGCTTTCACGCAGGTTCCCCCTCTTGTGGGCAAATCTCCGTACTTTCATTCATCATAATCTATTTTCCTTCCTATGGCAGACCATTGTAGAATGGGATAACCTACGGGACACCACACGAGGAGCGAATCCGCTTGGAAAACATTGCCGTCGTAACGGACAGCACCAGCGACCTCTCCCAGGAATCCGCACGACAACACGGAATCACAGTTATGCCGCTCTATGTCACACACCGTGGACAAGCCTACCGCGACGGTGTGGACATCGTCCCCGGAACCTTTTACCCGCTCCTTGAGACCAGCGACGAGTTGCCCAAGACATCTCAACCATCACCGGAAGAGTTCCGCAATCTCTACAGGAGGCTGCTGACGACGGCGAAGGAGGTCGTCTCTCTCCACATTTCCGGAGGCCTGAGCAGCACGGTTGCCGCTGCGCGGACTGCCGCGCAAGAGGTGAACAAGGATCGCATCCACGTCGTGGACTCCGGCTTCTTGAGCTACGCTCTTGCCTTCCAGGCGATCGAGGCGGCCCGCCTGGCGCTTCAGAACAAGACGGCGCAGGTGATCCTCGAGAGCGTGGGACGCCTGAAGAAGAAGACCGAGATGCTCTTCACCCTCGACACCCTACACTACCTGCAAAAGGGCGGACGCATCGGGAAAGTGTCGTCGATTATGGGCACGATCCTGGGGGTGAAGCCCATCATCAGGGTTGAGGACGGCATCTACGTGCCTGCGGGCAAGACTAGGAGCATCAGGCAGGCTCTGTCGTCCATCGTCGACTTTCTGTCCAGAACCTACGGCCGCCAGAAGGTCGAGGTAGCCATAGGGCACGGCAAGGGAGCTCACTACGCTGAGATGCTGCTTGAAATGGTGAAGCCCGCGCTGAACGTCCAAGGAAAAACGGAGAGCTTCGAGGTTGGACCCGTGATTGGCGCTCATACAGGGCCTGGCACAGTCGGACTCGCAGTGAGACCTATCGAATATTAGTAGTAGAATAGATCCGATCCAGCCAGGATGGCGCTCGGCATGGGGAACAACCACAGGCACCGGAGGGCACGGGATGAACACCATAGCGATCGTTACGGACAGCACCTGCGATATCCCACGTGAGGCTGCGGAGAAGGCGGGTATCACCATCGTTCCTTTATCGGTGATCCATGGGGAGAAGTCGTACCTTGACGGCGTGGACCTTACTCCCGCTACATTCTATCCCCTGCTCAAGTCGTCAAACGCGCTGCCTACCACTTCACAGCCATCGCCGGCCCAGTTTCAGGCAACGTACGAAAGAGTGCTTGAGACCGCGTCGGAAATCGTCTCCATCCACATTTCGTCCGAACTGAGCGCAACGCCATCTTCGGCCCAGATGGCCGCGGAGGCGATTGGAGCAGGACGTATCCACGTTGTCGATTCCGGCTTCGTGAGCTACGCCCTCGGAATGCAGGTGTTGCAGGCAGCGAATCTCGCCAGAGAGGGCCTTACGGCCCAGCAGCTCGTGGACCGCTTGGGCCGGATGAGGTCAAGCATGGAACTGGTGTTCACTCTGGATACCCTCCATTACCTTCAGAAGGGCGGCAGGATCGGCCTGGCATCGGCGCTTTTGGGCACTGTGCTCGGCATCAAGCCAGTCCTCCGGGTTGAGGACGGGCACCTGGTCCCTGCAGGCAAGGCCCGGGGGACCAAGGCGGCGCTTACTTCGGTTGTCGACCTCTTGGAGAGCCGGTACGGCAAGGAGAGGGTCATGGTTGCGGTCGGCCACGGAGCCGCACCGGAAAACGCCTCGTTGCTGGGCGACATGGTACTCGCACGGCTTAACGTCGAAGGGCCTGTCGGCACCTTCGAGATAGGAGCCGTGGTGGGGACTCACGCCGGTCCGGGCACGGCAGGCGTGGTTGCCCTGCCGGTGGACTACTAGACGGACTCCCGCCTGCGCAAAGCAATACGGCCCCCAAGGTAAGCTGCGGCAGCAAGGGTCAGGATCAGGCCTGAGAGTACTCTGTACCCTGCCAGAGGACCGCTCGCGCCCGCAATCGAGCCGGCCAGCAGAATCCCGATGACCTCTCCGCCGCTGCCGATGCCGTATGCCACGCCCCAGACCCGGCCCGTCATGTCTACCGGCGCTCTTGACTGGACCTCGGTGGTAAACAGCGTCGTCACCAGCGACATGATGAAGCCCTCCACGAACCCCATTGCCAGGATGACTGGAATGCTCCTCACGACCGAGTACCCAAACCAGATCAGGGTCGCAGGGACGGTCATGAACAGCACCGGGATACGGGTAAGGGCGCGACCGTACTTGGCCAGGACCAGCCCTGCCAGGAGGTTAGCGCCAAAGTAGAACGAGATGGAGAGCCCAAACAGTTCCGAACCTCTCCCCAGCACTGACTCCACAAACGGGTAGAAAAGCGTGTTTGTCCCGTGCTGGCCCATAACGTAGATGGTATAGGCGGCGACAGACACAACCAGTGCCGGCTGGTCTCTCAAGAAGGAAGCCGCTCCCCTAAGGTCGCTCACCAGTGTCCGCTTGGCCGGAGCATCCGGCCTCTGACCGGGATCACGCGGGCTCGTGACCGGCCCCATGAGCCAGTACGCTACGGCCCCGCCGAACCACAACACGCCGATGAGCCGGAAAGCGACGCCGGTGCCTATCGAGCCCATCACGATGCCCGCTAGCGTTGGGGCTGTGAGGTCGATGCACCCGGTCGCCGCGGCACGCAATCCGTTCACTTTGAGAAGAGCGTCCTTCTCGGCCAACGTAGGGATGACGGCGGTCCGGGCCGTGACCAGGAAGACGCTGCATGTGGAAGATATGAAGTTCAGAGCCAGCACCGGCTCGATGGTTGTAAAGTACGGGTAGAGAAACCCAAGCACCCCACGGGACACAGCTGCCACGATCATGACCTGCCTGCGGTCCAGCCTGTCGACAATAGGTCCCGCGATGCCGGAGAAGAGCATCCACGGCAGGTACGAGAGGAGCATCTGCAGCGCGTAGGCCCAGGCAGCTCCGGTCATGGAGTATGTGTGAGTGGCAATGGCTATGCTGAAGACGTGGCCTCCGACGAGTTGGATCATGTCGCCGGCAGTCATAACGAGCAGCGGTCTCTGTGAACTGTTCCTGTTCATCATTGTCACCTTCGATAGCTGATCTGGTAGGCGGAAAAACTAAAGGCCGCGCGGACTCCGGCCGCGCGGCCCCTACTCTCAGGTTCAGCTCACTTCAAGGCCTAGTCGACGCGTTGTCCGCCAAAAGGGCATAGTAGCCCCTTGTCGCGAACTCCGCTGCTTCGATGGGCGCCGATACAGCAACAAACGGCAGCGTCACGGGGCTTCCCTCCTTGGCGGGCGATCTCCTCGCCGACCGTGGGCATTCTACCACCGCCCAACAAGCAAGCGCAAGAGCGCTCCTACCTACCTAACCAACTACGTTCCGTCCTACCCCACGGCCTACCTTACTTCCTCTCTGGTCCGTGCCGGTTCCCTGAATACCAACCGGATCAGCTCGTACAGGGCGGCAAGCCCGACAAGGCCGTAGACAAACCTGGAGGCCATGGAATCCGCCCCGAATATGGACTCCACCAAGTTGAACTGGGACACAGCAATCAGACCCCAGTTCAGGCCTCCGATAATGATGAGTATCCGGGAGAGCCAGTCTATGACAGACATCCTTTGTCACCCACCTTTCTTCTCCCCTGTAGTCTCACAACCAAAGGTGGGAATCATACACTCCGCCTAACCCATCTGCAGCCCCGTGACGATTCCACAAGTGGAAGGTGACGCTTGTGTCTATTAGGGCCCCAGGCCCGGCGCCGGTTGAAGCGATGCGCGCGAGGCTGGTTCATCTCCTGGCGCAAGAAGGAACTGCGACAGAACCAGATGGGCGATTGAACCTGCTCCCGGTGGCGAGGCTACAGGATGCCGTTCTTCCGCAGATACCGGCAGGCGTGCTGCGGGTCCTGGCCAACCTGGCGGAAGCAGGGGTACCGCTGGACATCCTGACCATGCCTGAGAAGGAGCTTCGGACCACGGGAGAGACTCTGTACGGTCGGGCCGGAGGGTCTCAGATCGTGAGAGCCAGAACCCTCAGCTCTGGAGCGGCCGGCGTTCAGGTCGTATCCGCTTTGATGCGCGCGGTCGATGGAGGAACGGTGTCGGTCGAGGACCTGAACCTCTTCCTCGGGCTGTTCGCGGTCGCGCCGGAGACGATCCAGCGAGCGATGGATGAGTTAGCCGGCACTGAGGGTAGCACGGTGACCTTGAGCGACACCGTCTACCGCCTTGTGGCGGGACGACTCGTCGCCGAAAGCACCCGGAAAGACGATGAATCGTCGGGCCTGTGGATAAAAACCGCGGCCATAGCAGCCCTTCTCGTGCTCCTGGCCATCGCCGTTATCAGGTTTGGATAGGCGACAACTAAAGGTCACATCCACTTGAGGGACTGCCGAGCCGCCTCCTCTAGCCGAATCGACCCGCATCCCAAGAATCCGCTGAAGTGTTGCAGGCAATCAGAAAGCGCCGCTCGAATATCTCTGCTGGTCGAGTCAACGCCTTCTTCCCACCACCAGTTCTTCATGACCATCGTCTTCGTCTTGCGGTCCCTAACCGGCTCGAACCTGGCGATGAACCTGTCCTTGTAGATAACCGGCAACACGTAATACCCGTATCGCCTCTTCGGCGCGGGTACGTAGACCTCCCATGTGTAGTCAAACCCGAAGAGATCCTTGGTGAGCCGCCTGTCCCAGATAAGGTTGTCGATAGGCCCGATCGCCGCCGCCTTAGGTTCCGCCGGATCGCGATCCTTCCCAAGAACCCAGCTCAGAGCCTCTATGGCCCCCGTTCTCGTGTAGGCAGGTATCGCTAGACCCTCAACGCTCACCTCTTGGATCTCTCCACGCTGGAGTAGCCGCCGGATCGACTCCGCGCGAGCCGCGCTGCTGGTCCCCTCGATGCCCAGCCAGGCATCGACGCCCCTGTTGCATAGCAATCCGACGCTTCCTATCCTGCGGCAAATCCGCCAATCATGGTACTCCTCGTCAGCCGGGTTAGGCTCGGGAGCGTTCAGAAGTTCGGATGGGATGCAGCGTTCAGCCAGGTCGTAGACCTTCCTCACGCCCTCCTTGTGGTGGACCACCAATTCTCCCCAGAAGTACATCGCTTCCAGAGCGGCTCGCGCGATGCGGGTCGGTCCCCAGGGCCACCGGACCTGCTCCTCCATTTCGAGATCCGCCGAAGACAGGGCTCCTCTCGCTTCTATCTCCCTGCGGACGCGCTCTGATGCTTCGAGCACCGGATGAGACTTGCGCTCAAGATCCGCCCTCGCAGCCTCGCGAGTCCTCCTGAAATAGGGCCAGTCTTCCGTGAGGTAGATGCACATGTTCTTGTCGAAGCCATCTACCAGCGTCCTGTCGCGATACAGCGCCTCGTAGAGCATAGGAACGCTGAAGTCCTCCACCCTCGCTTGCAAGACCAGCTCGTGGTTCCGTCCGGTTACGTCGATGGGATCGAACTGGACGCACTTCACCGTCTTCAGGTATTGGAGCAGCCCTTCCTTACCGCGGAGGGAGCGCGGCGGCCACAGCGCCTGATATGCGAGGAGGAATCTACGGGCTTCTTCTTTGCTTAGGCGGATGGCTTCCACACCAAGTACACCGTCCCAGGGCGTGTATGGAGGGCTCCGTATCGAACATACGTTCCCTGGGGCATTATCCGTGAGACGGGATGAGAAGTCAAGGCCCTAGCGGGCGCTTTCCAGGGCGGCGGCGCCCGGATCGGCATCCATTTTGACCAGGCGCGCGTAGAGACCGCCCAGCTTCACAAGCTCATCATGGCTGCCCATCTCCACGATCTCGCCCTCGCTGAGGACCACAATCTTGTCGGCGTTCCGCACCGTGGATAGGCGGTGAGCGATGACCACCGTCGTCCTGCCCTCCATCAGCTTCTGGAGCGCCATTGAGATCTTGGCCTCGGTCTCGGTGTCGACCGATGAGGTCGCTTCGTCGAGGATGAGGATCGGGGCGTCATACAGGAGCGCCCTGGCGATCGCGAGCCGCTGCTTCTGGCCGCCCGAGAGCCGCACTCCGCGCTCACCTATCTGGGTGTCATAGCCCTGGGGCATCTCCAGGATGAACTCCTCGGCGCCTGCCGCCGCGGCTGCTGCGGCTATCTGTTCGCGGGTCGCGTGGGGGCTTCCGTAGGCGATGTTGTCGGCGACCGAGCCGTTGAAAAGGAACACGTCCTGCAGCACCATGCTTATCTGGCGCCTGAGGGAGGAAAGCGTGACTGTCTTCAGGTCAATCCCGTCGATCAGGATCCGTCCCTCGGTTGGATCGTAGAACCTGGGGATGAGGTTTGCCATCGTGGTCTTGCCGACTCCGGTCGGCCCGACAAGGGCTACCATCTCTCCGGGCTTGATGTCCAAGTTGATGTTCTTGAGGACAGGGACATCCTTGCCGTACTGGAACGAGACGTTCTCGTAGGTGATGTGCCCTTTGGTCGGCGGCAGCTCGCAGGCGCCGGGCGCATCCGCTATCTCGGGCAGCGTGTCCAGCACCTCAAAGTACCGGTCGGCGGCGGCCAGGGCCTGCTGCAGGCCTTCATTGGTGCGGTTGAGGGCCATGATGGGCTCATAGAAGGAGCTCACGTAAAGAAGGAAGCCGGTCACGTCTGCTATGCTAATCTCCCCGCGAAGGGCCATCTGACCCCCGAAGAAGACCACCGAAACGGTGCCCAAGCCGGCCAGGAAGTCGATCCCTCCGTGGAAACACGCGCTGACGGAGACCGCCCTGGTGATAGCCCACGCCTGGGCAACGACCCTCTCACCGATCCGCTTCTTCTCCCGGTTCTCCTGCGTGAAGACCTGGATCTCCCTCATCCCCGAGAGGTTGTCCTGCAGCGTGGCGTTAAGCTCCCCAAGCCGCATCTGAGCCTGCCGGAACAGAGGGCGCACATACCTGTTGTAAAGGTAAAATCCCAGCACAATGAGGGGGATCGGGATGAGCGTGTACGAGGCAAGCCTCGCGTTGATGTGGAAGAGCACGGCTGAGACCCCGCTCAGCGTGAGAAGGCTTACCGCCATCTCAGGCACAGCGTGAGCCATGAGTTGTTCAAAGTGTCCGGTATCATTCACGACCCGGGACATGATCTGCCCGGTCTGCATGTCGGAGTAGTACCGCGGCGAGAGTTTCTGCAGGTGATCGTAGATCTCCTGACGTGCGGCAGCGACGCTCCCCCATCCCGCCACGTGGGCGGACCATGTCTGCAGAGCTCGCAGAGATGGCCTTAGGGCGTAGACAGCCAGGAGTATCAGGGCCACCCGGGCGATCTGCCCGTACGGGAGTGGTTCGACGCCGACGCTCTCCTCGATGACGGCGATGAGCGACCGGAGCATCCATGGGCCGGCCAGGACAGCGCCCGTCACCCCAAGCATCGCGACAAAGGCTAATGCCATCCATGCCCAGTACGCGCGAGAGATCACCAGTAGTCGTCCGATATGCCGCAAGCAACTCACCCCGAGGATGGCTTTTCTGTTCTCGAAGTATTGTACCGTAGCTTGACCACCGGGCCAACACCAGGACAAAACGCAGGGCCAGGTCCGGGATCGCTAACGAGGTCCCAACGCCTGGCCCAGCGCAATGATGCGGACTGCTATTCGCTACGGCTTAACTGCCTCATCGAACCTGCGAGACACGTCGTTCCAGTTAACAAGGTTCCACCATGCCGCGAGGTAATCGCCGCGGCGGTTCTGGTAGTCGAGGTAATAGGCGTGCTCCCAGACGTCTGCCACCAGGAGCGGTACCGACCCGATCTGGATAAGGTCCTCATGCCGCAACACCTGGAGGATCTCCAGACGCTGCCATGCGGGATTCCATACGAGGACAGCCCATCCGGAGCCATGAGCCTGCTCCGCGGCGGCTGTGAACTGCTTCTTGAACGCCGCAAAGTCGCCGAATGCGTGGTCGATGGCTGCCTGGAGGTTCGCCGAAGGCAGGCCACCCGTTCCGGGCGCCGTCATGTTTGTCCAGTAGATGCTGTGAAGAAGGTGGCCTGATCCGTTGAAGGCCAGCTCCCTCTCCCAGTAACGGACCATGGACATGTCGCCGGCCTCGCGAGCCTTAGCCAGCGCTTCCTCCGCTTTGTTCAACGCGTTGACGTATGCCAGGTGATGCTTGTCGTGATGGATCTCCACTGTCCGCCTACCTATGTAAGGCTCAAGCGCTTCATAGGGATACGGCAATGGCGGCAGCGTGTGACCACCGATCGGTACAGGTGCACGTGAACTCATTGCGGATGCCCCCATTCTCAGTTTGTCACCCTATTCATATGTCAAACCGGCCCACGAGACCAGACCTCATGCGCCACGCAGGCTCATTTACATGCTTGTACATCTTCCCCGCTTTCACCTTCCCGAGTTCGCTCTTCGCTCAAGATCCTTCGATAATCCGCTCACACCCAATACAAGAGCCCGGAGCTTGGTTTGAGCCCCGGGCCCCGGTCTACGTCGGCGCCTGCTAAGCCAAGTAACCAGGCACTATCATCCCGATGGCGCCGAAAGGAATCAGGAGGTCGACGCAGACGCCATGGCGAGGAACCCTAATGATGATGTAGTCGGAACCAACGAACCCCAGAGTACCCGCAACTACGCCGGTACCGGCTTCCCTCGGGCACGGCTCGGGTAAGCCTCCCCACACCGATGCGCTACCGATGGGGCTCCCCATAATCGGCCCAACATTGCCGGTGGGCCCTGGAGCGCCGGGGATAATGGGGGTTCCTCCTGTAATGTTAGGACCACCTGCACCGGGTGTTGGGGTTGGCACCGGGTATGGGGGACACGGCTCATAGGGGCCTTTCGGGGGCATAGGCACGCCATCCAGCGACTCCTCCGAAACGTGGGTGAGATAGACAACCACAGGCTGACCGAGCCACGCCATGAGCGCATTTGCCATCATGTCCGTCACTTGAAGCATTGTGATGTCGTCAGTCATGGATGAACTCTTCCCTCCATTCCACTCGTTCTCGTCAACACGTTATGTTGCGTTGACGCTCCGTGTGCGGAATGGAGGTGGGTTCAATCGGCTTTGGCTCCAGTAGCTCCCTTGCTCTTGGCTATCCTCTCAAATCCTTCGGTCATCTCGACCCTACCGTCGGGCAACACCCAGACCGCGTCGACCCCGATCTCCTTGGCCAGAGCTCTCCCCTGTTCCAGGGGCGTCAGGAACAGGGTAGTGGACATGAAGTCCGCGACGCCGGAGCCAGGGGTCACCACGGTTACCGCCCGGAAGTACTCCGCCGGCATCAGCGTCTCTGGGTCGATGAGATGGTGGACCGGTTTGCCGTCCACGATGTAGTACCTTTGATAGTCGCCGCTGCTCACCACTGAAGCGTCATTGACGAAAACGACGTCCAGGAGGTTCTCTTCCTCGGTCAGGATGGACTTGGACGGGTCCTGGATGCCAATTCCCCAGCGTTCCCTCACTCCATCCAAAGGCTTGCCGATGGTGCGAACGTTTCCTCCCGAGCTTATGACCGCAGAGACTAGTCCCGCTTCCTGGAGCTCCCTGGCCACCAGTTCAGTGGCATAGCCTTTGGCCACTGCGCCCAGGTCAAGGCTCATACGGGGATCCGCCAGGTAGACGGTGCTCGCGTCTTTATCCACGATGACCTTGTCTATGTCGATGTGCTGCGCGGCTCCCTGTAGGGCCTCCATTGGGGGCAGCTGCGCGGTCTCGGGATCGGCTATCCCCTCTTCCCGGTACTCATGCCAGATACGGAGGACTGCTCCCATGGCTATGTTGGTCTTGCCACCGGTCTTCCGGTACCACTCCTTGGAGAAGTCTATGAGGTCCACGAGCTCCTTGGCGACCTTCACCGGCGCGATCCCCGCGTTCTGGTTGATGGTCCTTGCGTTGCTCACGCCTTCGTAGCTGTTGTAGATGTCGAAGAGGTCGTGGAGCTCCTTAAAGCGAGCGTGGATCCGGTCGAAGAAGGCATCGAACTCGGCTTCTGTCTTCGTGTACGCGACAACGGTCACGGCAGTGTCAAACGTGTCGAAAAAGGTATCAGTGTATTTGGTGAGCCGGCCCCGGCGCGACATCGAGTAAAATCCAAAGGCGCCCGCCAGGACCAGAGCTAGAGCGATCCCTATTGCCAGTCCCGATTTCCTCTTCACTCTCATCACCTACGCCATGTTAGCACAACGAAAGAGGCTCCCCAAATGAGCGGGGAGCCTCCATAACTCCTACTTGGGCAATGCTACTTGGCTTTGGACGCTGCCTCAGCGGTAGCGGCGAGGTAGTCGCCAACTCCGATAGTGACCGAAGAGGTCAGCTCCGGAACATCGGGAACGCCCTCGTGGTCTCCGGACTTGGTCTTCATGCCGGTGATCTGAGCGGCAGTCTTGCCTACCATCCACTTCTCGAGCTCGGCAATCTGCTCAAACCACTCTTTGCCGATCCCGGAGGCCCTCTTCATCCCGTAGTCGTTGCCGAGTTCCTTCTTGGACTTCACTTCAGCAGTGAGGTCGGTGGTGATTTTGCCCTCGGCGTTGAAGTTGACCCTGGTCTGGCAGGTGTCGATGATGTTCTTCACGACCTTGCCATCCTTGTCAAACGCAGCGGCGCTGATGGTGAAATTGACCTGAGCCTGTGGGAGGGTCTCGACGCCGTCAACCTTGGAGTAGCCTCTCGAGCTGGAGAGGTCCACAACGTGGCCGAGGCCGAGGGTAACTGCGCCCTTGCCGACGTCGACGGCGTTATTGTAGGCCTCTTCAACAGCCGCGATGTAGTCCTGAACGGTGATGGTCACGAGCGAGGTGAGCTCGGGAACGTCGGGAACGGCGGGGTGAGACTCGTCACGCTGCTTAGTCTTCATGGCCTTGATCTGGGCGACGGTCTTGCCAACCATCCACTTCTCGAGTTCAGCGGCCTGCTGATACCACTCTTTCTTGATCGAGGAAACCTTGCCCATGCCGTACGCGTCGCCAAGCTCAACCTTGGTTTTGCCGGGGGCGGAAACGTCGGTGGTGAGGGCCAAGTTCGCATCATAGGCGACCTTGCTCTGCGAGGTATCAATGGCTACTTTCAAAACCTTGCCATCCTTATCAAAGCCTACTGCGGCGACCACGGTGTCAACCTGAGCCGAGGGCCCTGTCTTTGTGCCGTCATCATTGACCTTCAGGTCGGCCGACTTCGCTATCGAGGTGATGTGCCCGAGACCTATCTTTGCGATGGTAGGCGTGGATTTGCATCCCGCCAAGGCCGTCGCTGCGAGCATCAGCACCAAGACAGCTACTACAGCCTTCTTCATGTTCTCTCTCCCTTTCCTAGGTTTGGACGCCAGTCCTCAGAAAACTGTACCACGTTGTAGTCTGTTCTGCTACAAGTCTGTGATTGTTGTCGTTATCCCCTGCACGTCCGCTCGTGATGAGTAGCGGTAATATGTGGGATGCGTTTTGCTCCTCTTGCGACCGATCCGGTGAGACGGAATGCGCGGTACTTGGCGGGATACCTGCTGTGCATCAGCAAGAACCGATTTGGCCTCGAATCGTTGGGGCCAATGGCCTACGATCTTCCTCAGTGGGTTGAAATGCTTAGGTCACGTATGTTAACACATATTCGGATTAGTGTACACATTTCCTGCTTTCTTACCGCGAAGTAGCAGCTCTGGAGCAGCATGCTAGTTGCCGTGTAAGAGCAGCTGTGTTCGCTTCGCCATGTGAGGGAAATGGACAATGAAGATTAGATGGGTTGGAAAGTACAACGGAAGCAATTTGCCGGTGGCAGAACTCCCCCCCGGCGCAAAGGAGCTTCCTCCCGTAACAGGAAAGTCAGCGTTAGCAATCATTCCGGTCGTTCTTGTAGTATTTCTTCTCGTTTACCTCAAAGGCATTTGGGATGAAAGGATTCTGTTCTCCAGATTGGACTTGGCAATCGGTTTTGGTATTGGGATCTTGCTCTTTCCCGTTCACGAGTTGATTCACGCGCTGTGTTTTCCTGCCGGGAGCGAAGTTGTGATGTACTATACCGCGCAAGGCCTCGGTACATCTTGCACCGCACCCCTGAAAAGGAATCGTTTCATCTATGTCAGCGTGTTTCCCACGGTTATCTTGGGCTTGATTCCTCTTGTGCTGTTCATGGCGATTCCGAGTTCATATGTCCTCGTCGAAACGATACTATTCGCAGTCTCATTCTTGCATCTCGGTGCGGGTTATGTTGACTATTGCAATCTTCTGCACCTGATGCAGATTCCCCGGAATGCCTTTGTTCAGATCTCCGGCGAGAAGATCTACTGGTATCTGAAAGAAAGCGAGAACTCGCGATAAGGGATTGAACAGCCTCTTCGGCTATCGCCTGTGGAGGATGGCGGCGCGGAACCGAGAATGGTCTTCCTATCGCCCACAGAGAGCGGAGAGTCGACGAGGAGTGGTGTCTGTGAAGAACTTGGATTACAAGAAGGATCTCAAGCACTTGTACCTACCCCCGACGAAGCCTGTGCTGGTGGACGTCCCTCCCGCTCTGTTCGCGGTGGTGCGGGGGCGAGGCAACCCCAACGACAATCCCGAGTTTCAAGCAGCCATGCAAGCCCTGTACTCGCTCTCCTGGACCATCAAGATGCTGCCTAAGAAGGGCGTCACCCCTGAGGGCTACCACCAGTACACCGTCTTCCCGCTGGAGGGGCTGTGGGACATGGATGTGTCCGGCATGGGGGAGAACATAACGCTCGACAAGGACAAGTTCCTATGGGACATCATGATCCGCCAGCCGGAGTTCGTGACGCAGGAGCTTGTGGACCAGGTAAGGGAGATTAACGCCAAGAAGAAAGATGCGCCGGACCTCTCGCAGGTTGAACTTCGCACCATAACAGACGGTCTATCGGTACAGATGATGCACGTGGGACCATATGATGAGGAGCCGGCCAGTTTCGCCAAAATGGATGAGTTCTGCGCGTCGGAAGGCCTGGTCCGGGTCGGCCATACTCACCGGGAGATATACATGAGCGATCCTAGGAAAGTCGATCCCGCCAAGATGAAGACCGTCATCCGCTATTTCGTCAAGCGAGGAGACTGATGACATGGTAGACGCCGGAAGTATCCGCTCAGCGCTGACAGCATTCGTGGCATCTCATCCCGGAAACCGCCTCGAGAACGGGGATCCCATCTACGATGAACCGCTGGTAGGTGTGGCATGCGCGGCCGACCCCTACTTCACAAAGCTCAGGGAACCGGGGGTTATCGGAGACGTGTTCCGTCTACCGTACGACTGGCTTGATGGCGCGTCATCCATCGTCTCCTACTTCCTCCCCTTCAGCGAAGCGATTCGCAGGTCCAACCGCCCGGAGGGCGATCCTTCGGTCGAGTGGCTTCATGCGCGCTTTCGGGGGGAAGCCCTGAACAACGAGGCAAAGAGGTTCGTTGTCTCGCTTCTGGAGAAAGAAGGCGCACACGCTCTCGCTCCTACGCTTGACCCGCGTTTCGCTCAGACACAGGACTTCCGCAGCAACTGGTCGGAGCGGCACGTGGCATTCATCGCCGGTCTGGGTACCTTTGGCCTGAGCCGCGGACTGATCACGGCCAAAGGCATAGCCGGAAGATTCGGGAGCGTGGTGACGGATCTGACCATCGCGGTCACAGCAAGGCCCTACAAAGACCCGTTTGAGTACTGCCTCTTCCTGTCAGGCAAGGCCGAGTGCAATGCTTGCCAGGAGCGGTGCCCCGCCGGCGCTATATCGAGGGAGGGCAAGTCCCACCCACCCTGCTCCGATTACTTGCGGTCGCCGGACCTGCTTAAAGATGTCAGAGCCAAGTTCGGGTACACCTACTCCGGATGCGGAAAGTGCCAGACCGCGGTGCCCTGTGAAGACAGGATCCCCGGCATGGCCCGGCCATAGTGATGGGCTCCCTTAGCCCGGCTTTCGGAAGAGATGCAGGTACTCCCCGTACCCTTCCTCTTCCATTCGATCAACCGGGATGAACCGGAGAGCAGCGGAATTGATGCAATACCGCAGCCCCGTGGGCTCCGGACCATCTTCAAACACATGGCCGAGGTGTGAATCGGCGCCTTCACTCCTGACCTCGGTCCTAACCATCCCATGGGATAGGTCGCGTCTGTCGACGACGCTCTCCTGCTTTATGGGTTTGGTGAAGCTGGGCCAGCCGCAACCTGAGTCGAACTTGTCTAGGGAGCTGAAGAGCGGTTCGCCGGAGACGACGTCCACGTAGATACCAGGTTCTTTATGATCCCAGTACTCGTTGCGAAATGGCGGCTCGGTTGCGTTCTCCTGAGTCACTTTGTACTGCTCGGGCGTGAGAGCGTGCTTTCGGATGAAGGCCTCGCGGCCCGACCCGACCTTGTAGCGCTTGTAGTGCTCCGGGTTCTTCTTGTAGTAGTCCTGGTGGTACTCCTCTGCGGGATAGAAGACGGTAGCCGGCAGGATCTGCGTGGCGACCGGCTTGTCAAACCTTCCGGACCTGTCCAACGCATCCTTGGACTCTTCCGCCGCTCTCTTCTGTTCCTCATTATGGTAGAAGATCGCGGTCCTGTACTGGGATCCCTTGTCGGCGAACTGGCCCGAAGGATCCGTCGGGTCAATCTGGCCCCAGAAGGTGTCCAGGAGTCTCTCATAGGTTACCTTGGAAGGGTCGTAGAACACCTGAACCGCTTCATAGTGGCCCGTTCTGCCGGAACAGACCTGCTCGTAAGTAGGCTTCTCGACATGGCCGCCGGTGTACCCGGCGACAACCTCCCTCGCCCCCGCAAGCTTGGCAAAGGGCTGCACCATGCACCAAAAGCAACCGCCGGCAAAAGTGGCTAGCGCCGTGTTCTGGCCTTCCGGACTCCCACCGCTCTCTCGCATGCTTCCATCCCCCCACAACCATTGTGCCCCACACTTGGCATGCTTGTCGCGGCTGGCTCGGAAACAGCAAGGGGGATAGCGCGCGGGAGCCTCTGACGGCGCTCAAAAGTCAGGACTTCACGGAACCCCCATTCCCTCATCTGGCGGTAGAGGTTGGGGAAGTCATTCCCGACATCCTCAGGACGGTGCGCGTCGGAACCGGTCGTAACAGGTATCCCGCGCTCCGCAATGCGGCGCGCCATGTCCGGTCGCGGGAACAGTTCCTTGGCGGGTCGAATCAGCCCCCCGCTGTTGATCTCCAGGGCAACCGGCAGCCTGGCAACCCGGCTCAGGAATTCTTCCTCCAAATCGAAGAGAAGCGAAGCCGGAGCGCGGTGGCCAAAGTAGGCGATGTTGCCGGGGTGTCCGATTACGTCAAAGAGGCCAGACTCCGCGGCTCTTCCCAGCGTCTCGTAGTACTTCCGGTAGACGGCCTCAACGGACCGCCCCTCCCAGTCCCTAGGGTTCAGGTCGAACGCCCATCCATCCAGCCAGTGGACCGACCCAATTGCGTAGTCCAAAGGGAACATCTTCAGGACCCGCTCGATCTCTCGCTCCTTGCCGGGAACGTAGTCCGCCTCGATGCCGAGTTTCACGGGAATCCCTGCTTCGCGGGCACGCTCGATCAGAGAAACGTGGGATCCCACGGTGTTGACCGACCTGGAAGCGACATAGTCATCCCACAGGATGTTCCGGGCTTCGCGAAAACGGTACAAGTGCTCGGTCACACCGATCTCGATGATCCCAACTCCGGCGGCCTTGGCCATAAAGAGCTCAATGTAAGAAACGGTCTGCGCACCTCGCTCGAGGTGCATATGGTAGTCCCACAATTACTTGGCGATCTCCCTTACCGATTCGATCATCCGCTCGACTTCTTCCCTGGTGTTGTAGGGAGCGAGACCGGCACGGACGAACGAACCGGAATCCCTGATCCCGAGAACTATGGCGAGCGTGGTGGCGTAGAAGTCTCCGCTTGCGATGTAGACGCCCTTCTTCAGCGCGTTTACGCAGACGTCGCGCGGCGTCACTCCCGCGACTCTGAACGCGATGGTGGGGGTTTTTCTCACACTGTCAGGGGCGGCATACACCTTAACGCCCGGGATGGAGCCGAGTTCCTTCCTTGCCCAGTTGGCCAGGGGATCCTCGTATGCCTCGATGGTCTCCATAGCCGAACGGATCTGCTCTCTGCGGGTCGCGCCCCGTCCCAGGCTGGCGATGAACTTGACCGCACCCTCGGTGCCGGCAATACCTTCGTGGTTCAAGGTACCTGTCTCGATCTTGTCGGGACGCTCGTGGAGCTGTGGCATCACTTTGTAGGTCTCAAGCCTGTCAAACAGGTCACGCCTGATGGACGCGCAACCCATGTGAGGGCCAAAGAACTTGTAGGGCGAGCAGACCAGGATGTCGGCCCCAAGATCGTCCCTATCGATGAACATGTGAGGGGCGGCATGGACGGCGTCGACCGCTACCGCGGCGCCGACGGAGTGGGCTGCGCTCGCGAGATACTTCACATCGTTGACGGTGCCAACCGCGTTGGAGGCCAATCCTACGGCGACCAGCTTGGTCCTCGGGCTGAGTAACTTATCAAGGTCGTCCAGCACCAGTGTGAGCCTCTCGGGGTCTACCCGGTTCCAGTTGACCTTCACGCCTTTGTCCTCCGCGGCAGTCGTCCACGGATCGACATTGGCACGGTGGTCCAGTTCAGTCACGACGATTTCATCGCCCTCGCGCCAGTCCCTGGATAGCGCGCGAGCGACGGCGAAGTTCAGTGTGGTCATGTTGGCGCCGAAGGCGACCTCGTCGCCCGTGCCTCCGATAAGGTCGGCGATTGCGTCCCTACCTCGCACCAAGAGCTCGTCGGTCTCAACGCTGGTGCCGTGTACACCGTGCACGTTCGCCGAACCTTTGAGGAGGTAGTCGGCCATGGCCTGGATCGCGATATCTGCGACCTGGGATCCTCCGGGACCATCCAGGAAAGCCACCGGCATCCCGTTTTCCATCCTGCTAAGAGCCGGAAACCGTTTCCTCACTGAATGAACGTCGTACGACATCTGGCTGGCCATCGGATATCGCCCTCTCCCACTAACTGGTGTTCTGACAGCTATTCAGGAGAAGGAGCGAAAATCCCTGCCGGATACACTAGTCCTCTCTGTGATGCAACCCTACGACTTTGGTGATAGGCATCGTAAAGATGATCCCGGTCCCGGGGTCTCTAAGCCTGCCCGCCTCGCAGAGAGCATCGATTATGGGCTGAGACTTCTCGTGCTCCGACAAAATGAGGATGGCTTCCTTGCTTGCCTCGATGTTCAGGTTGAACAGCTTCTTTGCCTCAGCCGTACCGGTACCCCTGGCGTAGAAGATGGTCGCCCCCGTGGCTCCGGCCTTCTTGGCGAGATCAACCAGCTTGTCTGCCTTACCACGTTCAACAATGACAATAATGGCCTCTACGTCAAACAAAGCATTCCACCCCCCTCTAGACCTTCAATATGATGCCGAGCGCGAGAACGGTAATGATCGGCCCAAGCGAAGCGAGACCGATGACCCCAAAACCCTGGATAAGCGGGTCGACTTCACCCACTACAGTTGCCAATCCAACCGCCATGGCCATGTTGAGCGGAACAGTAACCGGCCCCGTGGTGACTCCACCAGAGTCAAATGCTATACCAATGATCCTCTCCGGCGCAAAGTACGCGAGAACGGCGCTTACGATACTGAGGGGGATAAGAAGGTATGCAGGATGGATCTTGTAGAGGATCTTGTACGTTCCGAGCCCCATTCCAATGGCTACTCCCAGAGCAACTGTGTAGGTGAGCACTCTGTTCGGGATGGCGCCGACGGAGATCTCTTCTACTTCCATAGCCAGGGACGAAAGCGCCGGTTCGGCCAGAGTTGCCGTAAAGCCCAGTATTGCTGAGAACGCGATGATGATGCCGGGGTTCTGCAGTTGCGGGAGGTTCATGCCGATAGAGTTGCCCAGCGGCAGGAGACCGATACGAAGACCCTGAACGAACAGGAACAGGCCCACAGTACTGAAAAGAAGTCCAACGGTAAGGGATTTTACGTCATCTATCGGGGATTTAAGCACGAATACTTTGAACACGATTAGGAACGCCGAGATAGGGATAATGTCTCTGGCTGAGGACCAAAAACTCTTGAGTATATCCAGTGCTGCCACTAGGCATCCCTCCACTCCCAACCATAACTTACATCCAGTGCAAGTTCAACCTTTCACCCTGTACAGTATGGAACTCGTAATGTGGTAGTGTATTGAGCTAAGGGCCACCGCTGGTCAGGGCGGCTGACAAAGGAGTCCATCGTGCCACACATGCCTGGTAAGGATCGAACGACTGCCGTAAAGGCCGTCTTGACACCGTTCTTCTGGTCGCTGGTCTTCCCATTATCCAAGGTGATCCTTAGGGACATCACCCCACTGAGCCTTGTCGCCCTCCGCTACGTCATGGGAGCTGCCTTCCTCACCGCAGTGGCGGTAGCCCAAGGCAGCCGCCACGAGCTTAAGCGGCTACTGGTGAAAGACTGGTGGAAGATGCTGATCATCGGGTTCGCGGCGGTGTCCGCCAACGCTAGCCAGGTGATCGGGCTTAACTACACCTCGACCGCAGAGGGTTCCATCATCTCGGCTACAACTCCGGTATACTCGGCGCTTCTTGCCGCAGTGCTGCTAAAGGAGCGGATCGGGGTCTACCAGATAGCCGGCCTGCTCCTTGCCCTGGGAGGCGTATCGGGTATCGCTCTGGCTGGCGGAGGCGGAGCGTCAGCGGGAAGCGGGGGTTTCACGGGCACCGCTCTAATGCTGTTCGGCGCCATTGCCTACGCTGTCTACACCGTCCTGGGGAAGAAATGGGACGCCACAGGGATACCGGCGCTGGCCATAGGCACCTGGCTTGGAGTTGTCCCCTTCGTCATCCTGGCCGCGTTCACCGAGCCTTTCATGGCCTCAGTGATCTCGGCCGACATGGTCTCATGGGCGAACCTCATCGCTCTCGGGATACTCCCGACTGGGTTGGCGGTCATCTGGTACTTCGGACTGGTCTCGAATCTCGGCGCCGCCCGCGCCTCGGCACTGCTGTATCTGGTGCCGGTCTTCGGCGTCGTCCAGTCTAGAGTGCTGTTGGGGGAACACATAGGCCCAGGCCTACTGCTGGGTGGAGCCACATCCCTGCTGGGAGTAGCTCTGGCGCAGCGTCAAGACCAGCCCACCAGAGTCGCCTCAGGAAGCGAGTAGCCCTAGCGATCTTGGCTTGGCGCGGGTAGGCGGTTCACCGGCGCCCTCCCCGGTGAGGATTGCTCTCATTCCTGTTAGCCCTGGAGACCCTCCCCGATCCATGCCTGGTCCTGACAGCGGTTGACCGGCCGCCATACCCGAGTGGAGCGGTCAGGGGCATGTGGCCAAACTCCGCGACAAGCTGTTCGGGCCGGATCGCCAGCGGCTCCTCCAACCGCTCATAGGCGTACTCGGCGTACTTCTCGACCACTTCGTACCCCAGCACATTCCTGCCCAGCGCGTAGGCCACCTTGGCGGTCTGGCCGGAACCCAGAAACGGGTCCAGCACGATGTCGCCCGGGTAGGAGTACAGCTGCACTAACCTGTACGGGATTTCCTCGGGGAACGGGCACGGGTGCTCGAGAGTCCCGGGCGGCACCGGAGCGATGTGCCACACGTTGTTTGCGATCTCCTTGGTAAACAGGGCCCCGACTTGGACCTTCGCGGCATCGCGGACCTCCGCTGAAGCCGAGCGGAATATGGGGTCGCCCGGCTTCCGGAAGACCATGATGTACTCGGTCATGATGTTCGGATGATAGTACCCGGGATACGGACGCTGGATAAAGACGCCCGCCCTCTTTACACCGCCTGTCGACTTGTGCCAGACGATGTCCTGGTGGAAAGCCCATCCCACGCCTGGGAGCCTCGACGCCAGGTCAAAAGGCACTGGGTAGGAGACGCCGTCCAGTAGGACGGTCCCAACAACAACAGCGAGATACCCGCCGGGACGAGTCTTCCTAAGGACCTCGGCGAACCTGCTGCTGAGCCAACCAAGGTACGACTCGTAGTTGTCGAACCCCGCGGAGTAGTGGCGAGTGCGGTAGGCTTCGTCCGGGTTGCAGGCGTGTCGGTCGTAGTCGATGGCGTTCCAGTAAGGCGGTGATGTGACTGTGAGCGTAACGCTCTCATCGGCTACCTCATCCATAGATTCACAGCTTCCAACGTATACCCGGGCAAATGCAGGCGGCGGTCCGAGTTTCTCGCGCGCCAACACCCTGGCTTGCTCGCGCTCGCCGCTCATTACGTCCCGATCGCCCTCTTCTGCGTTAGGAAACCGTGCCTCCACTGCGGGTCCTCCTTGTCGCCAAAGACATGTCCTGGATTCATTCACCGGCGCCGATTGTCCTTCATACACGCGCAAACGCCGCCAAATGAACGAGGAAACAGCAGGCGCTCTGCTGAGGGGGCTCAGAAAGCCCGGCAGAACGTAGGACAGGCTCCCAGCCACTTCGGGATTAGTGGTAAAGTAGCCTGAGTGGAACCGTGGATCTCATGAGGTGGTACATTGCACGAGCTCTCAAGAGACGAATTCGACGAGGTCTTGCCTCTCTTGTCCGGTCCGGTCTTCTACCCGGAAGCCGCCGGTGTGATAGGAGGACTTAACACCGGATGGGTCTTCGTGGACCGGCTTCACGCGCCTACCTCCGCGCTCGTGTGGGTACTGGGGCAGGAGTGTCTCTATTGCCTTGGTGACTGGGCCAACAAAGAGTTTGTCGCAGAGATAGCCCGAAGGTCGACCGGTGATCTCGCTGAGCGGATAAGGTCTTTGGGCTTCGACACGTTTGACATCAGCGGTGACTCTCCCGGGTGGGACAAGCCCCTCCTCTCGGCCTTCTCGGCTTGCGGCATAGGAGGCATACAGACCGCACCCCAGTACGTGTACCGGTACGGCCAACCGAAGTGGAGAGACGTTCCGGAAAGGCTTCATGCCCGCCCTATCGATGAGGCTGTCCTAACGAGTCATATGCAGAACGCCGGCTCTCTCAGGAAGAAGGTCCTGGACAGGTGGATCTCACTGGAGGGGTTCCTGGAGACCGGGCTGGGATACTGCATAGTCGAGGATGACCGGATAGCGAGCGTATGCCTCTCCGGGTGGGTGTTCGGCCAGGTGCATGCAGTGTCGGTCGAGACATATCCGGGGTTTCGTCGCAGAGGGCTTGCCAGGGCAGCAACAGCTGCTCTGTTCGAGAAGTACGAACAAAGGGGTATTGAGCCCCACTGGGATGTAATGCCCACCAATGAAGGCTCCATTGCGATTGCGGAGTCGCTCGGCCTAATGAAGGCTTACGAGTACAACGTGCACTTCTTCCGACTACCCTGCACACAGATGCAAACATACTAGAGGTGAACCCGGCAACTATGGTGCGCTCGTCACCTGACCGAACCAAGGCTGCACTATCATACGTATCCGCGCTGGGACTTATGGCGGCGCTGGTGACAACAATTACCCTGCAGAAACCTCCGTATTGGGCGATGGCCGCAGGGACCGTGATCGCGGGGATCTGCTCCGTATGCCGGCTGCGCGCCGGTGTCTCCGCCACAAGCTCGATCAAGGAAACAGCCGGCTACGCTTACAGGGGACTCACACGGATCCTGAACGTCGTAATCCTTGTATCTCTGATTAACGCCATGACATCTGTGTGGTACTCATCCGGGACGATCCAAGGGTTGGTGTACTATGGCCTCTCGATCGTGAACCCGCGGTTCGTGGCGCTGGCCGGTCTCGTCCTGTCCACCCTGCTCTCTACCCTTATTGGTAGTTCGGTCGGCACATGCGCAACCGTAGGAGTAGCCATCGTTGGGATCGCCAGGGCATTCGGGATGCCGGCAGCTCCCGTGGCGGGCGCGATAATGTCCGGCGCCCTGTTCGGCGACCGGGCCTCGCTCCTATCCCCCATCTATCACCTTGCGGTGGACATGACGGGTTCGGATCCGCAGAAGGCATCGAGGCGAATCGTGGCCACCGGCTGGGTGGGTCTGGCGGCGGCTGCCGTAGCAGCAGTCATAACGGGTCTGGCGATGGATCCAGGCCAAGTCCAGGCTGGAATCCGGTGGAGCGCCGCATTCCTTGACGGCCTCCAGGGCGCCGCCCGGATTGGCCCCCTGGTCCTGCTCCCAACTGTCCTGGTGGTGGTGTTGGCAATCCGCAAAGTCCCGGTCCGGGTGTGCATGGCTGGCGGACTGGTCGTTGGGGCTGTCCTGGCTGTCTTCTACCAGCATGATGCGGCTGCCAACGTCGCGAGAAGCGTGTTCTTCGGGTACTCGGCCCAGGGCGGCAACCCCGAAGTCACCGGACTCCTGCGCAGCGGCGGACTCGTTGGAGCCGTCAACATGCTGCTGCTCTTGGTGTTTGCCGGTATGTACACCGGCATAATGGAGAGTTCGGGTATGATGGACGATGTCTCTCACGGCCTGGTCTCCCGCCTGGAGTCCAAGAGATCCTTCCTCATAGGCGCGATGGGGGTCAGCGTCTTCTCCGCTGCGCTTGCTTCCAACCAAGCCATGAGCGTTATCATCCCGGCAAGAGCCATGGAGAAGAAGCGCGAAGAACTGAACGTACCCCGGGAGGAGTTCGCGGGGGCGCTGTCGGATTCAGGAGTGGTCGCGGCAGGGATCATCCCGTGGAACATCATGGCGGGAATGTGCTCTGGAGCACTGCAGGTGCCGCCGCTCTCATACGCGCCCTACACGGTATTCGCGTATGTCCTGCCCTTAGCGATGATCTGGCGAGTAAGACACAACCTGGATTATCTCAACCTAAAGGAGAAGACTCGAGAAGCGAGATGACCACAACATCACTTAGGCCAAAGCTCTCACAACCGGAGGCACCATAGCTTCGCGCACGCAGGGACCGATGGCTTCGGGTACCGAGGTCGCGGGACAACTCGAGAAGCACTTCCCCGGTGCTGACGTTACAGTCAGAGAGGTCTTTCGCATTGATTCAAGCAAGATAACCGCCGGCATGATGTGGGAGATCGGTATCCAGGTGGACCGCTCGTTCACGGAAGGCGCGACGGGCGTTGTCGTCACCCACGGCACCGACACGCTGGAAGAGACCGCCTACTTTCTTGACCTGATGAGCGCTTCCTTTGGACCGGTTGCAATAACAGGCGCGATGCGTGGATTCGACTCGGTCGCGCCGGAAGGCCTGGCTAACATTGTGGAGTCGTGCAAAGTGGCGCTGGAACCGGCTTCCAGGGACTACGGAGTCCTGGTCGTCTTCAACGACAAGGTTCATCTTGCGCGAGAGGCCACCAAGGCGCATTCGTGGGCGCTGGACACCTTTGTGTCGCCGCAGTCGGGACCCGTGGGCCTGGTGGGAGCGACACCACAACAAAGAGTCAGGTACTTGGTGCGGCCGCAGGAGCGGGTCCACGCGGAGTACAAGGGCCTTGTAGGTCCCGTCGACCTCATCAGGACCGCTGTTGACTCGGGAGACCGGCTGATACGGACCGCTCTGGCATCCGGGACCAAGGGAATCGTCGTGGAGAGCCTGGGGTTCGGTCACTTGCCGCCGGGAGTGGCAGACGCCTTGAAGGACGCGGTATCGCAGAAAGTCCCGGTTGTGGTGACCACGCGATGCCTTTCCGGAGGCGTCCCCTATCCGGGAACCGTGAACGACAGCGGGTTCATCACCACGGACCTTTCCGGGCACAAGGCACGAATCAAGCTCATGCTGGCCCTATCCGTAAGCAATGAACCCGCCGAACTGGCGCGCCTGTTCAGCCAGAACCCTTAGGGGTGCGGCTGCCGTTAGGGGTATGGCCAGTACTTGTACTTGCCGAGCCGGAGCGTCACCGGGTTGGTGAAGCCGTCCCGAAGCAGGACAGCCCCCGCCGGTAGCGTTACTGTACAGACATCATCCTCTTGACTTCCGAAGGAGCAGTCTGGGTTCGTGGTGTACACGGGGATGTTCTAATTGACTGATATTTCTGTGAGCGATTCCAATGTCCTTGATCCGCTTGCGAAATGCCGGTTGGAACGCCGGGTAGCCGATGCTCGCGGGTGGTCGGACCAAGTCGGCAGACCTGCGTATATACCTGCTATGACTCTCGCGTGGAGGAAACGGATATGAAGACTCGATACGCACTCATCATCGGGGCAGTGGTCATTGTCGCGGCATATGTGGTCATGTCGTTCATGGGCGTTTCGGTTGACTCCTCGGGCCAGTTCTCGCGACTGGATGACGGTCAGATGCTGTATACCCATCACCTGACCAATCTCACATGGCACCCAATCCGCTATACTGTAGCGGCAGACCCGGGTTCACAGGTGCAGACGACTCTTGTGCGCTGGGACTCGAGCGACCCGGAGAACACGGTGGCCAAGATGGAATCGGGAAGCGGCAGCTCGCCATGGTCCGTCACCCTGGATGTGCCCGCACATCAGGAGGCAAGCATCGAGGTGATCTTCCAGTTGGCGGAGCCTCTGCCCTCGGCCAGCCCAAGCGCAAAGAGCGAGTTTGGCGGCTTGTACCCGGGGGTCAAGGTTCTACTCAGCGTCAACAAGTAAGACTCCCGTTCGACAATCTCAAAGGAGTGTTACCATGCAGCGTTCTTCGCGTCTCACCTCGTTCCTAGTCGTCGCGCTCGTCGCGGCAAACCTGATTGGGCTCGTCTACATAAGCAGAATGAGAGGCGAGATTGCTGAATTGCGGTCTGCCGTGTCTGCTCAGGCAGGACTCCGTGAAGAGGTTCAGCAACTACGGGACGAGATGACTGCGCTGAGAGAGGGAATGGAATGGATCACGCCTGTCTCCATATCCGTCGGCGACCCGTCAGATGAAGCGGTCCGTCTCATAGCTACCTGGCAGGTGAAGGACTTCGTCGAGGGATCATCGGTCACGTTCCACTGGAAGGGCTCGAAGGACGTGGGGTTCCGCGAGGTAGAAGCGGAGAGACTGGGGGCAGGTCGGTTCCAGGCCAGGGTGGAAGAACCGCTTTCCATCATGCCTGAAGTCACTGTGTCCAGAGGATCAGGCAAAGATAGCGGCCATTTCGAGGCCCCTATTCAGATGGTCTTCGAGCGCCCCGTGCAATGTGAGTACTACGTCTCCGTCAAGACGGGCGACTCGGTCAAGACGGCTGATGCCAGAGCCATTGACATATCGAAGCTCTACCGCGGCCTGGTCTATGGAGTGAATGTCTCGGTAACGGACGACTCGAAGAAGGTGACGGTGCAGGTCGCCGAAACGCCTGACCAGTACTCAAAGCCTGCCTTCAGATTGCAGTCAGCCGGCCTTGAAGGTTACTCAGGCTCCTCGAAAGTGCTTGACCTGGCACTGACCAAGAAGGAGACGAGCGGCGCAGGATCCGACTCGGAAGACATACCTGTGTTCGGAACTGAGATGTCAAGACCCGCCTCTGCCATGACCCATCTGTGGCTCAACCTCTCCTACTCTGGCGGGAAATCCGCCAGGATCGAGTTGTCTCCTTCCATTCTTCAGTAGGCCGACCGCGGTGTACAATCGAGTCAACATGATCAAGGGGGGCCTACCATGCTGGCAGACCACTCGCACGAGTATCCAGAGGATAAGGCACGGTTGTACCCTACGCTGCAGCAGGACCTACTGGCGATCGTAGAGGACGTGCCCCAGCCTATACCCAACTTGGCCAACGCGTCGGCGCTCCTGTGGCAGGGACTGAAGGACATCAACTGGGCAGGGTTCTACCTGATGGAGGACGGCCAGCTTGTCCTGGGGCCGTTCCAGGGCAAGCCGGCCTGCATATACATCGCCGTCGGCAGAGGCGTCTGCGGCACCGCGGTTGCTCAAGGGAAGACGCTGCGCGTTGATGACGTCCACAAGTTCCCGGGGCACATTGCCTGCGATAGCGCGTCGAACTCCGAGATAGTCATCCCCATCCGTGACGGCGACCGGATAATCGGCGTTCTGGATATCGACAGCCCGCTCTTCAGTCGCTTCGATGACCGGGACCAGGAAGGTCTTGAGGGTCTGGTCCGGATACTTGAGAAAGCCTGCGACTGGAAGAGGCTCAAGCAGGCTTGACGCCGGACGCAACCAGGGTGTCTGTGCCCATCCCGCATACGTGCGGGTCGGAGTCGTACTCGTAGCACGCGTCCAGGAACCCCTGACGCAACGACGGGGTAAACAGCAGCTTCTTTAGGACGGGCTGCGGAATGCTGCGTGCCAGGGCACCCGGTCCTGCCAACCGGACTCCTTGAAGGCCTGCTTCCTCCAGTACGGTCTTGAGCTCCTGTGGCCGGAAACAGTACGTGACCGGCCACGGAGTCTTTCCGCGCTCCATCTCCGCCTGGACCGACTGCGGATCCTCCAGTAACCCGGTCTCCCTGAAGCGGCGGTAATCCTCGAAGTCGGGATACCACTTGTCCAGCAACTCGGGAGTGAGGGCAGGGTACCACTTCATCAAAGGATCGGTGGAATCCGGGTCGATTATGTACTGGCGCTTGTAGGTCGGGTTGAACCAGTAGTGGGACGCTCCGAGCCGGCTCACAACGCTCACGACCACGGCCTTCCGGGACACCCTGACCAGTTCGCGCAGGACATCGTCCTGCTTGGGGTAGACGTAGGACACAGGGGCATCAAAGCTTAGGACGAGGTCGAAGTGGGCGTCAGGATAGCGAGCGATGTCGGTTAGCCTGGCCTGGACGAAGGTCAGGTTCTCGAGGACGCCCTCGGCTTCTGCGGTCTCCTTGGCCTTGGCGAGCATCGACGCGGACACGTCGAGGTGGGTAACCTTGAGGCCCCGTTTAGCAAGGGGTATGCTGAACCGTCCCGCTCCTCCGCCCGCGTCAAGGACGGTCTGAACCCCCGGCAGCAGCGCCTCTATCTCGCGATCAAGGTGCGCCTTCTGGATGATGTCGTCCATGAACAGCGTCTCTCTTCTGGACTCCTCTTCTCCCTTGCTTGGCAGGTTCCAGAACTTGGCCGCGATAGCCTCATAGTCACGCATGCTCGTCTCCTCCTCACGCCACACTTCGACTGGGTCCCGGTGTTAATCCTTCGCAGCTATCACACTTAGCTGCCTACGGTGCGGTCGCCAGCACTGCCGCCAGTGTCGCCGGTATCGCCGCTAGCCGCTACTTCGGCGTGTCCACTATCCGCCCGTCCTTCATTTGCAGAACCTGGTCGGCGCGGGACAGGACTTCCGGCCGGTTTGATGCAACCAGGCACGTGACTCCACGATCCCCCAGTATACGCTCCCAAAAGGCCATCTCTGTCTCAACGTCAAGAGCGCTCGCGGGATCATCCAGGACAAGAAGCGCCGGCTCCCTGACCAGAGCTCTCGCTGCGGCAACCCGTTGGACCTGGCCGCCCGACAGCCTGTTCCCTCCTGTGCCTACCTGAGTATCGCAGCCCTGAGGCATACCCGCGATATCCTGTTCCAGAACTGCCCGCCACACCGCCCGGCTGACCTCCTCCCCACCCGGCTTTAGCCCGAGCAAGATGTTGTCGCGTATGCTCTCGCCGAAGAGCGACGGCACCTGGGGCACATAGCAGCAGCGTGGCGGCACCATGAACGAGGGCAGGTCCGTGACCTCGCGCCCGTTCCACAGCACCCGGCCTTCGTCGAGAGGGACGAGCCCTAGGAGCGCCCTGAGCAGGGTGGTCTTCCCCGAGCCTACCTCACCTGCTATCGCGGTGACGGTCCCGCCTCTCAGGTCGAAGCAGACATCCCGGATACCGTTACCGGTACCGGGATACGCGGCAGTCAATCCTCTTACCGAAAGCGTCTCCAGTGGCTCAACCGGTTGGGCAAGTTCTTCCTCGTACAGTTCCTCCCCCGCCGGCGCGCCGGCGAAGTAGAGGGGACACGGCATGACCAGGCTTTCAACAGGCGAACCACCGAGGAACCCCGTCATCCTATCGAACGAAACCCGCAGTTGCCGCAAGCGGGCGCCCCATCCCCCAAGGTAGACGCTGTGTTCGCCTATTACTGTGAGGTAGGAGATAAAGAGCGAGAAGTCTCCTATCGAAAGCGAGCCGGTGGCTATGGAACCGACGGCCAAGAGCATTATCACGCCACCGCCGATGCTGACCGTTCCCGCCTGGATGGACTCCATCCCGAGGTTGACCAGTGTCTCACGCATGGCGACCTTCTTGCGGACTTCGCTGAGCCTATCCAGGTGAGCCCGCGCAGTCTTTTCCGCTCCGGCAATCTGAATGGACTGGGACGCCCCAAGCACCTCTCCCATCATCCGGGTCAGGTTCTCGGTGGCTGTTCTCGTGTCCCTGCGCCTGTTCTCGATGAGTTCTCCGGCGATCTGCGCTATCACAACTACGAGGCACAAAGGGATGAAGGCCAGCCGGGTCAGCGCCGCATCCACCCGGTAGAGTATTACGGCGGCAAGGACCAGGCTCGCAGCCGCCCCCACCAGGTCGGGGATGTTGGACACTACTTCCTCCGGCTCGCCCGCGTCGTCCCGGAAGAGCGTCACGGTCTCGCCCGGTGAGGTCTTAAGCAATGCGGCTCCCGGCATCCGCAGAAAGCCGCCGAGCAGGTTCCGCACAACCATCATGTACGTGTAGAAGGCCCTGGGCGCGTCCACCATGCCGCCTGCAATCAAGATGCCGGCTCGCCCGGCCGCCACGCCGACAAGCAGGGCGATAAGCGAGTACACCCCGCTACCTTGAGCCTCCGCGGTCGTAAGCGAGTCGAAGACCGCCTTCACGACCAGACCAGGGGCCAGCGTGCCGAGTTGGTGGGCGGCAAACGCCAAGCCATGTGCGATGAACAGCGCGGGCTTGTGCCGCATCATCCGCCAGAGCAGTCCAAGTGTCCGCATTATCTCAGCACCTCCTCGATGCCGGCGTGAAGCAGCCTCGAATAGTGGGACGATGGATCGCGCGCGAGTTCCACCCGCTTGCCGTGCTCCACGATCCGGCCGCCTTCGAGTATCAGGATGTCATCGGTCCTGTCCAACGTGGACAGCCGGTGAGCGATAATCACGCCTGTCCGGCCCTCGAGAAGAGCCGATACAGCGGCTTCCAGATTAGACTCGGTCGCAGGGTCGAGGCGTGACGATGCCTCATCCAGGATGACCACCGACGGGTCTCGCAGGGTGAGACGGGCGAACGCAACAAGTTGGGCTTCTCCAGCGGACAGGTCGCGTCCACCGGGACCGATCACCGTGTCGAGGCCTTCAGGCAGCGTTGCCAGCCACTGCCCCAGCCCAACCTCGTGTAGCGCTGAGCGGAGTACCTCGTCAGAGATGCTGCGGTCGAAGAAAGTCAGGTTGTCGCGCAGGGTGGCTTGGAGGATCTGTACGTCCTGAGTGACAAACGCCACCCTCCGCCTCAAGTCGGTCAAGCGGAGGCTGCGGATGTCCCACCCGCCCAACCTTACCTCGCCCGAGTCCGGATCGTAGAACCGGAACAGAAGACGGGCGATCGTTGTCTTTCCGGCTCCGGTCCTTCCCAGGACTCCCAGCACACGGCCCGGTTCCAGGCGGAAGCTGATGTTGTCCAGCACCGCTCCCGCGTCGCCGTCATATGAGAAGGTGACGTTTGCGAACTCCACGCTGTCCGCAGTCACCATGCTCTCCGGACCATGTTTCAGTGAGTTGTCGGGCTCGGCTGCCTCAGAGTCGGACACAACTGGTCTGTAGGACAGAAGCTCGGAGATCCGGCTAAGGCTCCCACCCGCTGATTGCATGCTCCGCAGGTGAACCTCCAACTGCTCGAGAGGATGCCTGACCATCTCCGCGTAGGTGAAAATGGCGAACACCGTACCGAAGGTGATCCGTTCTCTCAGGTACAGGGCAGCGGCCACAGCGAGGGCCGCCGCCGTACCGGTCGAGAACAGGAACAGTCCGGAAGCTTCGGTGCGGAACCGGGCCATCATCGCGCCGCGGTGCCGCGGATACCATAGCCTCGCGTTTTCATGCAGCCTGCGCAGGACCCATCCGGAGGCTCCACATGCCTTCAGGTCTTCCATTCCCTCTATCCATTCGCCGAGGCACCCAAAGAACCGGGCCCTTGCCTCCCTCACCTTTGCCCATAGCGGAGACGCCGCTTTCCGCATCCTCAGTAGCACAAACAGCGCAAGCCCTGAGGACAGCGCTACAGTGGCGCCTGCCAGCAGGTTTGTCCGGAACAGGACGACGAGGGCCATCGAAAGGAACAACGCGTTGGCGATCACCCCTGCGGTGAGTCGGGAGAACAGCTCGGCCAGGCTGGCGGAGTCTCCGTCGATTGTCTCTACCAGTTCGCCTGGGCTGTGGGCCTTGTGAAACGACGGGCCCAGACTCAGGCAATGGCCGATGAGGTCGGACCGCAGGCTATTCGTAGCCCTCCATCCCACGTCGTTGCCCAGATACTTGCCCCAGGCACTGAGAAGACGCTGCCCGGCAGCCAGAGTCGTGTACAGGATCGCCAGCCTCCGGAGGACGGCAAAGCCGGATCCACCGACCGCCGCGTCGATGAAGTCGCGGAGCACCTGCGGCGACCAGACCTGCAGTGCGGTTGAGGCAGTCAACAGCGCGGCGAGCAGGGTCAGCCGAGGCCAAAGCGGCCTAAGGTAGCGTGCAGCGAGCGCCTGCTGGCTTGTCGGCATGTCTGGTATGTCTCGTATGTCTCGTATATCAGTCAAGGTTGCTTCCTCCCTATGCGCAAGTGGAACACGCTCCCAGGTCTTGCTAGACAGCCATGTATGGCGGTCATGCTTCGTATCCATGCACGAAGCTATACATGGGTGGCCACACGTCATGGCCTTGTATGGCAATAGAGCATGGTAGCCACACCCTGGAGGCAAGACCCATGTTGAGGCGCAACCCCCCAAAGGAATACACGCTGC
>CAZRRG010000014.1:0-34024 GCA_964602455.1 uncultured Eubacteriales bacterium | reverse complement strand
TGTGACCGGGGAGGATCTCACCAGGCAGTTTTCCCAGGATTCGCGCAAGGAGTACGACTTCGCCGAAAGGCACCTCGGGCTTTCCCAGAAGGAGTTCCGCAACACCATCTGGATCGGGCAACTGGGGAGCGCACAGGAGCCGGGCCTGGGCACCGAGATACAGGGGAAGCTGGAGAGCATCCTCGAGGGAGGAGCTGAAGACGTATCGCTTACCCGCGCTCTCTCAGCCCTCGCAGACGAAAAAGCCAAGCTCAAACAGCCGAGGAGCACTAAGGCTCGGCTTGACCTTATCGCCCAGGAGATCGACCGGCTGGAGAAGGAACTGGCCGCGGCCCAAGTCCGCGAGGAACAGGTCAGGGAGTGGCTCATCGAGGCATCCCAGCTCGCGCGGGAGAAGGCTCGCCTCGAGATGGAAGTTGAGAGGGGCTCCCGGAACCTGCGGGAGGGCAGGTACCGTCTACTCCGTGGGATCCTCCAATCCGCGTCTGAACTGGAGGCCCAGACAGCCGCTCAAGAGGAGCGCATGCGAAGCCTGGAGTGGGCGCGGAGTCTTCCCGAGGGAGCTAAGGAGTCGTATGAGGCCCTGATGCGGGAACAAGAGGCGATCGCGAAGCGTATCGCCGAGATCGAAGACGAGCTTGCGGCGCTCACCCAAAAGCGGGACGCCGCCATTGATGCACTGGCCGAGTACGAGGAGGTCGAGTCCGCCAAAGTCGACGAGGCAGCTGTTTCGGCCCTGCACTCCAAGTTCATGATGACCAAAGCGCAGGCAACCCAGGGCGAGAGGCGGGCTAACGAGGCGCGGCGCGAACTCCGCATGCTGGAGCAGGAAGGCAAAGACCGGGGGTATCCGACCCAGAATCTGGACGAGGACATCCTCCGCAGGGCTGAGGATTACCAGCAGAACTGCCTTCTAGCCGAGAAGGAGCGAGACCGCCTCGAGGTCGAGGTGGAAAGGTCCAGGGCTGCGGCATCTTCGGCGGGAGACTCAGGAGGCACAACGCTGGTCTTCGCGGCCGCGCTGGTCATGCTGGGACTCGCTATCGTTTGCACTGTCATGGCCTTGCCAATCAGCATCCCGCTGTTCATCATGGCTTCAGTCATATTTATCTTCGGCGTGTCAAAGCACCGGCAGGTCGGAAAGCAGCGAGCGTTGGCCCAGAAGGCGCTGGAAGACAAGGAGTCGGAGCTACTGGAGCAGGAAGAACGCGTTGAGAGCGCGCGCAAGATCCTGTCCGAGTTCCTGGCGACAATAGGGACGCGGTCCGTTGAGGAGCTCCGGGCTCGGGCAAGAGAGATCGCCGGTTACAGGGCCCGGTTGGCGGCTGCCGCCGAGAGGTTTGACCAGGTACAGAAGGCATGGTTTGAGTCCTCGGCTGAACTCAGCGCGGTTGAGAAGGAGCTTCTAACCCTGCTCCGGTCCACAGGAACGATAGGCCCCACCGACCCTGTCAGCGACGGCGGGGTTACCCTGCTCCGCCGCAGACTCCGGGATGCCATGTCGCACCGGGCTGAAGTGCGGAGCCTGGACTCCCGTATCGACGAAGTCAGGGCATCTCTCGACCAGCAACAGGCCCTTTTGCAGGCAGCGCGCGAGCGTGAGACGGAGCTCCTTGAGTCCGCGGGAGCCAATAGCGGCCAGGAGCTACTGGAGAAGATAGCGGCTCTGGAGGAGTACCAGGAGGCTGCGAGGCTTGTCAATGAAGCCGCCGCCCGAACGTCGGCGCTCCTTACCGGCCGCGACATTGCCGAGGTGCGGGCCGAGATCGACAGGCTGGCGCTGGAGATGAGGGATTCCCAGGTCCCGGACGAGCCCATCGCCGATCACGAGTATGAGGAAATGCGGCAGGCCCACGACCGCGATAGGTCAGCTCTGGCCGAGATTAACCAGAGACTAGCGGGTCTTGAACGCGGCATCAGGTTGCGCAGCGACGAGGGGCGCCCCGCCGCCGTGATTGAGGAGGAGCTGGAGAGGCAGCGAGCTCTGGAGGTAGATCTCTCGTTGCAGCGGGAGGCCCTGGAGCTGGCCCACGCGACGCTTTCCGAGCTCTCGGCCGGGATAAGGCGTGAGTTCGCGCCCGCTCTCAACAACCGGGTCGGAGCGATCTTGACCAGGGTAACAGGAGGACGGTACACCGAAGCGAAGGTCTCGCCTGACCTGGAGATGAGCGTGATCCACCCCGAGACGAGGGGCCAGACAGGCATCGCATCCCTGTCATCCGGCACTTTGGACCAGTGCTACTTCGCGCTCAGGTTGGCCATCGCCGAAGCGATCACCAAGAAGGAGCAGTTCCCCTTCTTCTTCGACGATTCATTCGTCCAGTACGATGACCGGCGTCTCGAGGGAGTCCTGCAAGTTCTTGCGGAACTCTCCAAGACGCATCAGATCCTGGTCTTCTCCTGTCTCGACAGGGAAGAGGCGATGGCCGGCAAGCTGGGGATCCGGTACCACAAGGTGGCCCTTCAGTGAAGACCCGTATGTGGGGAGACGGCTTAACTCCCTACCATTTGCTGATCCACGGCACTGCAAGTTCGGGGCGCATCTGGCTCAAGATGCTGGAAGGCGCTGACAGGCAAAGGCCGAGCGCAGATCCCGGGCCGGACCGGCGGTGCGACCATGACCAGAGTAGATCCGTATCTCCCGGGACGTTCATTGTTCCTGACCTACCCGGCATGGGCGAGTCAGAACTGCTGCCGGATCTCACCTTCGACCGGTGGGTGGAGGAAACCGCGGCATCAGTTGAGGAGTTTCTCAAGGCGACGCAGCGAGATGCTTGCACGGCGAAAGTCCACATAGTTGGGCATTCTCTGGGGGCCGCCGTGGCGATGCATCTTGCGCCTCTTGAGTGGGTGGAGTCAGCTGCCTTGATATGCCCGGTGACATCCGCGTTCTGCCGCCGGATGAGAGAACCCCATGCTCAAGGAGGCCGCCCGGGCTCTATCCGGTTGCGGCGTGTGGAAGGATCGCTTGCATACGATCCTCTTGCTCTCACTCGCGAAGACGCCGCTATGCTGCGCGATGATTACCACAAGGCATCGGGATTGCTCGAGTCCGGCTTACCCTGGCCCGGCTTCGAGGCCAGTGAAGCGCGTCTCCTTGCGGGCAAGAGGACTCTGGTCGTATGGGGCGAGAAGGATGATGTCGTGGACCCGGCGTATGCCCGCGAGCTGGTGGACGAACTTCGGGCGGCGCAAGTCGACGTCACAGCGGTTTCCATCCCCGGTTGCGGGCACGTTCCCATGCTGGAGCGTCCGTCAGAACTGTTGCGGATACTACATGAGTTTTGGGGAGGGCGAGGACAGTGAGCGTCAAGATAGTCGGCATAATGGGATCTCCCAGGATCGGCGGGAATACCGATGTCATGCTGGGATGGGTGATGGAGGGGGCGCGCGAGGCAGGCGCCGAAGTGGAAACCGTAGTCTTGAGAGGCAAGACCGTCGCCCAGTGTATGGGGTGCGATACGTGCGCGAAACCGCCGTACAAGTGTATCCACCGCGACGATGTGGACAGCATCCAACCTCTGCTCCAGGACGCCCAGGCTATCGTGCTGGCTACTCCCGTCTACTGGTGGGGACCGAGCGGGCTCCTGAAGACCTTCGTGGACAGGTGGTACGGCTTCAGAGGGGAGCGTAAGGGCACCGTACGAGGCAAGGATTTCGGACTTGTCGTGGTTTGCGGCGACCCGGATCCCGCCATAGCCAGGCACGTCATCGGTATGTACCAGTTCGCCGCCGACTACCTGGATTCGACCCTTCATGAGCCGGTGGTGGCCGCGGGTTTCTCCAAGCCGGGCGAAGTCGCGGGCGATCCGGACGTGAAAGCTAAGTGCGTGGAACTCGGGAGGAAGCTCTACTTGGCTTCCACGAAGCGCCAGGGATAGTCTCTGGCTTCTCCTGAGTTTTCCACACCGATCCTCTTGGTAACCCGGTAGTCGACCGGGTACGCCATACCTTCGGGCGGAAACGCGATGAAGAGATCGCCGCCGGTCAAATCTTTGCCGTTATCGGAACGCGATATGGCCATGGCCTGGGCCATCCGTCCCGGCCCTTCCGCGAGCGGGAGCATCCCGCCGCGGCGGCGCTCCATGAGATCCAGGCCGGTGGTTGGCTCAAGGGACCTTACCAGCACGGCGTGGGGAGTTCCCTCGCGAGAGGCCACCACGTTGAACAGCCAGTGCATCCCATAGGTGAAGTAGACGTAGGCGAATCCAGGTGGGCCGAACATGACCTCGGTCCTCGCCGTCCTCCGGCCGCCGAAAGCGTGGCACGCGCGGTCCTCCGGGCCCTCGTATGCCTCGGTCTCGGTGATCCGACCGGCCGTCAGTCCCTCCGGGGTGACGTGCGCGAGGATCATCCCTAGCAGTCTTGGAGCGAGGTCCAATGCTCTGTGTTCGTAGAAGTCCTTGGCGGGCCTCCGCAGTCCAAGTACGTCGGGGGCGTCGATTGTGTCCCTAATCAAGCGTCTCAACTCCATGATATGATTCTATACGCCGGAGTGCTGGAACGCATCTTTGAGGAGGATTCGAGTCTATGGCCCAAAACCCCACAATAACAGCCAATCTCGTTGACAACCAGTTCATCTGCAAGAATGAAGTCGGAGCAGAGGTTGCTCTGGGCGCACCGGGGCCCAAGGCGAGCGAGGCTCTCCTTATGGCTATCGCGGGCTGCAGCGGCGGCACGATGCGGGCCATGATGGCCAAGGACGGCTGGAACCTCAGCAAGCTGGAGATCTCTGTGGAGGGGATCCCGAGCGAGGATAAGCCGCGCAGGTATGCCGAGGTTAACGTCCACTACACCATCGAGTGCAAGGGGCTTCCACAGGAGAAGGCCGCCGCCTATGTGCAGGCCACAGGCGAGAACTGCTTTGTGATGCAGAGCGTCTCTTCGAAGAAGAACCTGACCTTCACCTTGCTCTCATAAGAACCATTCGGAGGTGACACGGCCGCCCGGCTCTCCGGGCGGCCTTTGCTCATGAAGGACATCCCCATTGGCGCAGAGGGAACAGCCTCTGTCGTGGTAACCGAAGAGACGCTGGCGACCCACACGGGAAGCGGCGCAGTCGACGTGTTCTCAACTCCGAACCTGGTCCTGCTTATGGAAGAGGCAGCGATGGCAGCCCTCCGACCCTATATGGAGGAAGGCGAGACCAGCGTAGGCACCCTCGTCAATATCCGACACCTTGCCGCGACCCCGCCGGGCCTCACCGTCAAAGCCGTCGCCCGTATCGTAGAAGTCGACGGAAGACGACTGGTTTTCCAGGTTGAAGCCAGTGATGGTGTGGACAAAATCGGGGACGGGACCCACGAAAGATTCCTTGTTTCAAAAGACCGCTTTAATTTACGATCCCGCGAGAAATCCACAAGGAGAACTATCTCTGGCGTAGAATAGGTGAGCCATAGCCCAGATATAGCGCACACAGGTGTTCGTGTGCAATACCCTGGGTATACTATGCCCTGGAGTGAACGGCGCCATGAAGTGCCCTTTTTGCGGGTATCTGGATTCCAGAGTGCTGGAATCCCGCCCAACCGATGACGTGGCGGCCATCAGGCGCCGGAGAGAGTGTCCACGCTGCGGTAGACGGTTTACAACCTACGAACGGGTCGAAGAAACTCCGCTTTTGGTGATCAAGAAAGACGGGAGTCGAGAAATGTTCTCGCGCCAGAAGATTCTCGGCGGTATGCTGCGGGCCTGCGAGAAGAGGCAGATACCACTGGATGTCCTGGAAGACGCGGCCTACCAGGTTGAGCGGACTCTACGCGAGACGGGGCGGGGGGAGGTCACCTCAAAGGAAGTCGGAGAGATGGTAATGGAGAGGCTCCGGAAGATCGACGACGTCGCTTACGTGCGGTTCGCGTCTGTGTACAGAGAGTTCAGGGATCTCGGAGGTTTTAGGGACGAGCTTGAACGGATACTTGCCGAGCGCGAGGAAGCATCCAAGAGGCCGTAGATAGTGTCGGTCGGCTGCCTCGGGCAGGCGTCTAGCCTGCGGGGGAACGAGCGGAGTACATGGCAAGAGAGCCAATAGAGAGAACAGGCTTGCAGCCGGTAGGAGGAATTTCGGTGTCGGAGGAAGGACGGAAGAACGCGCTCAGGCTAAGTCCGAACGCGATTGCAGTTCTTGAGAAGAGATATCTTCGCAAAGACGAGAGCGGTAAGCCCCTTGAGAAGCCGGAGGACATGTTCTGGAGAGTCGCCAAGAACATCGCCCTTATGGACGCGCTGTATGATCCGGCTATCTACAAGGGCCCAAAGGGCGCGGCCAAGAAGGGCGCCGCGCAGGCTGAGGCCCTTATTGCGGACGCCGCGGATAAGGCGCCGGAGCCTGCGGCCGACAAGGCCGGCAGGGACCTTGAGATTACGGAATGGGATTGGTCTACCCTCAAGAACGCGTTCGACAGGCTGGTGTCCAAAGGCCTGGCCAAAGTATCGTGGGACGAAGCAAAGGTTGTCATAGCAAACAGTCGCGATCGCGTCTACGCTGTTGCGGACAAGTTCTACACCCTCATGGCGCAGGGCAAGTTCATGCCGAACTCCCCTTGCCTCATAAACGCCGGCCGCGAGTTGCAGCAGCTTTCGGCCTGCTTTGTCCTGCCGGTTGAGGACTCGATGGTGAGCATTTTCGATTCCCTGAAGCATGCGGCGTTGATCCACCAGTCAGGCGGAGGGACCGGGTTCAGCTTCAGCCGCCTGCGCCCTAAGAACGATGTGGTCCGGTCAACCGGAGGAGTTGCGTCGGGTCCCGTGTCCTTCATGAAGGTCTTCAACGCTGCCACTGAGGCCGTCAAGCAAGGCGGAGTCCGGCGCGGAGCAAACATGGGGATCTTGCGCGTCGACCATCCCGACATCCTGGAGTTCATAACCTGCAAGACCGACAACAAGGAACTAACCAACTTCAATATATCTGTAGGCATCACCGAGAAGTTCATGGAGGCCGTCGAGAAGAACGAGGACTACGAGCTCTACAACCCTCGCAACGGACAGGTCGTCGGCAAACTCAACGCCCGACAGGTGTTCGATAAGATCGTGCACCAGGCCTGGCAAAACGGCGAACCAGGCATCATCTTCCTCGATCGCCTGAACCGCGACAACCCGACTCCTGAGGTGGGGGAGATCGAAAGCACTAACCCCTGCGGCGAACAGCCACTCCTGCCCTATGAAGCCTGCTGCTTGGGGTCTGTGAACCTTGGAGAGTTCACCCACACGATCTGGTACAAGGGCAGGATCACCACCGACATCCGGGAGAGGATCGACTGGGATGGCCTTGTCGAAGTTGTGCATGTCGGCGTCCACTTCCTCGACAACCTGATCGACGCCAACAAGTATCCGTTGCCCGAGATCGACGACATGGCTCACGGCAACAGGAAGATTGGTCTCGGGATCATGGGGTGGGCCGACATGCTCTTGGACCTGGGCCTGCCCTACAACTCCAACGAGGCTCTTAAACTTGCTGAAGAGGTAATGAGCTTCATCGAGAAGGAGTCAGTGAAGGCATCGGCGGAGTTGGCGCTCACCAGGGGAACGTTCCCGAACTATCCCAAGAGCACCTGGGAGGCCAAGAACCAGCCGGTGAGGAACGCCACGACAACGACTATCGCTCCTACCGGCACCATCAGCATCATCTGCGGGGCCTCTTCAGGCATAGAGCCCATATTCAGCATCGCCTTCACGCGCCATGTGCTGGATAAGAAGTCCCTGGTCGAGGTCAACCCCAGGTTTGAGCAGGTGGCTAAGCATCTCGGCATCTACAATGACGGGCTCATGGAGAGGATAGCCTCCCACGGCGCGCTCGAGGGCATTGACGATGTGCCGGTAGAAGTCCGGAATGCCTTCGTGACGGCCCATGAAATTGCTCCGGAATGGCATATCAAGATGCAGGCCGCCTTCCAGAAGTACACCCACAACGCGGTATCGAAGACTGTGAACTTCCCTCATGAAGCCACCAAGGAACAGGTCGAGGAAGTGTTTGTCCTCGCCAATAAGCTTGGATGCAAGGGAGTCACCGTGTACCGTGATGGAAGCCGCGACGAGCAGGTCCTTACGGTCGGAGCCGACAAGGGAGAGCAAGGCGCAAAGGCCGACGGCGGCGAGGGCGCCGAGGCGCCGAAGCACACCAATGGGGTGAACGGCGTCTGGGGGCATGTGAAGCCCATCGACAGGCCTGACCGGCTTGATGGGTTCACTGCCGCCAAGGAGACCCCGGTAGGTAAGCTGTTCCTGACGCTGAACACCTTGAACGGTCACCCGGTCGAGGTCTTTGCCCAGATAGGCAAGGCGGGAAGCGACATATCCGCCTTTACCGAGGCGATTGCCAGGCTCATGTCCCTTGCGCTGCGTTCGGGCATCGATCCCCAGGAAGTGGCGGACCAGTTGCAGGGTATTGGCGGTTCACGCAGCATCGGCTTCGGGCCGAACCGAGTGAGATCCGTCCCGGATGCGATCGGGCAGTTCCTTGACGAGTACCTGCGCCAGCAAGAAGGGGAGGAGACCTCTGAGTCGCTTGAGACCGTCCCTGTGCAGGACACGCTGCCGCTGGCGCCTGGCAAGAAGTTCGGCCTGTGCCCTCAGTGCGGAACCTGGAACCTGGTCCATGTTGAGGGATGCCTTAAGTGCCTGGCGTGTGGTTACAGCGAGTGTTAAGGCGCCCGGACTGCGCACACTACGCCAGGGTGATTGATTGAGCGTTGATCTCAATACGTACCTGGAGCAGCAACTTCTCAAGGAAGAGAACTGTGTCGGCATGTACACGCGGTTTGCGGGGATCGCCGCAGACGCCGGACTCAGGGAGATGTTCCACGAGTTCGGCAGGCAGGCCCAGGTCCATCGCGACTTGCTCCGCTCGATCTTGGAGCGACAAGGAGTGGCACAGGACGGTGTCATCCAGAACCGGGTGACGGGAGAGGCGATGTTCTCTGGGTCAGGAGGAGTGGGTCAGCCGGGGGAGCCCCCTGTAAGGGGAAGGGATGAGGATATGGTGGCTGACTCCCTCTTAGCCATGAGAGAGATGTCGGAAAGCTACAGGTCCCTCCTTCGCATGGTATCGGACGAGAGCATCGCCGAAGCTCTTATCGGCATGAGGAAGGACGAAGACCGTCAGAAGGAGCAGCTGGCCAGGTACCTCCATCAGCGCGGATAGCACCGGCAAAGGATGAGAAGGCCACCTCGCCGAAGTGAGTGGCGAGGTGGTCTTCTTGCGTGAACGCGCTTCCAAGTCGCGTCCCCATTTCGAGATCTCCAAAGAAGTTCGTGATCGAATGGTGTCGCAGATAAAAGAGTACTTTCTGCAGGAACGGGAGATCGAGCTCGGGGATCTGGCAGCGTCTCTGGTTCTCGATTTCTTCGTTGGGACTCTGGCCCCAGAGTTCTACAATCAAGGCGTATATGACGCCCACAGGTATATGTTGGAGAGGGCTGAGGACTTGCTTAGCCTACAGAAATGACCAGCCTGTCAGGTGAATGTTTGTGTATGCAGCGCATGCGTAGGCGGGTAGTCTTGAAGGAGTCCAAGGTATCGCCCAGACAGTAGCCCCTTTAACTGCGCATTTTAAATTTGGGACGCTAGTCTTCACATTTTCATACAGCGGAAATCACACCGCAGTCCGACTTGAGCCACTATTTTCCTGCCGCTTTCGCCGGCAAGGCCTCTCAACGCGTTAGCAGGGGTTACACATGGAGGCATGCCCTGGCCGATAATGCATAATTACCCTTTAGAGAGTATGAAATTTAGTGGGCATTATGCAGGAATTACGACGATAGCGGAGAATCACACTCCCCAGGTACTGCGGAAGGGGGTGAAATAATGACAATTCTCAAGGGTTACGTGTTTGCGTTTGTCGTTGAGCTGGTGTACGTCGCTAGCCTGATCATCATGATCAACAGGGCGCGGCGTGGCATGAAGATCCCCGAGCTGTACAAGGTCGCGGGTCTTGATGCTCTTGATGAGGCGATTGGCCGCTGCACGGAGATGGGCCGCCCGGTCCACTTTGCACCCGGTATCGGTGACGTGCAGAACGCGCAGACTCTCGCCGCCATGTCGATTCTTGGCTACGTTGCCAAGCAGTGCGCCAAGTACGACACGGACCTCATCCAGACCAACAGGAACATCATCGTCTACCCCATCGCTGAGGCCATTATCAAGCAGGCCTACAGTGAGGTAGGCAAGCTCGACAACTTCAAGGCTGAGAACGTGCGGTGGATCTCCGACGACCAGTTCGCGTATGCGACGGGCGTCACCGGTATCATGCACCGTGAGAAGCCGGCCGCGAACCTCCTGCTCGGCGCGTTCTGGGCTGAGTCCCTGATCTTCGCTGAAGTCGGAGCCAACGCTGGCGCGATCCAGATCGCGGGTACTGCGAATACCGCTCAGATCCCGTTCTTCGTCGCCGCTTGCGACTACTGCCTCATCGGTGAAGAGCTCTATGCTGCTAGCGCGTACCTCAGCAAGGAGCCCGTTCTCATGGGCAGCCTCGTCGCTCAGGACTGGGGCAAGATGCTCGGCGCGGTTCTTATCACCATCGGCGCCCTCATCACCAGTGCTGGAAGCAGCGCACTCAAGGATCTCCTGGCCAAGTAGGTAGCGGTCTCTGCCGTTATTGTTTCCGGCTTTAATCTCCTCGATCCGAAGGGAGGTGTACCGGATGAAGAAAGAAATCCCGTTGGCAATAACCTTCGTCCTGGCCATTATCTACATCGTCGCCAACTACTTCACGGGGAACGAAGCCCTGGCCAGCCTCAAGTCTAACCTTGACACCTGGTATCTGGCGGTTGCGGCGTGGGCGGTGGCCATCGGTATGGTCAACCTGACGCAGATCCACGGACGCAGGGTTTCTCAGAAGAGGGACGGCTGGTTCTTCAGCGCGTGGCTTCTCATCTGCATGTATGGCATGCTGCTGGCCAGCCTGTTCATATTCAAGAGCGCCCAACACGCAGGCTGGAACTTCATGTACAACAAGCTGATCGCGCCCATGAACGCTACTGTGTACTCGACGCTGGTGTTCTACATCGGCTCGTCTGCTTACAGGTCGTTCAGGATGCGCAGCTTGGAGGCAGGTATCCTTCTGGTCGTCGCCACCATCATGATGCTCGGTCGTGTGCCCCTTGGCGCAATGCTGCTGGGTGGGAACCAGGCTCTGAGCACCATGGCTGACTGGCTCCTCAACGTGCCGAACTCTGCCGGCATGAGGGGAATTCAGATCGGCGCGTGTCTTGGTGGTATTGCTACTGCTCTTCGTATCATGCTCGGCATCGAGCGCAACTGGCTCGGTGGTACCGGCGAGTAATCACCTGAGAAGGAGGTGAAACAGAGTGTGGGAAAAAATCTCTAACATCGATAGACGATGGATCTACGCTCTCATGATCTTCGTCATCGCGTTAGCGTTGGTTAAGCCCATAGGTCTAGCGATTATCCCTTCCTCGGCCACAAGAGCCGCCTATGACGCGATCGATGCCCTGCCGGAAGGCAGCATCGTGTGGCTTGGAATGGAGTTCTCATCCGGCGGAACTACGGAGCTCATGCCTGCGGCCCAGTCTATTATCAGGCAGGGCTTCAGGAAGAACCTCAGGTTCGTCGCGGCTGGAATGTGGAACATGGCCGGCGACATGGCCGACCAGGCATTCAGCATAGTCGAAGCTGAGTTCCCGGACAAGAAGTACGGTGTTGACTGGGTCAACATCGGCTGGAGGCCGGGCAACGAGGTTCTGCTGCAGAAGTACCTCCAGAGCATCGATGAGGGTGCTCAGGGCAAGGACTTCTATAACACGCCGCTCAGCTCGCTTCCGCTTATGTCCGAGTTCACGTCCCTTAAGCAGGCTGCCATGTGCGTGATCTTCTGCACTGGTACTCCTGGAGAGACCGCATATATCGCTCACGTGACCGGACCTCATAACATCCCGCTCATCGAGTCCTGCATCTCGGTTAGCGTGCCCGGTATCATGCCTTACGTTCAGGCTGGGCAGGTCAAGGCTCTTATCGCCGGGATGAAGGGCGCTGCGGAGTACGAGGTTCTCGTCGAGAAACCCGGTTCCGCGACCGCGGGTATGGACGCGCAGTCCTTCTCTCACGCTCTTATCATAGTGTTCATGATCCTCGGCAACATCGGTTACTATGCCACCCGGAATAAGAAGGCTTAGCCGGGAAAAGCCAGGAGGAGGTGAAAACGGATGGATACAGCAACACTCGGAACTTGGCTACAAGCCTTGTTCACGATCCTGTTGGTCTCCGTGGTCTTCAAGGATAACCCGGCGTACCGGTTTGCTGAGCACACTTATGTAGGTCTTTACGCGGGATACGGTGTAGCCTTGGCATTCTTCAACTACATTCGGCCCAACGTACAGGACCGGCTGTTGGCGAAGAAGGAGTACATCTTCCTTATCCCGATCCTCATCGGTCTGCTCATGTACACCAGGTACATTAAGCCTGTCGCGTGGCTTAGCCGATACACGATCTCGTTCAACCTCGGTATCGGTACCGGCTATGTTCTGTCGAAGGACTTCAAGCCGTACTTTGTCGACCAGATCAGGGCCACGTTCCTTCAGCTCTGGGGAACTGGCGACTGGTGGAAGACGGTTTCGAACTGGATTTACGTCGTGGGTGTTGTCAGCAGCCTAGTGTACTTCCTGTTCACCCTGCAGAAGAAGGGCGTCCAGGGCAGGATCTCTATGGTCGGCCGCGTGGTCATGATGGTGGCGTTCGGCGCTGCCTTCGGAAACACGGTTATGGCTCGTGTGTCCCTGTTCCTCGGACGTATGCAGTTCCTTCTGGGCGATTGGCTGCACCTAATAAAGTAGCCAACCTGCTGGGTAAGGACATTAGCGGCGGCGGGGTTTTCCCGCCGCCGTTGCTGTTTGATGTGGGTTTGTTGCGGGCAAGGATTCTTCTGCAAGCTCTGGCGCAGCCGCAAGCCTAGCCAGAATGGACGCTAGACAGGTCTCCTTACTACCTCTCGCCAGTCAGCCAGTGCCTCAAACCCGGCCTCTCTGGCAAGCTCCTTAGCCTTATCGATGTCTACCCCGATCCACTTGGGATTGTGGGAGTCGGACCCCACGGTTGGGGGCTTTCCGCCTGCCTCGCGGTACATCTTTAGCAGCCGGAGCGCCGACCAGGGAAAGGCTTGCTGGGTGTGGAGGGTGGTGAGGTTCAGCTCCATCCTCGTGTTCCGGGCTATGGCCTCCACCGCCGCCCTTACGACCGGCGCCACTTCCTCATCCGTGAAGATATCGGGCCACAGTCTCGGGAGGTAGCGCTCATATATGTCGATGTGAGCGCTGATGTTGAACAGGCCAGACTCGGCTGCCTTTCGAACCTCTGTGTAGTAGAAGATGAGCGCCTCGCGTCCCAGGTCAGGCCGACTTTTGAGCAGGTCCGCGGATCCCGGGTTCCACCAGTTGATGGGCGGCGAATCATGGATAGACCCTATAACGTAATCGAATGGGTAGGCCTCAACAAACGCGCGAATATCGTCCTCGCGTGAGGACAGGTATCCGATCTCGACCCCCGCAAGGACCGTGAGTCTCCCCTTGTACTTCTCCTTAACCTCGCCTATCAGGCGAAAGTACTCACCGGCATCAGAGTACCTTCTGCCTTGGAAGCATATGGGCGAGTCTTTATCCCAGGGCTTCCAGGACTCGGCGTGATCGGAGATCCCGACTGCGTCGAGTCCTCGCTGGAGAGCCGCGCGGCAGACATCGTCGGGCGAGGTTGACGAATCGGGAGAGCAGAAGGTGTGAATGTGAAGGTCAGACCTTGGCGGCGTGGGAATGAGCTTATGCTGCATATCTGGTCCTCCGGAAGTGCGTTCTAGCTTCGGCAACAGGCACCCTTTCAGTCTATCATCCCCGTAAAGGTTTGAGAGGATCTGTAGGCTGGATGTCGAATGCTCCTTCCGTAGCGTGAAACACTTTTTCGTATCGTGAAAAGGGAGGGCTAAGCGGTGTTGAGAGGCATTTTCGCCCCCATCCCGACTCCGTTCGTGGATGAGGAAGTGGCCTACGATAAGCTCGCCGGAAACCTGGAGAAGTGGGGCAGGACCGGGCTTGCGGGCGTCGTGGTCATGGGCTCCAACGGCGAAGCGCCTTATCTCGAGGAGGACGAGAAGGTAGAGCTCTGGGCCTTCACCAGGAAGCATTTCCCCAAGGACAAGATGGTCATCGCGGGGACCGGACAGGAGACGACCAGAGCCACTATCCGGCTCACTCGAAAGGCGGCGGACGCCGGAGCCAGCGCAGCCCTGGTCATTAGTCCGAGCTACTTTAAGGCGAACATGAAGGAGCCGGCACTTGAGCAGTACTACATAGATGTCGCCGACAAGTCCCCTATCCCGGTCCTCGTCTACAACATGCCTGGCAACACAGGGGTCAACCTGTCCAGCAGCCTCGTGGTAAGGCTGTCCAAGCACCCCAACATCGTAGGGGTCAAGGACTCTTCGGGTAACATAGTGCAGATCTCCGAGATCATCGCCGGCGCCCCAAAGGACTTCTCGGTCTTCGCGGGTTCGGCGAGCTTCCTGCTACCGGCGCTGGTGATGGGCGCCGTAGGAGGGACGCTGGCCACCGCGAATGTGGCGCCTGACCTGTGCGTGAAGGTGTTCGAACTGGCCAATGCCGGGAAGGTTCAGGAAGCTGCCGAGGTCCAGAAGAGCCTCCTTGCTCTCAACGCGCTTGTCACGTCAAAGTACGGAGTCGCGGGCCTCAAGGCAGCCATGGACATGATAGGGTACTTCGGCGGGCTTCCCCGCCGCCCCATGCTGCCGGCTACCGACGCCGAAAAGGCTGACATACGAAAGGCGCTGGAGAAACTTGGACTCATCGGTTAGCGCGCGGCCAGGGACTCCATCTTGGCATTCATCCCTGCAGGCTTCCGGGCCATGCAGAGTGTCTCCCATCGTGCTGAACGGCCCGGGGAGGGTCGGGCTGGAGTTCGTCCGCCTACTGAGCGAGAGCGCGCATAGCATATCTGAACGGACCGGGTGCGCTCCGGTGCTCCGGGCAGTTCAATCAAGGAAGGGCATCCTCTTTTCGCACCGCAGCCTAACCGTGGAAGAGATCCGGGATTGGGTTCGGAACGGGACGTGGGGTGAGACCGGGTCCAGGGTGCTTCCTGCGGCAGACTACGCTTCCGTGTTGGAGATGGCTCGATCGGATGGCCCTGGAGTAGTGGTTGAAGCGACACCGACCAACCTTGAGACGGGGGAGCCGGGCCTATCCAACCTGCGAACGGCTCTTGACCTGAGATACTCGGCGGTGTCGTTGGCCAAAGGCCCGCTGGTTGTTGCCTTTGGAGAACTCTCCGAGCTGGCCCGGGTTCGCGGAGCACAACTGAGGTACAGCGGCGCCGTTGCCGCGGCTCTACCAACCGTCGACACCGCGGTCTATGCCATGGCTGGCGCAGGCATCCGCGAGATTGAGGGTGTCTTGAACGGTACCAGCAACTACATCCTGAACGGGATGGCGGCGGGCAAGTCCTACAGTGAAGCGCTCGCCCAAGCTCAGTCTATGGGAGTGGCAGAGGCCAATCCCAGGCTGGACGTTGAGGGATTTGACTCAGCGGCGAAACTCCTCATTATCGCGAACACAGTCTGGGACATGAGGCTCCGCCTGCAGGACGTCGCCAGGCAAGGGATCACGGAGCTCGACCCTGAGTTCGTGCAGTCGAGCGCGGCTAAGGGCGAGCCAGTGAGGCTTGTGGCAAGGGCGATCCTTGCCCAGGGCAGGGCCGAACTGTCCGTGAAGCCGGAGCCGGTTCCTCCCGGCCATCCTTTCGCAAACCTGCCGGGCACCGCTAAAGCAGTGCGTTTTTGTTCCACGAACATGGGTGAGGTGGTGGTCTCCGGAGGCGCGTCGGACGTCACCGGAGCGGCTGCCTCGGCACTGAAAGACCTGATCCACGTGTTGGAGGGAAGGGGGATACGTTGACCGTCAGATCGGTGCAGAAGGCTATCGACATACTGATCGCGGTTGCGGAGGAAAGCGGGCCGGCGACCCTGACAGAGATCGCGACAAAGGTGCGAATACCTGTGGCAACCGCTAGCAGGCTGCTTCACACCTTGACGCTGGCATCTCTCCTCCGGCGGGATGGCAAGGGCTATACCCTTGGGATCAGAGCGTTCGAGATAGGCAAGAAGGCCGAGAAGGGCCTCGACCTCATCGGAGTGTCCAGGCCGCATCTCCGTTCCCTGGCTGACCGGACCGGCGAAAACGCCAACCTGGCTGTCCTTGACGGCACCGATGTCGTCTACCTGATCTGCGAGGAGTGCTCCCGCATGATGAGGGCCTTCACGGTCTCGGGGGCCAGGGTGAGCGCTCACGCGACGGGTGTCGGGAAGGTGCTTCTATCAGGGCTCCTGGACTCCCAGATCTCCAGACTCTATGAAGGCGTGCCTCTCCACAAGTACACGTCCCGGACAGTGGATAGCTTGGAGCGCCTGCTGTCCGAGGTCCGGCTGGCCAGACAGAGGGGATACGCCGTTGACGAGGGAGAGCGGGAGGACGGAGTGCTGTGCTTTGCAGCCCCCGTACGGGACTACGCTGGCAGAGTGATCGCCGCTGTCAGCATCTCGGGCCCCGCGTCCAGGCTTGAGAGACGCGCGTTCGAGTCCCGGAGCATGACGCAGGACAGCGCCGCCATGATATCGGCGGAGCTGGGATGGAAAGAGGTATCGAGCCTGGCTTACCGTTAAGACTCCGTCGCGCGGGCCAGGCGAGTTAGGGCACGGCAGTAAGCGCTTTAGCGCATACAGCAATAGAAAGGAAGAATCGAGAATGACCACGCGGAACCCGAAAGCCAAGCTTCTGTTGGGACCAGGGCCCTCCAACTCGGACCCCAGGGTCCTCCGGGCGATGTCGGAGCCTACCCTTGGACACCTGGACCCCGACTTTGTTGCTATCATGGACGAGACAACCGAGCTCCTGCGCTACGTCTTCAACACCCAGAACCGCCTCACCATCCCCATCTCCGGCACAGGATCCGCCGGCATGGAGGCCGCTCTGGTTAACTCGGTGGAACCCGGCGACAAGGCAATCATCTGCACATGCGGTATCTTCGGCGACCGGATGCTCGATGTAGCCGAGAGAGCCGGCGCCGAGGTGATCAAGGTAGAGGCTCCGTGGGGTTCACCGATCGACCCCGAGGACGTGAAGAACGCCATTCGCAAGCATCCCGATGCCAAGATCGTCGGACTTGTGTACGCGGAGACCTCCACCGGCGTGCTCCAGCCCCTCGAAGAGATCGCGACGATGGCCCATGAGAAGGGGATGCGCCTCGTGGTGGACGCCGTCACCGCGCTAGGCGGTGTGGACGTGCCAACCGACACCCTGTCGCTGGACCTGGTCTACTCGGGTACCCAGAAGTGCTTGAGCTGCCCGCCGGGGCTGGCTCCCATCACCCTGAACGATAAGGCAGTGGAGTTTGTAAGCAAGAGGACCACCAAGTGCCGCAGCTGGTACCTGGACCTCGGCATGATCCAGAGGTACTGGGGCAGCGAGCGCTTCTACCACCACACTGCTCCTATCAACATGATATATGCCCTGCATGAAGCCCTCCTTATCATCAAGGAAGAAGGGCTGGAGAACCGCTACCGCAGGCACCTGGCGGCTCAGAAGGACCTCATCGACGGCCTGACCGCCATGGGGATGAAGATGGTCGTGAGCCCGCAGTTCAGGTTGCCGAGCTTGACCACGGTGTATGTGCCCGAGGGCGTGGATGAGGCTGCGGTCCGCAAGAAGCTCCTGGTGGAGCACAACATCGAGATCGGCGCCGGCCTTGGCGTGTTCAAGGGCAAGATCTGGCGCATCGGCACCATGGGCACCAACGCGACCCACGCGAACGTGGTCCACTTCCTTGGCGCCCTTAAGGATGTTCTGGGAAGGTAGACTGGGAGTCACACAGTAACCAACAGTAGCCCACAGACAGCGCGGCCCGGATATCGGTTATCCGGGCCGCCTTCTGCTTTGCGCCGGACCGGAGCACCGCGTACTCGGTGAACTCCACCGCGTCGAAGACGCCGTCTTCATTATCCTCTGTCATGGGCGTTTGCCTACTGGCGGGAGATCACCGGAGGCACCGCCGCGGCTATGTCGTCCAGGTCGAATGTCAGCCGCGCCGGCGGCAAGCTCTTGAGGATGACGCTGCCGTACGACTTTGTGGCGATGCGGGGGTCCAGTATCACGACGGCTCCGCGGTCTGTCCTTGAACGGATCAGACGGCCGAAGCCCTGCTTGAGCTTCAGAGTAGCCAGTGGCAGCGAGTAATGAGTGAAGGGGACCAGTCCCTGGGCTTTCCAGAGCTGCTCTCGGGCCTCCATGACAGGATCATCGGGAACGGGGAAGGGGAGTTTGGCCAGAACGACGCAGGATAGCGCGTCGCCCGGCACGTCCACGCCTTCCCAGAACGAATCGAGCCCGAACAGGACCGCGTTGCCGGCCTCCTTGAACTCCCTGAGCAGCACGTCTCGAGCGGCCTCGCCTTGCTTGAGGAACGGATAGCCCTTCTCCTCAATCCGGTCCCTTATCATGTCAGCAACCTTCTCCATCGAGCGGCGGTTGGTGAAGAGGACAAAGGCCCTCCCGGAAGTCATATCGACGATATCCAGCACTTTCTCAGCCACGTAGTCGTTGAAAGGTGGACTGTTCACATCCTGCGACCTGCTGTCTCGAGGGATGCACAGGCAGGCTTGCTTCCGGTAGTTGAAGGGTGACCCCAGCACCTGCTCGCAGGTTGTCTCCAGGCCAAGCATCCGCTTCACGTAGTCGAAGTTGCCTCCGGTCGCCAGCGTGGCCGAGGTAAGTATGGCTGAAGGGAGCACCGACCACAGGCAGTCCTGAAGGTAAGGGCCGATCTCCAGGGGGAACTTCTTGAGCACTACCTGGGCTCTCCGGCTGCTCTCATCCTTTTCGGCCCAGTAGACGTAGGAATCACCGTCGCCTTCCAGGTGGTTGATACTGTCCAGGTCATCGGCCAACGCCAAGTATCTTCGCCTTAGCACCTGCACCTCGAACTTCTCTTCGTCCGACAGGTCGAAGTCCTCCCAGGTGGCAATCTCGCCGGCGAAGTCCCTCAGCCACTGCGGAGCTCCTTCACCCACTAGGTCCGGGTCCCTAAGCCGGGCTTTGTCCTTCTGAGTCGCGCCACCCGACCTTGGCCCAACCCGGTCAAGCATGCCTGATAGGGCAGCCGCAAAGTCGTCAAGCGCGCTACGCAGCTTCTTCGCCCCTTCTTTGGTCACGCCTTTCTGGAACGACCCCGAAGATACCAGCCGGACGGTATCGTCCGCCAGTCTCTTTAGGCGGGAGGGGCTGACCTCGGTGCCCAGGGAGTCACGGGCGACGTCTTCCAGGTGATGGGCCTCATCGAATACGACAGCCTCATAGTTGGGAAGGAGGCCCTGGCCCTGGGTCTGACTGCGAATGGCCAGATTGGATGCGAAGAGAGCGTGGTTCACTACGATTAAGTGGCATTTCTCCAGGCGCTTGCGGTGCTTTTGATAGAAGCAGGCATCCTTAAACTTGCACTTGGCGGACATGCACCTGTCGCTCTCGGAGCAGACCTCGGCCCACACCCTGTCAGGGACCGGACGGGGAAGGGTATCGCGGTCGCCGTCCCAGGAGCCGTCAGTGGTCAGGTCAAACAGGGCCTCTATGGCGCGCTCGTCCTCGGTCGCCACAACCAGCGAGGTTTTCTGCGCTACATCGGCGTAGGACTGGCGCCATCTTCGCATGCAGAGGTAGTGGCTACGTCCCTTGAAGAGGGCGTACTCGAACCCCCAGTCTGAAGCCGACAGCATTTGCGAGACAAGTGGGAGGTCTTTCGAGAACAGCTGGGACTGCAGGTTCACGGTGTGCGTGGACACGACGATCCGTTTCCTCGTCTCTTTGGCCCACAGGATCGCGGGGAGGAGGTAGGCGAGAGACTTGCCTACGCCGGTTCCGGCTTCAACCAGGAGTCGTCCTCCGTCCGCAAGGGTATCCCAGACTGAGAGCGCCATGCGCACCTGCTCGGGCCTATCCTCGTATCCCGCGACGAAGCGCGAAACCAGCCCTCCCGGGGCAAAGGCCGCTTCAAGTATTTGACGGGGATCACCGTCCAGGTGGCTCTCCTCGGCGTTCGACAAGCTGAGGCCTCCCACGCGCCGGGGCACGTCGTGGCGCTAAGGAGATTCTACGGGTTCCGGTGGCGTTATGGCAACTTCAGGCACGGTCTACTTTCTCAGCCACGACAGCCGGTTGAGCAAATCGCCAAGGAAGTTGGTGCTGGTGTTCTTGCCGGGCTTGGTGCTTGAGCCTTTGTCGTTATCCTTGCCGGGTTTGCTGGTTGAGCCTTTGTCGTCGTCCTTGCCGGGTTTGCTGCTCGAGCCCTTTCCGTTGTCCTTGCCGGGCGAGTCATCGCCTGATGACTTGCCGGATGAGCTCCCTTTGCCTTGCGAGCCCTTGCCGCCGTCGTCGCTATCATCTTTGCCGTTGTTCTTGCCGGGCTTGCTGTCTGAGCCCTGGGAACCTTTATCGTTATCGCCCTTTGACTGACCGGACGAACCCTTCTTGTCGTTGTTGCGCCCGTCGTCATCGTCGCCATCCCTGTCGTCGTCTCGGTCGTCCTTATCATGCTTGCCGACCTGCTTGGCAACCTCTTGCAGCCATTTCTTGGTGATATCCTTGAGAAGATCCTCCTGTTCCTTGGAGTTCTTCCGGTCGTTTTGCAGTTTGTCTAGGTCTACCTTGGGCAACGATCCCTTGATCGTTTCAAGGAGGGCTTTCTCCTTAGAGCCGCTTGAGCCCCTGGCATCCGTGTCTTTTGAGCTTCCGGGACCTTTGGAGTCGGCTGGGTCTGTCGGGCCACCGGGCTTGGCGCCGGGGCCAGGAGTCTTACCCGGATCCGCGGTTGCACCTGGTCCGGTGGCGGCGCCCGGCTGAGCAGAGCCGCCAGGCTGGGCGCTATGTGGATCTGTAGGGGTAGTGGACTGCCCGGGGCCGACTGCGGGCTCCGATCCCGGCTGTGGTGATCCCGGGTCATCGCCTGCTTTAGAGCCATGCTTGATGAGCGGCTGAGTCAAGGCCCATAGAGCGGCCCTTCCGGCAGAGATGCCCAGTTCCTGAGCCGAGTTCCGGATCTCAGGATCCAGGCGTATGGATGTCACTTTGGTGGACGTGCTCCCCTTGCCACCGGTGACCTTCTCCTCAATGCGATCCATGGCCTTCTTAGCCTTCTTGGCTTCCTTAGGTTGTGCCTCGGGGTCAGCGGCTGGGACCAGCGCCACGACAGCACCGGCCGCGTTTTCCGGGTTCTGCGCCTTGATGAGCGCCTGAACCACTTCTCCGGCCGGTTTGTTCTGGTACTTCACGGCGGACAACGCTTCTTGGCCCGCGGCGTCAAGCGCCGTGGCCGACTTCACTATGCCTGCCCCATTGACCTCCAGTTCGACGCTTCCGACGGAGTCCAGGCTTACGTAGGCCACAACAGGCTGCGCGTATAGGTACTGTCTGTAGGCAAACGAAGACACAAGCACGATGATCAGCGAAAGCGCCACTGCCGGCGCGAGACGCTTCCAGGTGAACAAGGCCACCTTGACGGGGACCTCGATCTCCATACCGATCATGATATCGTCTCTGTCGGTGTTGAACGTCAGTAGGTCCCCGTTCCTGCGAAGAGCGGTTACCTTGCGTCCGGAGCGTTCAACTATTAGACCTCGCTCGCCTGCTCTCATCGTGCTCACCTCTATTCCAAATCCAAGTAATCCTTGAGGCTCGACAGATCGTATGTCAACACCGCCGCAACCGCGGTAATGTAAGCCCTTTGCCTTTCCAGCGTCTTCCGTGACGATACTTCATCCGGCAGGAGCCGCAAGAGATCGTCTATCGGAAGCTTCCGGTTCTTCATAAACTTCGCCTTGAGCTCAGGATTTCTGGATACCAGGACGGCGGTGTGTATGGCCCGCTCCCGGGCATCCGCGTGCTTCGGGACAGATTTCACAACGTCCTTCAAGGTTAGCCGGTAGATCCCGAGCACCTCAGTCCACCGCTGTATGTCGTCTCGCCGCTCCAGGACCCTGGACCAGTCCTCGGTCACGAAAGCCTTGTGGGCTTCCAGGCTGGCGGGCCACTCGGCGTCCGCCCCCTCTTCCTCTGCCAGCGCCGAGAAGGGAACCTCATCGCGCCGCTTCTCCTTGCGGTAGTAGTCGATGAGCCGGCGCCGGATCACGGTTGCCGCGAACGCGAGGAAGCCGGGCCTGTCGCTCGAGTAGGCGGAGATCGCCTCATTGAAGGCCTGCATCCCTATGCTTACTTCCTCATCCCTGCCCTGGACAAGGTACCTTCTGGCCCCCGCCGAGGCAGTCTTGAGGATAAAGGGAGTGTAGTCACGTATCAGGTCTTCTCTGGCTTGCGCGTCGCCATCCCTAGCCAGCGCCACCCTGGATTCGACGGTATGGCTGGAAGGAAACGTAAACAATGTGAAAATCAATGGGTCGCTCACCGGAGTGTATCTTCGTTATCCCTGCTGATAAACCCTTCCTTACCGGGTATCTCACGCGTGCGAACCCCCAGGACAGGGCTCCGGCTGCTTTCCTTCGGCCACTTGAATACCAGGATGGCTCCCCTCCTCCTCGTATCTACCATAGATATTCGACGCCATCGCGCTTTTTCTGCGCCCGCGAGGGTTCGGAGGAAGGGCAGGACAAGCACCGCGGGGCATTGAAGTGTTCTGCCAGTGGAGTCGGTAGCGACGATGCTGAGGAGGAAGTCGGTTGAGGGAGCTAATGTACGGCAATGAAGCAATAGGCCGGGGAGCGTACGACGCCGGCTGCGCGGTTGTGACCGGGTACCCTGGCACCCCGAGCACAGAGATCATCGAGTCTCTATCCCGGTACAGGGACATTCACGTGGAGTGGTCCACCAACGAGAAGGTGGCCCTTGAAGTGGCCATCGGTGCGTCCATTGCCGGGCGTCGAGCCCTTTGCACGATGAAGATGGTGGGCCTCAACGTGGCGAGTGACCCGCTCATGACCGTTTCCTACATGGGAGTCCGGGGAGGACTTGTTATCGTCAGCGCGGATGACCCGGGCATGCACTCCTCCCAGAACGAGCAGGACAATCGCTGGTTCGGCAAGTTCGGAAAGGTGCCGGTGCTGGAGCCCGGCGATTCGGAGGAGGCGTACCGCTTCACACGTGAGGCCTTCGACATCTCGGAACGGTTCGATACGGCCGTTATCATCCGTTCCACCACTCGCATATCCCACGCCCGTTCCATCGTCTCACCTGGGGAGCGGCAACTACCCACCCAGCTCTCGTACCAGAAGGAAGCGACCAAGTACGTAATGCTTCCCGCCAACGCCAGGCGGAGAAAGCCGCTTGTGCTGCAGCGTATCAGGGCGCTAGAGGAGTTCGCCGAGACTTCTCCGCTGAACGTTCTGGAGTGGGGCGATACCTCGTTCGGGTTCATTACCGGGGGCATTTCCTACCAATATGTAAAGGAAGCTTTTCCAGAGGCATCAGTCCTGAAACTGGGGATGTCGTACCCGTTGCCCAGGCGGCTCATCCAGGAGTTTGTTAGCAAAGTGGGAAAGGTCTTTGTCGTCGAGGAACTGGACCCGTTCTGGGAGACCGAGATCCGGGCCATGGGGCTTGCGGTCCACGGTAAGGATGTCTTCCCCGAGATTGGAGAGCTGTCACCGGGCGTCATCAGGGATGGCGTAGCCAGGGGCCTCGGAAAGGTGACTTCAAGCCAGAGCACGCCCTCGGAACCGGCGGGGCAGATGGATCCCGACCCCGCCGCCTTACCCGCAAGGCCGCCGGTCTTGTGCCCCGGATGTCCCCACAGAGGTGTCTACTACGTCCTCCGCAAGTTGAACCTCACTGTGACCGGGGACATCGGCTGCTATACGCTGGGGGCCCTTCCGCCCCTGTCGTCCCTCGACACCACGACCTGCATGGGAGCCAGCATCGGCCACGCTCAAGGGATGAGGCTGGGTCTCCCTGGGGATAAGGCGAAGAAGGTTGTCGCCGTAATCGGCGACTCGACGTTTATGCACTCCGGCATAACGCCGCTCCTGAACATGACCTATAACGGTATAGACGCACCGGTCCTAGTGCTGGACAACGGGACCACGGCGATGACAGGGCACCAGGGCCACCCGGGTGCGGGCCTCAACGCCAGGCACGAGGAGGCGCCAAAGGCATCCATCGAAGCCATCGCCGCGGCATGTGGGCGTGAGCCCGTGATGGTGGTGAGCGCCTACGATCTAGCGGCTGTCGAGAAGGCGGTCCGCGCGGCACTTGAGCTCCCGTCCTCGGTGGTAGTCGTACGGACGCCCTGCGTCCTCATTACCCGCGAGAGGAGACCGGCCCCAGCCTTCGATCCTGCGCTGTGCATCGAGTGCGGGCTCTGCTTGCGGGCAGGTTGCCCCGCCCTTGAGCGCCAGGGAAAGAAGCCGAGCGTAAACGCGGTTTTGTGTACGGGATGCGGGATCTGCGTCGAGATATGTCCTAAACAAGCGCTGAAAGCGCCTGTCGATGGCTCCAATGGGGAAGGGGGCGAGGCAAGATGATGAAGGATTTCATCATCGCCTCTGTCGGTGGCCAGGGCGGTCTCCTGGCGACAACCGTGCTTGCATCCGTTTTCGTTGCACAGGGGAATGACGTGAAGACGTCCGAGGTACACGGTATGGCCCAGCGAGGCGGTACCGTGACCAGCTATGTGAGACGCGGAAGCAGAGTCTACTCCCCGGTCGTCCCGCAGGGTGAAGGCGACCTCATCCTGGGTCTGGAGATACTGGAGGCCTATCGCGAACTGCCCAACCTGCGTCCTGGCGGGACAGTGCTTGCCAGCGACGAGGTCATATCCCCCGTCCCGGTCAACATGGGCGACGCCGTGTACCCGGAGCTGGGGGTTAAGTCTTTCCTCCAGAGAGCCGGGAAGGCGTATCTGATCCCGGCAGTGTCTATTGCTAGGGAATCAGGCAACACCCGCACATCCAACATAGCCATGCTGGGAGCCCTCTCGGTCCTGCTGGATGGTTCCGGAGATCCACCTGTCGAGACCTGGGTGTCGGAGGTGTCGCGCCTGGTTCCCAAGCGAACCATCGAAGTGAACCTCAAGGCTTTTCTCGCCGGCCGGGAGTGGATGGCGAAGAATAGGTAGCGTGCCGGCACTTGATGCCGCCAAGCCATGCCGGCAGCATATGCCGACATCGCCGCCTTATGCGGGCGGAAGGCGTCGAACCCGCCGCTTTGCGCGGGCAGGAAGTGCCGACGCCGCCACGTTATTCACTAGAGGTACAGGTGTTGTCGTGTGACCAGTGAAGGGGTTCTATTAGTCACCGCGTGACTGCCGGGTTTTGGGCTGGTCACGCGGTGACTGTTTCTCGGTTTCCTATAGGTCACCAGAAGGCTAACATGTCGAAAAGTGTGGTCATGCCGTAACTAATCAACGCTGATTAGGCGCGCGGTGACCCGACTTTTTTCCCTAATGGTCACCGGAGGGAATATGACTAGTCTTGTAATATTCCTCCCGTGACCCCTCGAAATTTGAAGGGTCGCCACGTGATAGGGACGGGATGCCTATGGGGCACGGCGTGATGGATGCGCGGCTTCAACCACTACGCTTCAACCACTACGCCTCAACCGCTACGCTTCAACCACTACGCCTCAACCACTACGCTTCAACCGCTACGCCGGAACGACCCTGCCCGCCTCGAGGATGACTCTGGTATCGGCGCGCTCTAGCATCGCCGAAGTGTGAGCGATGGTGACGACGGTGCGGCCTTCCGACAGGCGTTCCACCGCGTCGCTGATGAGGCGCTCCGATTCGGCGTCCACCGAGGCAGTCGGCTCGTCCAGAAACAGCACCGGAGCGTCTTTCAGAAACGCTCTGGCCAGGCACAGCCTCTGGCGTTGGCCGCCCGACAGGTTGGAGCCGCGCTCGTCCAGGACGGTGTCGTAGCCGGACGGCAGAGCCTCAATGAACTCGTGAGCGTGGGCGAGTCTCGCTGCCCTGACCACCTCTTCGTCGGTTGCGCCAGCCTTGCCGAGGAGGATGTTTTCCTTGATGGTGCCGGGGAAGAGCCACGGTTCTTGGGGCAGTACCGCGACGGCCCGGCGGACTTCCTTGAGAGATAGCTTTCTCACATCGATGCCTCCCAACAGGACGGCGCCGTCGCCGGGAGCGTACATCCCAAGGAGCAGCTTAAGGACGGTGGTCTTTCCGGAACCGCTGGACCCGGCTAGGGCCATCCTCTGGCCGCCGGCCACGGCGAAGCTCACGTTGTTCAGGACCTGCTTCTGGCCGTTGTAGGCAAAACTCACATTCCGGAACTCGATTGAGGGTGGGCTGCCGGCGAGGTTCGACATGTGCTCGGACTCCAGTGCGCTGCCCGCGAGATTCAGCGCAGGCGAGGATGCAGAGGTAGGCGCGGAGGCACATCCGGACTCAGATGCGCCGGCGATGTCGCTCTCCGGTGTCCTCTCCTGTGGGATCTCAATGCCTTCCGATACACGGTCAACCGCCGCCAGGTTCAGTTGCAGCGTAGCCCAGACGTTGCCCAGGATCGTGAGGGGGAAGAGGCATCTTGTCGACAACTGCGCGAGAGCAACAGCATCGCCGGCAGGGATCCCCTGCCCGAAGACCGCTCTTCCGGCGACGTAGATCATCGCTGATAGCGCGACAAACGGCATCGCGTTCATGACTCCGTTCTGTAGCCCCATCACCCTGGCCCTTTTCCGCCCCACGGCCAGGTGCTCTTCCGTAACCGCGTCGAACCGGGCTGACGCTGCTTCTGCGGCGCGGAGTCCCTTGACTGTGGCCACCCCGCTCAGGAGGTTCGTGGCTGATTCAGTTACCGTGCTCAGTCCCGCCTGGTAGGCCAAACTCAAGGACTTGAGGGGTTTAGCAAACCCAACGCTGGCCAGGAAGCAGAGCAAAGCAAATCCCATCGCGGCTACGGCCAAAGGCCAGTTCATGACTAATAGGGTGCCCAGCGACCAGAGCAGCTGCCAGACTTGGCTTACCCCGTCGTGCAGAGTAGCGTATCCCTGCTTCGCTGTCTCGACGTCGTTGACCAGTCTAGCGATGGTATCGCCTGATTCGCGGGAGTCGAGGTGCTTTGCCTCGCCCCCGAGAGCTGCAGCGAAGATCCGGCTCCTGAGGGACCGGGCTGCACGTTCCGTAACCAGGGACACCAGGTACCCGCCTGCGGGGCCGAAGATCGCCATGACGGCCACTGTTGCCACGAGGTACTCAGCCCCGATAACCAGCATCGGCAGGCTTCGGACCGAGGCTGCGTTCATGATGGTCTTTATGGACCAGGTGATGCCCAATGAGTTGGCCGCCGCCCACACGAGGTCCAGCAACATTGCCAGCCCCAGGAGCCACTTGTCCCTTCCAAGATACGACCACAGGCGAGCGAGAGAGTTGCGCTTCACTTCGTTTCACCCTTCTGTTCCGACGTCCCAACCGGGCTGAACGTGGTTTCCCCGGAGTAGAAAGACCAGTACAATGAGCGGTTTTCCATCAGTTCCGAATGAGTGCCGCGCTCGACGATCCTGCCGCTGTCCATGACGAGGATGAGGTCGCTGGCCGCGGCGAGGCTCGGGCGGTGAGTAACCACTACGCAGGTCACACCGGCCATTCCCAGGATCGACTCAACTACTCTTGCTTCGGAATCCCTGTCAAGGGCGCTGGTCGGTTCATCAAGGAGCAGAACAGGCGCACCTCTCAAGAGCCCTCTTGCCAGGCTCAGCCTCTGCCTTTGTCCGCCGGAGACGAGGCTTCCCCTTTCACCGACTTCAGAGTCCAGCCCGTCCGGCATCCCCTTGAGGAAACCATCACTGTCGGCCTTATCGAGGGCTTCGCTGAGAGTGTCCTCCGTCGCGCTCTGGTTGCCCAGCAGTAGGTTATCCCTGACCGTGCCGGAGAAGAGGAACGGTTCTTGGGGTACATAGGTGATCTGTTGCCCGCCCTGCTCCAGACGCTCGTAGCACATATCCAGGCCGTGCACGAACACGGTGCCCGGAGGTGGGGCGTACAGGCCGGCCAGCAACTTGAGCAGTGTACTCTTTCCGCACCCGCTCCTTCCGACGATCGCCACCTTTGAGCCCGGAGCCGCCTTGAAAGATATGTCCTTCAGTACAGGCCTACCCGGCTCGTACTCAAAAGAGAGGTTCTCGACCAGGATAGCCGGCATAGGCGCTGCCGCCGGGGTCGAGGTTGAGAGCTGCGTCGAGCCGGCAGGACGTGCGGGGACGGAGTCGGGCTCCGCCGAGATGGCGGCTTTGACCCTCTCATAGGCCCCTGCGCTCCTCTGGATTTCGGCCCATCTTGGACCCAGGTTGACCAGGATGGCGATAGAGTCGGTGAGTGCTATCATGCCGAGGACGGAACCTGGAGAGGCGCGTCCGACGACGGCCATGTAGCCACCGAACACGAAGGCGGTCATAAGGGGCAGGAAGACAGCGGCCCCAGTGGCCGCGCGCATATTGGCCGTGCTTTTTGCTACGGCCATTGCTGCCGCGAATACCTCTCGGGTGCGTGCCGCGAAACTCTTGGCCGCGGTGTCCTCAGCAAGAAAGGACTTGATGACCGTGGTCCCCTCGATGAAGTTCAGGGCTGTTCCCGATAGGCCGCCAAGTGATTCCTGGTAGGACCGGGTCTTCGCGAGGAGCGGATCGTTTGAGCGTCTGGTAATCCACACCACGGCCAGGCTGGATGCGACGGTTGCCAGGCCCACCTGCCAGTTCAAGTAGATCATGTAGGCCACGGCGGCCGAGGCCGTGATGACGCAGTTCAGCGCAAGGTAGATCCCGGTGTAGATCCGGGACGCCTGGTCGACATCGGCGGTGAGACGGGAGAGCGTATCGCCGCGCGAGGTCTTCTCGTAGGTCTGGAACGGCATAGCCAGCGAGGCCCTGATAATGGCCCGGCGCTGTTCTGCCGCGATTCCTTCGGCGATCCCTTGCCGCAGCATCGCCGCCGAACCCATCGCCGCAGCGCTTCCCACGTAGCTTAGGAGCAGAAGCAGGCAGTACAGGCCAAAGCTGCTGCCGTCTTGGGCATATAGAGCATCCACGCTTCTCCGCATGAAGGCCGAGCCCGCGACCGGCATTACGGCGTTGGCGATGAGCAGAAAGATGAAGGCGGAGATCTTGGAAGACGGGCGCTGAACATATCGGAGGCTTTCGCGCATGCACGTGAGGCTGGCAGACGACATCGGGATTCCTCTCCTCGGTAGCGACTAGGGTATCGTGCAATCCACACGGGAAGTCTACAACGGTGGAATTAATAATGTCAATACAAGACTTAATTTCTTCAAGGTACGTGTGTTGACCTTTGCGACAGGAGAGAGACACCTTCTAGATATTTCGTGTCACTATATACTTGCCATCTGAAATACCCCGGTGATATGATTCGTGAGGCGAAAGTATGATAAGTCATACATTGTTACGGACGTGATGAACGGCCTAACAACAACATCCGGTGAAAGGAGGATGACTCTTGAGCCACATCCTGCGCGGCAAGTTCTGCGGGGCCACCACCGTAGGGGAGAGGGGACAGATCGTCATCCCGGCAGAGGCTCGAAAGGAGTACGGCCTGGATATCGGCGATAAAGTCATGGTCTTCATGAGCCACCACGGCAACGGGCTCATCGTGATTAAGGCGGAACAGGTGACCAGGATGCTCTCCGAGACCATCGACCAGCTTGGGAGAATCGTTCAGGAGTCGTCAAAGCCGGAAGGCTTGCGGTAGTCCGAGGAGGTCTCGCGTTTGAAGACGTTAACAAGGCTCATGCGCTTCGCGGTACCTTACTGGAAAGTGTACCTCGGAACTCTTGTGCTCATCTTGGCCATCACCGGCCTGCAGCTTACCCAACCTATGATTGTCCGCTGGATCGTTGACGACATCTACGTCAACGGCCGGTGGGACATGCTGATCTGGGGCGCGCTGGGCATCGCGGGCGCCAGTCTGATTGGAGCTGTGCTTGGCTACGCCCAGAGGTACGGCATGGCGTGGGCCGGGCAGAAGATAATCTTCGATGTCCGCAACCGTTTGTACGAGCACCTGCAGCAGTTGTCCTTCAGTTTCTATGACAAAGCCCAGACCGGACAGTTGATGTCCCGCGTTACGCAGGACGTTGAGCAGACCCGACACTTCCTGTCCCACCAGATGATCCAGATAACCGCCGCTGTGGTCCGGTTCCTTGCTACATTTGTCCTCATGCTTACCCTGGACTGGAAACTTACCCTTGTTGCGATGATCCCGCTCCCCATACTCATCTGGCGCGTGAAGATCTACGCCACCATAGTGCGCCCAAGGTTCTGGTCTGTGCAGCAGCTCCTTGCGGTCCTGACCGCGACTCTGCAGGAGAACATAACCGGACAGCGCGTGGTGAAGGCCTTCGCCCGCAAAGACCACGAGATGCAGAAGTTTGAGCGCGATAACACGAACCTCCTGAACAAGAACGTTGAGACAGTAAGAGCTTCCGCCGCAAACGAGGCCTTCATGACGCTCCTCATCGAGAGCAGCATGGCGATAATCTTGTTCTGGGGCGGCCGCGAGGTCCTGCGAGGCACCCTGAGTGTCGGCACCCTTATCGCGTTCAACACGCTCATCCTTGAACTCCTCAGGCAGGTGCGAATGCTGGGCATGTGGGTGTCGGGCGCGCAGCGCACCGCTGCTGCCGGGGAGAGGATCTTCGAGATCCTGGATACCAAGGCCGACGTGCAGAGCAAACCCGGCGCCAAGCCCCTCGGCAGGATCGAGGGCGCCGTCACCTTCGAGGACGTAAGCTTCGGTTACGACGGCAAGAACATGGTCGTCTCCGACATAAACCTCACGGTGAAGCCCGGTGAGACTATCGCGATCCTGGGCGGGACCGGCTCGGGCAAGTCCACCCTGGTGAACCTCATCCCCAGGTTCTACGACGTGAACAAGGGACGAGTGCTCATCGACGGGCATGACGTGAGGGACGTCGAGCTGGACAGCCTCCGCAAACAGATCGGCGTTGTGACTCAGGAGACGTTCCTGTTCTCGGCGTCGCTCCGCGACAACATCGCCTACGGCAAGCCGGGAGCAAGCGAGGCCGAGATACGGCGGGCTGCCCAGGCCGCTCACATCGACGACTTCATCGGTAGCCTGCCCAACGGCTACAACACGATCATCGGAGAGCGTGGCGTTGGCTTGTCGGGCGGCCAGAAGCAGAGGGTCGCGATCGCCCGCGCGCTCCTGATGGACGCCAGGATCCTTCTCCTCGACGAGTCCACGTCCAGCGTGGACGTTGAGACTGAACTCAAGATACAAGAGGCCTTCAACAAGCTTCTTACGGATAGGACCTCCTTCATCATCGCCCAGCGGCTTTCAACCGTTCGCAACGCCGACCGCATCATAGTCCTGGACCGCGGCCGGATCGTGGAAGAAGGCACTCACAAGGAGCTCCTTGCCAAGGGCGGCATCTACACAGCCATATACAACCTCCAGTTCCGAAGCCAGGAGAGAGACGAGTTCCAGCGTGAAGTTGCTACCACGGAAGGCGGTGACAGGTAATGGGGTTCCACATGCACGGACCAGGCGGCGGAAGGCTCGACGCCGACGACATCAACCTGAAGGATGTGAACTTCAGTCACCTGGGCAGGACCAAAGAGTTCCTCACTCCCTACTGGAAGCAGCTCACGTTGGCCATGGCTATTGTAATCGCGGTGGCCACACTGACCCTGCAGGGGCCCCTCATCATCAAGCAAGTGCTGGACCTGGTTGAGGCAGGAGAGGCCACGCCGGACGCGCTGGTGCGCCTGGTCGGCATCTACATGGGGCTTCAGATCGCAATTGCAGGGCTACGGTTTTCACAGCAGTACGTCATGTCGTGGACGGGCCAGCAGATCCTGTACTCTATGCGGAAAAAGGTGTTCTTGCACCTTCAGGACCTGGGACTTGACTTCTACGACCGGCTGCAGGCTGGCCGCGTTATGTCCCGCGTCGTGAACGACGTCGAGGGAGTGAACCAGCTTATCTCCGGCGGCACGCTGATGCTGCTGTCGGACTGCGTGACCATCTTCGGCATCGTGTACGTGATGCTTAGGATGAACCGTCCCCTGGCCCTCATCACGTTTATCACCATCCCGTTCTTGTTCCTTACCGTGTTCCTGCTGCAAGGCAAGCTAACCCGGGCCTACCACAAGACCCGGCGTCGCCTTGCCGACATAACCGCAAACTTGCAGGAGTCCATCTCGGGTATGAAGATCACCCAGGCCTTTAGCCGCGAGGACGTGAACGCCGACAAGTTCAGCGACACCAACCAGCAGAACTTCCAGGCCCAGATGGATGCGGCGAGGCTTCAGGCCCTGTTCTTCCCCCTGGTGGACATCATCGGCACCGCGGGAGTCGCGCTGGTCTATTACTATGGAGGCCTGCGGATGTCGATCATGGATACCGCGGTGACCATAGGCACGGTCACGGCCTTCGTCAACTACGTGAACAGGTTCTTCTGGCCTATCAGGAACCTGGTTGAGGTGTGGAACATCCTGCTCCAGGCCGCTGTATCGTCAGAGCGGGTCTTCGAGGTCCTGGACACCAAGCCCAACGTGTCCGATAAGCCCGGCGCCATGGAACTCGGCAGGGTGGAAGGCCATGTGGAGTTCACCGATGTTACCTTCGGCTATGACCCGGACCTGCCGGTGCTGCACAACGTGAACATCGAGGCAAGGCCGGACGAAACCATCGCGCTTGTGGGGCCCACCGGAGCGGGGAAGAGCTCGGTGATAAACCTCCTTTGCCGCTTCTACGACGTCCAGGGCGGGTCCGTCAAGGTCGATGGCCACGACATTCGCGACGTGACTATCCAGTCTCTCAGGCAGAACTTGGGCATTGTGCTTCAGGATACTGTCATCTTCTCCGGCACCATCCGGGAGAACATCCGGTACGGACGGCTTGACGCCACCGACGAAGAGGTGGAGGAGGCGGCCAAGATCGTCGGAGCCCACGAGTTCATCATGCGCCAGCAGGACGGCTACGACACACAGGTCCGGGAGCGTGGGTCCAGGCTATCCGTGGGCCAGAGGCAGATGCTGGCCTTTGCCAGGGCGCTGCTGGCTAACCCAAGGATCTTGATCCTGGACGAAGCCACGTCATCGGTTGACGCTTACACGGAGCTGCAGATACAAAGGGCGCTTGAGAGACTGTTCAAGGGGCGCACCTCAATCGTGATTGCCCACAGGCTCTCCACGATCCGCAACGCGGACCGCATCTACGTCATAGACAAGGGCGTAGTTAAGGAAGTGGGCAACCACGAGCAGCTGATCGAACAGGGCGGGCTTTACAAGACCCTGTACGAGAAACAGTTTGCGGGCGAGCCGGCCGGTTCGACGGACGAGCCGTAAGCCGCATGCCGTAGACCGCAAGCCGCATTAGGATTATGTCAGTTGTAACCCTGGGCGCCGCCCACTGTGGTGACCTGAACAAACCGGGTGGACGGCGCCGACGGGGTCAGCCCCATGTAGGACTTGTCCAGGTAGACAGCACCCATGCTGACCTCGACTCGCGACGAGGACCTCGCGACCACGGCGGTGTAGTTCCTTGTCAGCGTCATTTCCACCGGCATCCACCACGTCACGGTGATGGAGTACCCGGGCCGAGCCCCGGTTGCCGCCCAAGCAGTGGAAGGGATCTCCGCCCCAATTAACTCTGCTTCATTCTCCAGCCGGAAAGGCGTAACGCTGTTCTTGGTTAGGGGCACGTCTTTCAGCGTCAGGCGGTAGTATGAAGGGCGGACGCGAAACGTGGCCGACATCTGACCGGTAAGCCGCTGTTCCTTATCACCGTTATCGCTGGATGACACGTCGTGGACGATCTCGACCCAATCGGCTGCCGGGGTCGTCGGGAGCCTCATGAGCTCACCGTACCCCCGGTTGACGATCTCCCTGGGCATCCCGGCTACCGCTGCTTCTTCTCCGGGTGAAAGCAACCGGATAGAGCCCACAGGACGCGTAACATACAGGTTCATGCGAGAGTCGCTCCCTAGGGACTCCTCCATCAGCGCCCTCGCAGGCAGGGCTTGGGCGCTCT
>CAZRRG010000013.1:0-34992 GCA_964602455.1 uncultured Eubacteriales bacterium | reverse complement strand
CCCCGGCAGGCAGGGCTGTTACGTCAACCCGGCCAATCGTGACCTGCGCCCTTTCTCCATCTATGCCCGTAAGCATGTTCCCCGGGAGCGTTATGCTGCCCGCGCCTGTCTTGAGGGTCAGCGAACCACCGCCAGAGGCAGCAAGATAACCTACGGGGAGCGTGACGGAGTAGCTGTCTACACCGGGGATAGGGGGTATCTCTATGGTTTCGTTTCCCCCACCCGCGACCAGCTCACCGATGCTGTTATCCACGCTGATAATCGCGTGTTTCGCCCCTGCGCTTACGTTAACAGACAGAGAACGCCCGCTCGAAGTAATCGCGCGGAAACTGGGCGCAGTGCTTGAACCGGATGACGACCCTGTTGGTGTCTCTACCACAAAAGGGTACCATCTGAAGCACCTGTAGCGTCTGTAGCAACTACCCCGGCGTACGAATTGGACGCCGTCCTTGCTGCTGTGACTCTCGCTCCTTGGGGGAGGTAGAGATACAGGTAGCCCAGGTCGTCCGTATACACGTCGTTAAGGCCGTAGCTGTACGCTACGCCGTTCAGATCTACTGATAGCGACAAGACTCTGGTAGCTGAACTTATGCCGCCTAGCCGGACCTTTGTGAGATAGACCTTGTCCCCTACGTCATTTGCGATGTCTATGAAGTCTGTGTTCCCATCGGAGCGGACAAGACTGATAGAGGTCGCGTTCACTGAGCCGCCCGTGATCTCTATTGGGCTATCGAGGTAAACCAGAATACCCGTACCAGCTGCGTCTGCAGTGGCCGTGACTGTGCCGCCACCGATGGATAGCGTTCCCGCCATGAAAATGCCCTCAGTCTTACCCGTAGCGTTTACCAAACCACCGTTGATGAACACTGCTCCAGAATGCCCGATTCCGACGGAGGACCTAGAATCAGTAGAAACATACGTAGAACTGGCATTGACTTCTCCGCCGCTTATGTGGATCTCCCCGGCCCAGCCGATCCCGCAACCTCCGTTGTAGTAATCAGCATTGCCAACGAATGTGGCATTCACTTCACCACCGCTAATGTCGATAGTGTTTGCATTTCCGATGGCTGCTGTGACTTCTCCGAAGCTGCCGGCAACTACTTCGCCACCGCTGATAATGATCGCGTCGAACAAGCTATTGACACCACCACCAATGCCACAGCCGAGAATCGAAGTAGCCTCTACTTTCTCGCCGTTTATCTCGACTCTTCCCGAGGCAGCCAACACATCCATGCCACTACCTATGGCAGCGCCATAGCCTTCGGCGTAGGCGGTAATCTTGCCGCCGTTTATGGTAATGGTCCCGATACTAGTAACACGCCCACCACCTATGGCAGCAGAACTCATGCCTCCTTCGGCATAGAGGGAACCGTCAGCGTCAATGGCGTCGATTGCAACAGACGTACCGTTTGGGACTCTCAGCCCAGAGGACATGGATGCTTGGGCAATAAGACTGTTGTTCCCTTTAAGCAACAGATTGACCGTGGCGCCATTCGTCAACTCAAAGGCGTTGCCGCCCACCGACCTGACAATCGATACTCCGTTGAGCGTTATGTTAACCGGGTCTTCTTCGGTCCCGGCATTGACTACGATCCTGTCTGTCGTTGTCGTAACCCCGGTATTCATAGATACCGTGTAGTCTCCTGGCGCCTTGAACGTCAGTACGCCGTCCTTGTACTCGTATCCGCTTGCATCCCCATCGACAACCAAAGCAGTGACGGTCGTGAACGAGTGGGAATCTGCTTCTGTCATTGTGTTGCCCGAGTAATCCTTGAAGCCGGAAACCTGCACCGTATATGTCGTGCTGTAGGAAAGTCCGGAGTACGGAACTGTGTAGACCGTGTTGTCGCCGGACCATTCGCCGCTAGACAGGGCGTTTCCGTTAAGAGCCACCGCGCCTTCATACGGGCGCATCTCCTCACAAAAGGCGATCTGAACCTTGCCTTCCAGTGGCGCGGCCTCATTACTTGCGAGTGTGCCGTTACTGTTAAGAATCGTTACGTTCTGAACCGTTGGCGCCGCAGTATCCAAGATGAGAACACCGCTCGCGCTGTTCGAGGTGTCTGTCGTGACAGTCCCTGTATACTTCGCGGAACCGGTTATCGCAGTGGACATAGTCGCGCCTTCGGGCAAGTAGAGATAGAGATAGCCGCTGCTGTCCGTCAGCATGTCGTTGGTGCCGTAATCGTACCCGGCTCCTCCCGAGTCGATGGAAAGCGACGAAACACCCGTTGGGCTGACAATGCCTTCCAACTGGACTTTGGTAGGATACACGGGGGTTGTTGACCCGTTTATGGCCTCAACCTGGGCAGAGTTCGGGTTTATCGAACCACCGGTTATGGTAAAGGTTGAGTCCCAGGTTGAGGCCTCGGATGCACCCTTGTCAAAGATGACCGTGCCGCCACTGATTTGCACGTCAACCGATGCGAAACTGGCAAACCCAACACTGAAGTAGGGTTCGACGGTAACCTTGCCACCACTTATGTAGACACTGCTAGTTCTGTCATTGTACCGATGACCGGCAAATCCTAGGAGGCAGGATTCCGCCACAACCTCGCCACCGCTTATGGTGACGGTTAGTCCAACATCGGTGTTTGCCGTGTTTCCATCGCCGATTGCCGCGTTATACTCGGATGCTATTGCAGTGACTATTCCGCCGCTAATTGTGATGTTACCGCCGGCACCCCCACAACCGCCACCGATAGCGGCACCTATCTTCGACATATCTGTGGGTTGAGGACTTGTTGATGGCGCCTTGGCAGTGACAGTTCCGTCGTTTATGGTTATGGTGCCGCCATTGCCGCGAAAGCCACCGCCGACGCCGGCCCCATAGAAGGAAGCCGCGGTGATTGTCCCGCCTTCAATGGCTATAGTGCCGCCATCGCCTTCATCGCCACCGCCGATACCGGCTCCCCACAGGGTAGTTGCAGTGATTTCGCCACCCACTATGGTTATGGTGCCACCATTGCCGCCATGGCCACCTCCGATGCCGGCACCATGGCCGGAAGTAGCCTCGATTGTGCCGCCGTAGATGGTGATATCTCCGGCCGCCTGACCGTAACCGCCGCCGATACCGGCACCAGCACTGTACATCCGACTTTGGGCTCTTAGGGAGCTACCGCTATCAGAACCGTAAACAGCGAGAGATGCCCCATCCGGCACTTCCAATCCGGCGTGTCGCCCTCCGCTATACAGTACATTAGTACCGCTCAGCGTGAGTCGGACCGTAGCACCTGATTCTAGTCCGAAAGCGCAGGCGTCATCGTTAGACGAGCTATGTTGTAGAGACCAATGGGTGCAAGAACATACTAGCCAAACTGGATGGGGCATCAGATAACGCCATCCTGCTCATGGCCCATTACGATTCGGCACGCAACTCCTATGGGGCAGCGGATGACGGCTACGGTATTGCCACGATCCTGGAGATACTCCGGGCCATAAAGGCGCAGAACGTGCCGCTTCTCAACGACATATTGGTCCTTTTCACCGACGCGGAAGAGCTGTGGATGAAGGGTGCCAAAGCCGAGATAGAACACCATCTTGACCGGTACAAGGACGTCTTGCTTGTCGTGAACGTGGATGCCAACGGCATCAAGGGGCCGCCTCTCATGTTCGAAACCGGCAACAGGAACGCATCCGTTGTGAACTACTACGCAAAGCATGCCAGAAACCCCGTGGCGTACTCCTTTACCGCGGCGTACTACAGCTTTATGCGGGACGACACCGACTTTGCAGTCTTCCGCAACCACGGTTTTAACGGCCTGAACTTCGGGGTGATTGACGGCTTCGAGTATCATCACACGCCGAACGACCATCCGGACAACATTGATATTAGGTCGCTCCAACATTATGGGGATCAGGTGTTTCCTATCGTAAAAAGCTTCGTGTCTGAACCCTCGGTATCCAGCGAGTTCTTCACGTCAAGGACTAACAAGATGTTCTTTACCATCTTTCCCGGCGTCCTAGTGTCCTACAGCGAGACAGTCTCGATGTTACTAGCCGCTCTTGCTGCGTTGCTGTCGGTGACGCTTTTCGTGGCGGGTTGTCGCAGCCGCCACATAAAGCCCGGGAAGGTGTTTGCCTACACCGGGCTCTTGCTTGCCTCGGTCGTTGGCCTCTCGCTGGCCTCCGAGGGCGTAGTATGGCTCCTCTCTGTGCTCTACGGGAAGAGGTTCAAGCTCGTTAGGATGGTGGACCTCCCCAATGACGATCTGACGTATTGGCTCCTTAACATAGCCGCCGCCGTGTTACTGGCAGTGATCTGCCGCAGGATCGCAAAGCGGAACCAGGGGCCCGAGCTCCTGTTCGCCGGGCTGTTCCTGAACCTCGTTCTATCGCTTCTCTTGATCCTCTTCCTTACTAGTACCTCGTACATCGCTGTTCTGCCTGCCCTCTTGGCTTCGCTGTATGCTGCGACAATTTCCCTTATGGACAACAGAGCATCCAGGGCCGTTATCTTAGGGTCTGCGGTGATGCTCAACATGATCATCTTTGTGCCGATCGTCACTCTGCTCTACCAGGCGCTGTCGATTGGCCTAGCAGGTGCCGGCGTGTTCTTCTGCCTCCTGCCGTTCACCACGATACTGCCAATGTTCTATACGGGGCTTGAGTTGGGCATCAACGCCGGTTCACGGTGATCCGTGAGGGTGTAGGATATCCGGTACCCATCCGGCGGGATGACGGATGAAAGCGACACCGGGCAAACCAGGCACCGGTGTCAACAAGGAGACTTGCTACCTATCCATGCACCATTTCCACGAGGTTGTAGTACAGCGTGTACCCGCAAGATAGATACAGCCTGATAGCAGGCACATTCGTCCCGCGCACAGACAATGTGGCGATCTTCTTGCCCCGGCTCTTCAACTCGTCGAAGGCTGTGGCCAGGAGCTCCCTCGCGATGTTCTTGCGCCTGTAGGGCTCTAGCACAAAGACGTTCTCCGTCGCCGCACGCTCGTCGCTGATGTCCCATACAGACGCGGCGCCCACGATTGCCGGGCCACACACTGCTACGAAGCACTTGAAGCTGGGGTCCCCTGACTTGAACAGGACCTCCGACCGGCTCTGGGGACTCTCCCCCGTCACCAGATCGGCTTCGACATACTTGGCGACATCGTCACCCTTGAAGGACAGTTGTCTGATCTGCACGTCATCCGGGATCCGGTAGTGCCTCGTTTCCGTGCTCAGATCATACTTCATCACCGGGATGACTGCGTCCTGGTAGAACCCTTTATCCATTAGGAACTGTATGCGGCCTATGTCATCGGCCTCGCAGAAGGTGCGCAGGCATACATCCTTTCCGGACAATACGCGTTTCATCTCGTTCGCTCGCTGGATGAAACCGTCCAATAAGGTCCCTTCAACTTCCCGGGCGCTGGCGCTTGCCTCATCGATGAATGTCAGGATGTCGAACAGCCGCTTCGTGTCCGACTTCACCTGGTTCGGCTTGAGGAAGCCTGCCCCTACGATCTTGCCGCTCTCATTTTCAACGCAGAGCACGTTTTCGGGTTTGACGTCTCCGTGATACCGTATCGAAACGGCGCAGTACCTGTTGATCTCGTCAATGGCACCTAGGTCATCGACACAGTAGTTTCTCAAGAGCATAGTTGTTCGCCTCGCACCCGGTTGCTTGAGCCAGTCCACGTAACGCAAGTACGGAACTAGGAGAAGGTGGTCTGGCGTCTTCGGAGAACTCCAGAACGTTAGAACGCGGCTCCTGCACGATGGTTCCCTTGAGGACAAATCTCCGTATTTCAAGACATGGCCTCGTGGCCTGGACTGCTGTAAGGTCTCCTTGAAAGGAGGGTAGCCTGTGAACTGGGTACAGTGCCTGCAGAAAGCCCTTCAGTACATTGAGAGCCACCTGACCGACGACATCAACATAGACGAAGTAGCTGGCCAATCCTACACCTCAAGCTCTCACTTCCAACTTCTCTTCCACTTGGTGACGGGCCTCACAGTCGGTGAGTACATCCGCAACAGACGGCTGAGTCTGGCCGCGCAAGACCTGTTGCAGCAACACTCCAAAATCGCGGACGTCGCTGAGCGATACAGGTACGAGACGCAGGAAAGTTTCTCGAAAGCGTTTGCCCGGTTCCACGGTTTTCCGCCCTCGAAGGTGCAGCGGGGCAGGGTCAAGATGTTCCACCCTCTGTCCATCCACATCACTGTTCAGGGAGGCTTTCAAATGTCACGCAGGTTGGAGGATGAGTTCTGCTGGAGCAACATCAAAGGGCAGAGTGGCGAGAATCTAGCGGCCGCAGATAAGTACAGGAAGATTGCCAGCTGGGCAGCAAAGGCAAGGGGGCAGAACCCGAGCGTCTTTGACGCACTGATCGATTGGATGCGGGATGACGCCGAATGGACGGACGACAAGCTGGCCGAAAACGAGCAGATCCTGATGCAGGGCGTGCTTGCGCGGTTCAAGGAACAGAACGCGCAGCTCCGGGCCTACTTGACCGAGTTAGAGCCGTCCGGCGTGGTAAACCCGGCGGTGTTCAAGGGGTTGGACCGGTTTGACGAAGCGCTGTCGGGCATAACCCACGATGAACGCCTGACCGAGATAGTGGGCAAGGTTTTCGCGGACTTCTCCATCATGCGGGATCGTGGCATCCGAGAGCTGTTCGCAGGAGAAAAGACAGGCCCTGAGGGTATCAACCACGTGGATGTGTACGGCTACATCAACTGCCTCAAGGACTGGGACGCGTCGGTACAGTGGGCGTTGTTCATGCCTGCTGTGGTAGAGAAGCAGCAAAAGGGCTTCAAGGTGGACAGCTTCGAGTACAAGACGTTGCCCGCCATGCGGTTTGTAGGAAAGGAAGACGCCAACCTGGCCGACCCTGAGGCCGTCAAGAGCCTGTTCGGACTCCTGGATGCCATGGAGGAGTACAAGTCAGGCTGGGATTATGACGTCCTCTTCATGCACCACTATGGAAAGAGCGTGGATATTGGCCCGTGGCACGGCTTCTGGGGACGGTTCATGAAGGCGGATACCCCCGTGCCTGAAGGATTTGTCCACTTTGACTTCGTGCCGCACAGCGACCGCAAGCCTGGTCTGCCCTTCATCTCCCAGTTCGCGTTCGCCACCTTCTCTGGCGATATCGAAGCCATGCACCGGCGCGAGGGATACGATGTCGATGCCATGTACGACGTCACCAGGAACATCATCCTCGGGCAGGGCGTCCTGATCCCCTACCCCGAGAAGTACTGGACCGCGGAAGTCTTCCTGAACGGTTGGGACGAGCCAAGCACCGCCTACATGTTCAGCGCGGACGTAGAGGGTTAGGGCAAGAGCGTTAGCGGAACCCCGCGCGGGTGCCGAACGTCACCAACAGACGAAGGGGCGTGAATGACCGTGGGCAGTTCAAGAGGCATCAAGCGTGACCTACTCAGTTCGTCTCTCCTGGGCCTGGGAGTCGTCCTTGCCCTGGCAGCGCCTGCGTTCTGGTGGTGGGTCAACGGCAACTACGAGAGGCGCATGCGGATCATCAGCGGTCCGCCACCGTTCGACCGGCTTGGTAGCGGACCGCTACAGATTTGGATCGGGGTCATTCTGATAGCAAGCGGCGTCTGTCTTTTCGCTCTTGGGGTGTTCCTGCGAACGCTCAGACAACGGCGGTGACATTGCGGGCAGTTGCACGTCAACCCGACCGCCTGATGACGAACCACCTATCCGTACGACGGAACCCGCACTTCATATAGAACTCGTCGGCGACTCCGCTCGGCAGCCGGCGGGGCTGGAACTCAACCATCTTCTCTTGTGCAAAGCTAAACCGTCCCCGCCCGCTCGGACGGGGACGGACGTACTTCACACTATAGCGGCCGAAGCTGCCGGCAACAGCCCGTCAACGCAGCAGCCCCAGCCACTGTCCGTAAACCGTCTCAAGCACACCAAGCAGAAGCGATATGCGCCCCATGACCACGTTTCCGAAGGAGACTCCGAACGTGACCATCATCATCACCCGGCCGAACGAGGTCACGTACTTCAGGGGAGACTTCACCGGCACGGTGAAGAGGAAGTATAGCAGGACCCCGATGACGCCGATCACAAGGATGAGGTTGTTGAGAGTCTCGCCCAGATTTCCCGCCACGTACAACGGGACCATGGTGGCCCGGATCTGCGCCAGAAGCTGCGAATTGTAGACTCCGTAGATTGAGATGCCTGCGCCGGAACCGATCAGCACCGCCATGCTCCAGCGGCTCATCCACTCGTATCCCTTGATGAACCTTGTGTACAGCAGCAATCCCACGATCAACGGTACGATCAACAGCCATCGCCCATCATCTACAACCGGGCGAACACCCTGAATGACGATGTTGCGGTAGGCCTGCGCCAAGGCATACCCTGCGCCGCTTCCCACATACAGGTGCTCCGCGGCCTGGTAGACCCGGTTGTCCTTGAAAACCGACGAGAAGACGGCAATTGAGCAGATGGCGGCAATCCATACCCACGGATCTGAGGAGATGTTCATGGCTTCGCCCCCTGTCCCTGCTCCTTGGGTTTTCGAGTCGCCAGATAACCGATGTTGCCCATGATGATGAAGAAGATGATAGCCAGGTGGCCGAGGGACTGCGCGTCCATCTTCGCGACGGCGGAACCGGGCCGTTGCGCGAGAAGCTCGTACTCAGCTGCACCGCGCAACCCCTGTGTGAGACCTGCCAGCTGGCCAGAGGTGTAGAACGGCATAACCTCAGGCACGCTCACCGAAACCACGCCTGCCAGAAGCCGGATATTCAGCGCCCCTTGCACCTGGCGCACCCATTCCTGCACGCCGGGGTTGTAGCCATGGAAGACGAACACCAGCTCAAAGTCCCGGACATCCTTAATTCCCTGCATGATGGGCATCGTGTTCAAGTCGGTCCCGTGATAGTCGGCCTTGGCAGTGCCGATCACGTCTCGACCGAAGTTGCGGATGGCCGTCTCAGCGCCTGCGATGAAGCCGAGGTTGACGACGTCCTCACCGTAAACCTTGCCGGCGGCAAGATGCGGAGCGATGAGCCCTTCGATGAGGGCCGGGCCCGCCGCGGAGAAGCACACCAGCGCAACCTTGACGTTTTTGGACATGAGGTGTTCCAGCATGACCTTGGCCTGCGGAGCGATATCCGCCGCCGAGGTCGGGTCGTAGTTGATGGAAAAGAGCACACGTTTGCCCGCGGGGACGGCATCCAACTGCTCAAACACGTCCCGCGTCCCCTTGTTGATTTCAAGTGGAATACCCAAGGGATTCAGTAGAGGCAAAGAAACCAACACCAGCATCGTGAAGTAGATGATGCGCCGGTCGATGTTCATCAGCTTCTGCATCCCAAAGCACCTCCTTTCCCGTACTGAGCGACTAATCGGCGCCGAAGTGACCGCGTTCGATTCCAAACAGGATACGGAGAGAAGTCGCGAAGGCGCCAATGGCCGCCCCCATCATGATGGCCCTCTGCCCAACGTTATTTGGCACCGATAGCAGCCATCCGGATACGGTCGGGAACTTGTTCCAAATGAGCGCTCCTACTGGGGCTTGTCCGAGCATCATGAAAGCACAAGCGATGAGGAGGACCGTGGCGTCAAAGCTCCGCATGCGGAACACGCGGTACGCCGCTGACCCCAAGTAGAAAGCGATGAGGGCGAACATGGCTGCACTGAGAGGAGAAAGCACGCTGTTGTACATGTTTTGGTTGAGGTCCGTCCAAAAGACTGAGTCAGAGGCATAGAACTGAACTATGCCGACGACGGCAAAGACGCACAGGGCGCAGAGCAGCAGCCCGCTGTTGAACCTTGTCTTGGCGGAGGAAAGGTTTCGCCCATGGATGCGCACCAGGTTCACCGAAGCTAGGCCCACCGCGAAGGCCGAGATGATAATCACCCACGTACCCATTTCCTGAGCCAGGCGGGCGAGAGAGTAGCTTCCCATGGGCACGGTAATGAAGTTGCTGAGAAGCATGATCGTGCCAACGATGAAGGTTATGATCACCGGGACTTCCCGACGCATTACCTACACCTCCTTCTTGAGGGATTCACAAGAGCGTTATTGGGCCAAGAGCTGCGGCAGGAAGTCCGAGCCGAAGGTTACCGCCAGAGCCCCCAGCAAGACCAGGGCTATGCTTGCGACCTTCAGGTAGTCCTGACCGGCTATCGAGCCGAGTTTCACTTTGTCCTGTGATAGGTAGGCTCCACCGGCATACAGCTCCTCGCCAATCAGGGTGTAATCGCATGCGGCTACCAGGAACGGGATCTGGTGCAGGTTAGCCGTACCGGCCACCTGGATGGCGCCGACGCTGGCTCCGGCCTCGGCGATGAGCAGTGACTCGGCCCAGAAGGCCCCCATCATGATGTTTGCGGCCACTTTCTCGCGGGTGATGAAGCCCATGCAGCGTGCCGAGTACGCGAACTGCTCGCTGGAGAAAAACTGCACCGTCGTCTCCTTGAACATGTCAGGTTTGCCGGCGGCGATGAAACGTTGACGGGTCACTTCCTGCGCGATCGGAAATAGGTCGGCGGTGCGGATGCTCACCACCATTTCGTTGTCATACCTGGCGACCAAGTCGGTGGTATGCGCCAGGATCTCCATGGCAGCCATGGTCTGGGGAGCACTCTGGTCGGTGACGCCGGCGATGCCGGGTGCGAAGTGCACCGGTCTGCCCATCTCCGTCGCCCGGCCTATGGCCTCCTCGATGGCATCTAGCCCGTTGAGCCTGCGAACCTTGGGCAGATACATGCCCTCGCGAGTCTTGATCATCATGTAGAAGACCACGGCGCCGCTGATCAAACTGAAAACCAGCAAGAAGCGTGTCCCTGGAATCAGTGCCATTCTTCTCTCACCTCCCTCTTCATCTCCACGATCCGCGAATCTGCAATAAAGCCCAGCAGCTGTCGTTCCCGGAACCACGGGTTACCAGCCTACGCTTCTCATAGCAGATCGTCGGCTGTCATACATCACCTGTGCGACCTATTCGTCACAGTCGTGGTAACTCCTTCCATCCCGTTGGGTTTTCATGAAGCAAAGTAAGGGCATCTTTAACGAGTCGTGGCGGAGAGAGGAACTCGCGCGGCGCAGCCGGCGTCCATGACAGGTGGATCCATTCGTGTGAGGAGGTACCCTTGTGCGGCGCTCTCGAGCCCTCTTAACGTCACTGCTGCGGATCGCGCTTCTGTTGGCAACCTTCTTGCTGATTCCCATCGCTGTGTCCTTGTTTGCCACCGACTGCTCGCCGGGCGTCAAGACTTTGGATGACAACGCTTTGAGCTACAGACCCCTCCCCCAGTTGTCGCCTGACCATGGTTACCTTCTCGGCCTAGTGGACGGGGAGTTGACGCTGGCCGAGTTTCCTGCGGGAGAGGTGAACCGCACCTTTCGTGCTGAGAGCAAACACAAGGTAGTCGGCATTGCTTGGTCACCCAGTGGCGACGTCTTCGCATACCACACAGAGCACTCTGAGCCCGAAGGCCGAGGGGGCATCTACCTGGCACACCTTAATGGCTCGACCGAGAAGATCTCCGACCTGGAACCTCCGGACTTGGGGCCACGGGAGATCCTCTGGTCTCCCAGCGGCCGCTACCTTTTCTGGGACAAACCCTTCTCGGTTTATGACCGGGAAACGGGAGAACTCTTCGTCCGAAGCGACATCGACGACGGTTTCTCGTTCGTCCGCTCGCCCCTGTTCTCCGGTAATGAGTCGCAGCTAGCCTACACTTTGTTTGAGAGCGCTGGCCCGGAGAACCTCTGGATATTGGACTTGGGCAGTGGCAATACGCGCCAGGTAACGGATGAGGGCGAGGGCGATTACCCGTTTCACTGGATAGACAACACCCGGCTGCTGGTCCGCACCGGGGCTGTCGGCACCGGCGGCGGCCACATATCCGGCCTGGCCTCCATCAATGTCGAGACCGGCGACCGCACGCCGGTCGATGTCGGAAGCGCCGTCGACCTCGGGCCTGAGACTAGCCCGTTCCGAAGGCTGCACATCGTGGAGGGCATTTCGCCGGATGAGGGCTACGTCATCGGCGAGTCCCGCTCCCCGGCCGGCGATGAGAGCTGGATATACAGCCTGGACCTGGCAGGCGGCGCGCCGGAAATCATCTTGCGAGGAGAGTCACCGTCGGAAGCATACATGCTGCTTCACGTCCTCTGGGTAGACACGGATGAGATGATCCTGGCAGTGAGAAGGACCGTCCACGATGATGCCGGCAACAGGTCGAACGACCGGTATCAGATGTATGCATACACAATCAGCAGCGGAGCCCATCTACTGATCGACGGTGATGCCGCAATGCATCCTCTATGCATAGTCGATGGCCGACTCTACTACCTTGAATCAGACGATATGGACTTGTGCTCACTGCGGAACATTCCGGCTGAGTAGGAGTCCAATAGGGTGAAGCCGGCGCCTATACCCATCGTGGCGCAGCCGGTCCTCAGGGAGCCCTTCCGAGATGAGACAGAATCGATATCGACTACGCAGAGCTGCACGAAACCGCCGGTGGCAACGGGCCAGGATGCTCGCATGCCTATTTTTCTCAATCCTGCTTGCAGCGCTTCTACTGAATTCCGGCGGCGGTGTCGACTTACCATGGCCTGCCGTCCTCGCCGATCCTGCCGGCGTAGACACGGGATCCACCGTGCCGGAAAGCGGCGGCGCCGCATCAGCTGGCACAGAATCAGATCCGAGCAGGGGTAGCGAACCTGACCAGAACGCTGGGCAAGGTTCTGAGCAAGACCCGGATCAGGGCCAGGACAACAACAACGATGAAAAGCGGCTCAAGCCCAACGAACTTGGCCAAGTGATGATCATCATGTACCACGACGTTCAGGACTACGAGAGCGAGTGGGTGCGGTCCAGGGAAAACCTCCGGGCCGACCTGGAGAGGTTCTACAATCTGGGGTACACGCTGGTCCCCCTGAGTGACTACCTATCCGGGCACATCGAAGTACCTGCCGGACGGTCGCCCCTTGTGCTGACCTTTGACGACGGGACGCGGGGGCAACTCAGTTTCATCGAGGGCGAGTCTGGGCGTGTCCTGGACCCCAACTGCGCCGTCGGTATTCTGCTCGAGTTCTCAGAAAAACACCCTGACTTTGGCCACGCTGCCACCTTCTTCGTGAACTCAGGAAACCCGTTCGGCGACGCGTCGCGCGCCAAGGAGAACCTTCGCTTCCTCTTGGACGCCGGGATGGAAATCGGCAATCACACGCGGACTCACAGGGACCTTTCATCCGCCTCCCCGGAAGAGGTGGCAAAGGAGCTCGGCAGTCTGGCCAACGAAATAAGGCGGCTCACCGGCTACGAGGTCACGTCGCTGGCCCTCCCATTCGGCGGATACCCGAAGTCCAAGGAGAACCTCCTCGGAGGAACGTGGGAAGATCAGGCGTACCACAACCTGGGCGTGCTACTGGTCGGAGCAGAGCCCGCCCCATCGCCCTTCTCCACGAAGTTCAACCCGTACGCGATACCGCGGATCCGCGGCTCCCAGTCCGAGCTGGACAAGTGGCTCAACGAAATGGAAAAGCATCCGGAGCGACGATATGTATCAGACGGCCAGGCCGACATCATCACATACACGGTTGGCGATGAAGTCCGCTCGCATCCCTTGGCGAGGGAGTACCGGCTAGCACAATAGGGATTGCCGGCGCGCCCTAGTCGAACGTGACCTTCTCAGCGTGCTTAATCTCTCTGCCCAGGAACCCGGACCCGAGTCTCTTGAACTCCTCGGGATCCCCGCTGGTGTAGAAGTTGTGATGAGGCGCGGCTCCTCCGGCAGGCGCGGCATCGAGATCGGATGCAGCGTACTTGGCCTTCAGAGCAGCCATGGCCTCCATAGCCGTCTCGGCTGCCGGGTTAACCAGGGTGACGCCGGGTCCCATCACTTGGGCGATGATCGAGGCCAGCAGCGGGAAGTGGGTGCAACCCAGGACGAGAGTGTCGACTCCTGTCCCGGCGAAGACAGCCAAGTCCTCCTTGATGGTCTGCAGGGCTTCATCGCCGGACGTCTTTCCCGACTCCACAAGCCTCACTAGACGCATGCAGGGCTGCCCAATGACTTCGATCTCCGGATCCAACGCCCGGATGGCGTCGTGATAGGCCCTGCTCTTGATGGTGAACTCGGTTGCGATGACCCCGACCTTCTTGTTTCGGGTCGCAGCAACGGCTCCTCTGGCGCCTGATCCGATGACTCCTACCACTGGAAAAGCGTATGCATGCTCGACTTCCGGCATCGCGGCGGCTGTGGCCGTATTGCAGGCGATGATCGCGACGTCAATGCCTTTGCCGGCTAAGAAGTCCAGTATCTGACGGGAGAAACGGGCAATCTCTTCCCGTGGTCGCACTCCGTAAGGGTTGCGGCCATTATCGGCGTAGTACTCGGTGTTGGCTCTGGGAATCTTGCTCATTACCTCTTTGAGCACCGTAAGCCCGCCGTAACCCGAATCGAATACTCCGATGGTTGGCATATCCACAACCTCCGTGACAGCGATGTATGATGCAGGAACTAGGATCAACATATCACATTCCCTGTCCACATGGCGCAAGCCTTTCCGCTGACAAGGAACATAGCGCCCCTCGTCGAACCAGTTACAATCGGGCACTGGAATCGGGCACATACTAGTGCAGGCGCTCTATGCCACCATTCACTGGGGGAAAGACGATGAAGACCATCTACAGCGGCAAGACCAAGGACGTAATGCTCCTGGACGACGGCAATGTACTCCTGAAGTTCAAGGACACCGTGACCGGGACAGGGGATGTGATCGATCCCGGTTCCAACACCGTTATTGGGGAAGTGAAAGGCAAGGGCAACGCGTCTTTCCGCCTGACCATGCATTTCTTCAACCTGCTTAAGGAGGCCGGGATGGAGACCCATTTCGTCGCGTCGGGTCCCGAGCCCAACACCATGATCGTTAAGCGCGCCAAGACCTTCGGCAAGGGCCTTGAGGTAGTATGCAGGGAGAAGGCGTGGGGCAGCTTCATCCGCCGTTACGGTGACTACATCCAGCAGGGCGCCCCTCTCCCCTCTCTGGTCGAGTTCACCCTCAAGGACGACGAACGGGGCGATCCGCCTCTGACCGAGGACACGCTCCAGGCGCTCAACATCGCGACAGCCGAGCAGATCCGCTTCATGAAGGAGACGGCCAAGAAAGCCACGGCGATCCTCAAGGCCCACCTCGCCGAGAAAGGTCTGGACCTCATCGACCTCAAGTACGAGTTCGGCGAAGTGGATGGCAAGACCATGATAATCGACGAGATCTCCGGCGACGGCATGAGGGCCGTCCGCAACGGAGAAGTGGTGCTCTCGAAGGAACTGGCGGCTATCGTGCTGGGGGATCAGCAGGCCTAGAGGCATGTTGCCGAAACCTATGCGAGGCTCGGAATTCCGTTTGATTAGGTAGCGGGATTGAGAGTCTTGATCCCCATTTCACCGGCCACCCTGTTCAGCTTGTCGTCTGACGAGACGAACACGACGTCGTCACCAAAGGACGAGGCGAGAGCCATCTGTACTGCATCAACCGCGGTTAGATAGGCGTGTGAGGTCGGGTATCGGCCCTAGGCTCTTGCGTAGATCTCGACGGTCAACCGTTCTGTTGGCCTGCCCTCGGGTATGACCCAGGCTCTGAAGCACTTCCTCGAGAGCGGTCTTCATCCGTTGGGAATCGGTTAGCTCGACCTTTCTCGTAAGGACGAGTGAGTCGTCCTTTATGACGGCCTGCAAGTGGTCGCCCTCGCGCACCATCATGATATCTCTCGCTTGTTTGGGCAGAGTAATCTGGCCCTTGGACGTAACCTTTATCTCCCACTCGGATTTGCTCACTGGAGCCACTCACCTTCGTCCTTACGCCTTACTCCTTACTCCTTACCTCTTGCCGAGCATTATACCACAGGGGGATCTTCAGCCTCATCACCGTACCGCCGCCGGGACGGTTCTCCGCCCAGAGGTCCCCGCCCATCCGCCGGACCAGGCCGCGGCTGATGAACAATCCCAATCCTATGCTACCGGACTGCCACTTCGCGCGTTCCGAAGTACGGTAGAACCCTTCGAACACCTTCTCCAGGTCGCCGGGAGGGATGCCCGGTCCGTCGTCCTCGACGCTTAGGATGGCCGCGTCTCCTATCTTGGTGATTCCCACGCTGATGTGGCCGCCAGCAGGAGTGTACTTCCTCGCATTGGTCAGGAGGTTCGTTATCGCCTGGCTGAGGCGGTTCGGATCTGCCATTACCAGCACCTCGGCCTCGCCTAGAGAAGACGACCAAACACGGTCCACGTCAACCGTCTGCGACTCAAGGATAGACAGCGTGAGCGCGCGCAAGTCCATCGCGGTCAGGTTGACGCTGAACCGTCCGTTCCCAACCCGGTACGCGTTCAGGAGGTCATCGATGAGAGTTGATAGAAGCCGCGCTTGGGCGATCAGCGATTCTAGGTTTGAGCCCATGACTGCCCGCATCTCCGGGGTCATCTTCACGGACATGAGTTGGGCTTGCCCGAGAATCACCTGCAACGGGTTCCGGAGCTCGTGGCTTATCACAAGCATAAACTCGTCCCTGACCCGCTCGAGGCGGCGAAGCTCGGTTACATCCTTAACAATGGAGAACACTCGCCTGCCCTGTGGAGTATCGACCGCAGTTGCCGTGTGCAGGAACTCTCGTTCCTGCCCCTTTCCGTTTACGATCCGGTAGGGAAAGTCGACGACGGACTCCCCTCGCAACGCTCTCGCTGTCGGGCAGTCTTCGTCAGACATGGGCCGGCCGTCGGGAGTCGTGAACATGATATGGGGTACGTTGGCGATGCTCTCCACAATCTCATCGTCAGCTAAGCCAACCGCGCGCCGCCAAGCCTGGTTTGCGTCCAGGATACGTCCGTTCTCATCCACGACATAGATAACCTCAGGGCTCGAGTCGACCAATGCCTCCCACTCCGCCGCCTTTTGCTCGGCCCTGAGGATCGCCTCCCGCCTGGCATTATCCACTCGGCGCCAGCTGATCACGTCGCCGGCGAACCGGGCAAGCATGTCCACAATCTGCAGGGTCTCGGTTTCGAACTGCACAGGCTTACGAAAATGGGTCGACAGCATGCCAAGGACTTCGTCGGTCGGCGAAAGGAGAGGGGTCGACTGGACAGCCCTTACCCCCGCGCTCCTGTAGATCTCAAGTTCAGGAGTGCCGGCCATCACCGGATCATCCTCGACATCCTCGATCACGACACGCGCGCCTGTGCTCCACGCCCTCGCCGATGACGGATTGTTGCTGCGCTTGACTGTCCGGAGGGTCTCCGTAAAGCCTGGCCCAAAGCCGTGCGCGGCGACCATGGTGAGGACGTCCGCATCGCTATCCACCAGTTGAAGGGTACCTAAATCTGCATGGGTGATCTCAATCGCGACTCCGAGTATAGCGGATGCCAGGTCACTCAGGTCCGGGTACTCGGTGACTCTGGATCCAATCTCGTGAAGAAGTGCAACAGCGCGGATGATTTCCTCGTTGGCCCGGCGTTCCCGCTCAGCTTCAGCCAAGGCCTCCTGCAGGTCGACGATTGCTTTACCTAGAGAGTCCGCCAACACGGTAAGCCCCCCAACGCGTTGTATTTGTCTTGCGTGCGGGTTGTCTTTACAGCAGCTTCTCCATGATCACGGTATCGACCCAGCGTCCATCCAGCATGCCTTGTTCCTTGTAGACCCCTACAATCCTGAAGCCCATCTTCGTGTACAGCCGCATGCCCTGTTCATTGAAGGGAAAGGCTGTGAGGACAATCTTGTGGAAGCCAATGCGCCGCGCCTCGTCGATGAGATGCCCCAGCAAGAACTCCCCGACGCCCTGACCGCGCCAGGAGCGCTCAACATAGACTGAGAAATCCGCAACGTGGCGGTACGCCTCACGAGGGTTGAAAACGTTGAGGGAGGCCCAACCCACGACCGTTCCATCTTGGACGGCCACAAACACGGGATGTCTGTCATCGCGGCTCGCCAGCCACTCGGCTCGTTCCCGCTCCGTGCGGATCTGCGTTTCGAGTGTTGCGATCCTGTCTACGATGCCCTGGTTGTAGATTCGCGTGATCGCGGGTACGTCGTCTACCGTAGCTGGCCGGAATTCCAAACAAAGCACCTCCCTGCAAAGTTCATCAGTGCTTTGCATAGTCTAATTGGTCGAGCAATACGAAAAATCCTGCACACTGGACGACAAGAAACGTCAAGTCAACGTCTATGCATGGTCTACTGTCAGCTTGCGCGGGTCTAGTCGGCAGTCCCGGTCACGCCGTTCTGGATCGCCGCCTTCCACTTCCCCTGGAAGTAACGCCACAGGACGATCACGACGCGGGCCCACTGGTCGATGTTTATGGCCCACCATACGCCCGTAATGCCCAGGCCCGTGTTCTTGCTCAGCAGGAAGGCCAGCGGTATGCGGCATCCCCAGATCCCAATTCCCGCTGCAACCATAGCGGTGACGGTATCTCCGGCGCCACGCAGCGAGCCGCCGACCGTCATGGAGATCTGCTGCGGTATCTGCGAGAATCCCATGATCAGGAGGTATTGCGCGCCCATGACGATAACCTCTTGGTCGTTCGTGAGGATGCCCATCAGGAACCTGGGGGCCAGCACCAGAATGGCAGTGGCGACGGCGCTGAGGGTCACGCCCCACCTTACTATCTGCTTAATATACCGCTCCGCCAGAGGCAGGTTCTTAGCCCCAAGCGAGCGGCCTACCAGGGCCGTGGCCGCGATACCGAAGCCGGCCGATGGCATATAGGAGATGCCCTCGGCTTGCAGGCCGAGCTGGTACGCAGCTCCGGCGACAGTTCCGAACTCATTGATGAGCCGGAAGAGCACGATCGCCGCCAGCTGCCAGAAGAACATCTCGGCTGAGGAAGGCACGCCGATCCGGAACAGCCTGCGCATGAGTTTCGTATCTAGCGAGACGCGGTCCGTGATCTTCATGCTTGCGCCCGAGCGCGGGCTATATAGGTACCAGGCTGCGATAATCATCCCGGTCATCTGCCCGGCGATGGCGGCAAACGCCGGTCCTCGAAAGCCAAGTGAGGGCAGTCCAAAGAGTCCGTTGATCAGTACATAGCTGAGACCGGCGTTCACTACGTTGATCACGAATGCGATCTGCATGGGGACCCGTGTATTGCCCATTCCCCTCAAGATTGCGCTCATGACCATGTACAGAGCCTGGAACGGCATACTGAACACGAGGATACGGAGATATGTCACACCGAGAGGAAGGGCTTCGGGCGTGGCTTTGAAGACACCAAGCAGGCTTGGGGCGTACAGATAGGTGAAGGCGCAGATGAAGACCATCATTATGAGTGCAATAAGCACGCCCTGCTGAGCGATGCGCCGGACTCTCTCTTGGTCCTTAGCTCCAACGGCCTGAGCGATCAGCACCGTGGCTCCGGTCCCAACCATATTAAGGATGATCCACACGAACATGCTAACGCGGCCCGACAGTCCGACTGCCAGGATTGTGGCCGCTCCGAGCCTTCCCACCAGAGCCGTGTTCACAAAGCCGATGAGCATCTGGAGGATGTTCTCAAGTGATACGGGCCAAACCATGGCAAAGATGGTGCGGCGTAGTTCGCTCTGCGACGGTTCTGCTTCGTTTATGAGTGTTTTCGAGTCGGTTGCCATACTGTGAGCTCCCCGGCTTCTGACGTAACCTTAGTCTAGCGCAATCCCGATCTGACCCAGTCCTGACCAGGATCCACAAATGGGCGAGATTCAACGTTGGCCCCAAGGCCTCCTCCATAATACCCAACTTGGTGCGGGTAAAGCGATATGCTGGCGAGAAAGCATCGCCACTGGCCATCCATGCTAGAGGGGGGAATCACGTGTGGCGGGTTCGGCTTCTTCCACCGGACACCTGGAGGCGAACCTATCTGGCTCGATGCCTACAAGTACGCCATCCTTCGCGAGGAGTTCTTCTCCCGGTGACGACCAGGGGGTCTAGACCGCACATCTGAGTCCGCTAGTCCAGACCCCCTGGTCCAGATCGTCACCTAGGTGCTTCACTTCATCACTTATCCTGGGTATTGACCTGCTCGACCGCGTAGACATAGCCATCCAGGCTGCCGAAGTAGACTACCCCGCCTGATACGGCAGGCCGCGGATAGACCGAGCCCCCCACTTTGTACTTCCAGGCGAGCTTGCCGTCCTTCGCTTTGACAGCGTAGAGATACCCATCGTTGCAGCCAAAGTAGACTACGCCGTCAACCAGCGTCGGCGAAGAGTAGATTGCCTTTTCGCCGGTCCAGTATCTCCACACGAGGTCTCCGTTCGTAGCACGAAGAGCGTAGAGGTTGCTATCAAATGCTCCGACGTACACGATGCCGTCCTGGACCAGAGGCGACGACCAGACAATGGGGCCTGCAGTCTCGTAGTCCCACTTCTCCTTCCCTGTGGCGCAGTCCACTGCGTAGATGAGCCCATCCATGCCGCCGAAGTACAGGGTGCCGTCGGCGACGGCCGGCCCTGAATAGATGCTGCCCTTGGTCATGAACGTCCACTTCAGCTGGCCGGTTTCTGCCTCGAAGGCGTACATACGCTTATCGTAGGAGCCAATGTACACGATCCCATCGGCGACAGCCGGAGAACACTGGACCATGTCTTCTGTCTGGTAGCGCCAGACTTCTTCGCCGGTTGCGGCGTCAACTGCGTAAACGTTGCCGTCGGAGCTGCCGAAGACCAGGTTCCCGCCGGACACCGCAGGAGTAGCGACTACCGGGCCGCCGGTCGCGAAGCGCCACTTCACAGAACCATCCAGGTTGACCGCGTAGAGGTATCCGTCATGGCTGCCGAAGTAGACTACCCCGCCATGCAGCATTGGCGAGGAGTTGACGGCTCTGCCCGCCTCCATCTGCCACTTCACTTCTCCGGTCTCCTCGTCGATCGCGTAGAACACTCCGCTCCGGCTGCCAACGTAGACCACCCCATCGGCCACGACCGGTGACGAATACACGAAGTCGCCGGTGTCCAGTCTCCACTTCAACGCCGGCTTCAGCGCTGATCCGGCCCCTTTTCCGGGAGAAGCACCGGGGCCGGTGGGGGCTGTTGGGGTGCTAGGCGTGCTGGGGCTGCCGGGTGTTGAGGGCGTACTCGGATCTGGGTCGGACGATGACCCAGAGGGCGGCTGCGGTCCACCCGCCGGCGGCCCGCCTGCCGGAGTACCCTCTGTAGCCGGACTCCCAAAGCATGAAGAGACCAGCGCCGAAAGGAGAACCAAGACCAAGAAACAGCGGCGCGCAGCTCTCGTGTTCATCGCGTGACACCTCCATCCCTTAGGGACGTAAGGCGTGCGCGACAGTTCCACCCTAGGGCCAACTCCGATTCATGCGGCTCAAATCCAACTGCGGAACCGCTGCTTATCGGCCTCGCTTAGCGCCAGGTACTTCGCGAATCCATCCAGGCTGAGGTGTCCCACGTTGAACAGCTCCTGCGTGAAGGCCTTGTCGTCCAAGCCGGATCTAGACTGCAGGTCCGCAAGTCTCTTCATCCCGTAGTAATAGCAGGTCATGTAACCCGGATTCCTCTCCTGGTACCGCACCTGCCCCCTGGCCGAGCCCCTGTCAAACCCCAGTTCCTTCATGTAGAGCTCCATCGCGTCGTCAACGGGCCTTCCGAAGTAATGAAGGTACAGATCGGCTTTGATCCTCACGGCGGTGTGGTGCCTTCGCAGGCGGACAAACAGCGGGAAGACCGGGTCATCGAAGATCCACTCCATCATGCGCTCCGACCGGTGGGCAGTGCCCTCCAAAAGCGGAATGTACCTGGAGCCTATCTTCACTGTCTCGGGCAGAGAGTCCACCGTGGTCCTGACGAACTGGGCGTGATGCCCGGGATAGCACTCATGGATGGCCATCATCTTCAGCCAGCCATCCGTGACTGCCTTGTAGTTGGTCTCGTTGAGGAATACCTCGCCGACCAGCGGGCGCCTGCGCCAACAGCCCGCGCCGTAGCCGCCCCACGGGAAGTCGTCCCGCGTCTGCTCTGGAGTCGGCATGACCAAGCACATCTCATGAGGCAGGTCTACGTAACCGTCCCGGCAAGCCGCCCGGGCGTCGGCTACGTACCGCTCCATCCGGGCAAACATCTCTTCAATTGAGTCGCACGGTCCGCCATGCTGGTTCAGGATCTCGAAGGCGTCGGACAGTTCCTCCACCTTGCGAAGCCCTGTCTGCCGGGCTGCCTCCAACAGTTCGGCACGAGTACCGGCTATTTCGCTTTCGTGCCAGTCCAGTAGTTCATCCAGACTCACGCCCAGTTCATCGCGGAGTATGGTCTTGTAGCGCAGCCGGGCGCTCTCCCCTATGACTTCATCCGCGGGACGGCCAGGCGAGACCGTGTCGGTCGAGACCGTATCATGCGAGATATGCGCCTGTCCGTCGTCGTGCGCCGGGTTCCGGCTCTCAGCCTCGGCTTCGGCCCTCCACCGCATGCTCTTCTCTGCGAGATCCTCCAGCCTACGGGCGAGCAAATCCATCGCGCTCTGGCTCGCGGACGCATAGTACTGGGGGATCCTCGCCCGGACGTTTGACGACACCTTGGCCAGAACCTCGCAAGCACGGCCTATGTCGGCGACGGCTTCGCGGGGGACCTGGCCCCAGACGCTCCTAACCCCGGCCCACACCGCGTCCATCTGGTCCAGCCGCTTGTTCAGAACGTCCAGGCGCTCCTCCGCCGGCCTGGAGTCCTGCCTCGATATGTAGTCAACAATCCTGGTCTGGCTTCCGATGAAGCGAGCAGGGCGAGCGTAAGTAGTATCCACAAGCGAAACACGGCCCAAGAGAAACTGCACCAGGTGCTCCTTCAGGATCTCGTACATAGGATCCGGAGTCGGAAGACCCTCAGCCCTCCGCGCCAGTTCGGCAAATATGCTCTTCTGCTGCTCCTTGGCCTGAAAGGACGGGATCACCGCATGCGCTTCGAACCCGTGCCCTGACATGCTCCGGTATGCCTCAGTTGCAGCCTCGCGGTCAAAATCAGCGTATGCCTGCCTAACCTCATCCGCGGGTCCAGACGCCAGATCCTGCGTGCGCCCATCGCAAACCGTCTTGGCGTATCTCTCGGTCGTGCTGCTCACGTCCATCGACCATCCCTTCCACGGGCTTTCATTTTATCCAAGATGTTCCACATGCTGCCAGGTGATCCCTTCAGTTTGGCTCGACCGGACCTGATCAAGCGAAGTCTCGAGCACCGCATCGTACGGCACTCGAGACTGCGGAGTACCGCAAGATACGGCACTCGAGTACATATCGATCGCTCCTGACTAGAGCCTGCGGTTCAGGAAGTCCACCACGAGCTTAGAATCCTTCAGTCGCGCTTCTGTACAAGTGCTCGCCTCCCACGCGCACTTATACGCCGCACCTAGATGTTCAGAAGTATGTACTTGCTGATCCAGCGTTTCACGCCTAGCCGGACAAAGAACCTGGTAGGCGGGAACAAGAGGATGATGACGGTGACGTCAGTGAGGACTCCCGGCGAGATGAGGAGCAGCGAGCCCACGACGACCAGCACGCCGTCGATGATCGAGTCCTTGGGCACCATGGATGCCTGGATCTCTTCCTTCATCCGCCGGAACACGCCATATCCTTCTATGCCGAGTAACGCGCCGCCCAAGAGACCGGTTCCAATCACAAATGCCACTGTCCACCAGGTTCCGACGCGTCTTCCCATCTCAACCAGGAGAGCGATCTCAACGATCGGCAGGAGAGTGAAGATGATGAAGCCGATCACGCCCAGGCGCATCTTCCAGGACAAACGCGCACCTCCCGTGAGATAGATACGCTACAAGCTCACTCCAGGTCCCGCCCCGGTTGACGCTTTGTCGGACTTCGGCTGGCGCTCCATCGTCAACAGCCTAATGGCGCCGTAGAGCAGCGTCATCACACCGAATATGGTTGCCATCGAGATGCCTGTGATAGTGAGAGTTTGACGCATTGCCTCGCTCATCCGACACCCTCCCTACTTGACCAGCGCCAGTATCATGGCGCCGGCGATGATGGACGCGATCTGACCCGCGACGTTTGCACTAACTGCCTGCATGAGGATGAAGTTGCCGGGCTCTTCCTGCTGGGCCATGCGATGGATGACCCTTGCCGACATGGGGAACGCCGAGATACCACACGCGCCTATCATCGGGTTAATCTTGCGCTTGAGGAACAGGTTCAGGATCTTGGCGAACACGACGCCTCCCGCAGTGTCGAACACGAAGGCAATGAGGCCCATCCCGATGATGAGCAGCGTTCTTGGCGTAAGGAACTCCGCGGCGGTCATCGTAGATCCGATTGTGATGCCCAACAGCAGCGTGACTATGTTGGCCAACTCGTTCTGCGCGGTCTTTGCGAGACGTTCGACTACGCCGGACTCCCTTAGCAGGTTGCCAAACATAAGCGTTCCGACGAGGGAAAGGCTGATGGGCGCGACCAAGCCCGCAACTATCGTGATTATGATGGGGAACAGGATTCGCACCGTCTTGGATATCTTCTTGGAAGCGGTGGGCTCCATCTTGATGCGACGCTCTTCCTTCGTCGTGAGGAGTTTGACTACCGGAGGCTGGATTATCGGAACAAGGGACATGTAAGAGTATGCGGCAACGGAGATCGGCGCAAGCAGATCAGGAGCAAATCGTGTCGCCACGTATATGGCTGTCGGACCGTCGGCAGTTCCGATTGTCGCGATTGAAGCTGCGTCTTTCAGGACAAACCCTGAGGCGACCGCCATGGCCATGGTGAAGAAGATACCGAACTGAGCGGCCGCCCCGAAGAACAGCATCGAGGGCTGCTCGAACAGGGGACCGAAGTCAACCATGGCGCCGATCCCGATGAAGATCAGGAGCGGGAATAGTTCGGTGACGATGCCTGTCTCATACAGCGTGGTAAGGAAACCGTGCTCGCCGATGGCGGACGACCCTGGAATGTTGGACAGAATGGCTCCAAACCCGATGGGAAGAAGCAGGACAGGCTCGTATTCTTTCTTGACAGCAAGGTAGATGAGAACTCCACCGATCACCAGCATCACAGCTTCTCGCCAAGTCATAGCCGTTAGCCCGCTGAATAGAGCATCCACTTGTAAGTCCCCCTAGCTTCTCCGGCAAGTACTCAACTTCGGACCCAGTCAACATTATGTTTATAGAGAAGTCAATCTGTCAAACGAACCTTGTTTTCACGCTCAACGAACCGTAATCGCTCGGCCGGACGCGCCTTGCCTCGCAATCAAACCGACCTTACTTCCATGACATTAGTCGTCCCCTTTACTCCCGCCGGAACCCCCCTTGTGATGACGCACACGTCGCCCGGATCCACCAGCTGCCTCTCACGCAACGCGCGAAGGACGCTGCCCGAGAAGTCAGCATCCCCCTGACCAAGAGCCGGGACCACCAGACTCTCCACTCCCCAAACCAGGGTGAGCCACCCTGCGGTCTCGTCGTGAGGCGTCACTGCGTATATCGGCATTTCAGGACGGAATCGTGCAACCATTCTGGCCGTGTATCCGCTTTCAGTGGGAGTCACTACAGCGGATGCAGAAAGATCCTCGGCTGCGTCCATCACGGACCGGCTCACGGCCTCGGTCACGCTGGACACCCTGCCGCCCAACTGAAAGTGAGGTAGGAATGCCCTCCGGTCCAGCGCCTCTTCGGTCCTTCGGGCGATGCGCGACATGAACTCGACTGCCGCGACTGGATATTGGCCGGACGCGGTCTCGGCCGACAGCATCACCGCGTCGGTGCCATCGAAGATCGCGTTGGCGACGTCGGATGCCTCTGCCCTGGTGGGGCGCTGGTGCAGGGCCATGGACTCAAGCATCTGCGTCGCGGTGATCACCGGCTTGCCGGCCCTCATGCAGCCGGCGATCATCCTCTTCTGAAGGATGGGGATCTCCTCGGGCGGGAACTCGACTCCAAGGTCCCCTCGCGCGACCATGAGCCCGTCGGCCGCCTGGATTATCTCGTCCAGGTTGTCGACACCGCGTACACACTCGATCTTGGCGATGACGCGAGCGCGAGACCCGGCCAGAGACAGAACGCGGCGGACCTCCTCCACATCCTCGCTTGACCGGATGAAGGAAGCTGCCACAAAGTCTATCCCTACGCTGGCGCCGAACTGGAGGTCGGATATGTCCTGGGAATCGAGGATAGGCATAGGAAGGTCACTGCCGGGTACTGAGACTTTCTTGCGGTTGGAGACGACCCCGGGGTTCAGCACCCTGGTGGTCACCGTATCGCCGGCGACGTCCAACACGGTCAGGATGATGTTGCCGTCGTCAACCAGGATGGTCTGTCCGGGAGCTACGATGCCGGGGAAGCCGGGATAGCTCACGTTGGCGATGCCGGAGTCGCCGACCTGCTCCTTCGTCGTGAGGACAAAGGTGCTGTCCCTCTCCAGGTACGCCCTGCCTTCCGCAAAGGTGCCAATCCGGATCTCGGGGCCCCGAGTGTCAAGCATTAGGCCAACCCGCTTACCCGCCCTCGCGGCGGCGCGCCGGACAGCCTCGATCCGCTTGCCCTGCTCTTCGTGTGTCCCGTGAGAAAAGTTAAACCTGGCCACGTCCATACCGGCCAGGATCATCTGATAGAGCACATCTTCGCTCTCACACGAGGGGCCGACGGTGCAGACTATCTTCGTTCTGCGACGTTGCGCCATGCCCTTACCTCCACCGTTAGACCTAACTACGCGCCTCCTTTCTCCAATTCGACGTAAGTTCCTGTATTCCTACCTGGCGAGGTCCTGCGCAAGATTATAAACATCCATATCTATGGGCCTCTTCGTCGCGAGCACCCGCTCCATCGGGGTGGATACGACCTTGTTGCCGCTAATCCCCACCATGAGGTTGGTTTCGCCCGCTGCTAGGAGATCCACGGCTTTGGCTCCAAGCCGTGATGCCAGAAGCCGGTCAAACGCCGTAGGAGTGCCGCCGCGCTGGACATGTCCGAGGATAGTCACCCGGAGTTCAAGACCCAGGCAAGACTCTATCCGCCTGGCAACGTCGAAACCGCTTCCCGCTCCCTCGGCAACGACGATGATGCTGTGGACTTTGCCCCGGTCCAGGCCCTTGCGAAGTTTGCCGCAGATCTCATCGATGTTGACCGGCAGCTCGGGAATGAGGACTGTCTCGGCGCCGCCGGCAACACCAACAGCCAGCGCAAGATGGCCCTCATGGCGCCCCATGGTCTCGACGACGAAGATCCGTTCGTGGGAGGTAGCGGTGTCTCTGAGCCTGTTAACGGCCTCAACCCCGGTGTTGACCGCGGTATCGAAGCCTATTGTGTAGTCGGTGAAGGCCAGGTCATTGTCAATGGTTCCGGGGACTCCGATGGCGCGAACGCCCCTCTTCACCAGTTCGACCATTCCCCGGAAGCTGCCGTCGCCGCCGATGACGATGAGGCCGTCGATGGCCGCTCCGCGAATTCTCGCGGCGCCGAGGTCGACTCCCTCAGGCTGCATGAACCTATCTGACCGGGCGGTGTGTAGGATCGTGCCGCCCCTGTGGATGATGTCGCCGACAGACTCGACCTTTAGAGGTACCATGTCTCCGTCAAGGAGACCGTCATACCCGCGCCTAACACCGATAACATCCATGCCGGCGGACACGCCGCGCCGGACTACCGCCCTTATGGCGGCATTCATACCCGGCGCATCGCCGCCGCTGGTAAGAACCCCTATCCTCAAGTTAAGCCCTCACAGTACCTACCAATTCCATCAGGATCGAGTGGGCTTCCGAGACCTCGATTTCGGGAACGAGAAGTTCGACGTGCTTGGCGAGCCTGTCGTCGACGGAACCACAGGCCCTGAGCATCACCAAGAGACCGTCCTTGGCCAAACGATCCTTCAAACGTTCCGCTTCCATCCAACCGCCTGCTACGTAGACTACTGTCCACACGGCTAGGCCCTTACGCCCCGGTAAAGCGGGACTGTGGGCTTCCCTCCTTCCCACCCTCATCTGTATTGTCTCTCCGGCATCTTTCGTGATTCTCGCAGCATTTCCGCTCCCAGGAGTTCCCTTGCCAGTATTCGACGTGTTTCCTCTTGCTCCTCCAGGTTCCCTCGCACTACGACTACCATTTCCCTTGAAAAACCGCTCTTCACCCTGGCCCATAGTTTCGGGAAGATGATCACCTCGATGGACCCGAAGTCGTCTTCGACGGTGGCGAAGACCATCTCGTCTCCGGCCCGCGTCACGACCTTCTTGAACGCCGAGATCCGGCCCCCCACGGTAACTTCTTTGCCGTCCATAGAGAGATCAAGGTCCGAGATGGGCGTTGCCACCGAAGATAGGATGTCCTTGTACTTCTCCAGCGGGTGACCGCTGAAGTACATCCCAAGGAGATCCCGTTCCCAGGACAGCCTGGTATCAAGGGGGATCCGCTCTTCCTGGGCGGGCCGCGCCGCGGGTTGCGGTTCCACATCCACGTCGCCGAAAAGGGAGGCTTGGTTCTGCACCTGCCTGCGGGATACCACCACAGTGTCGATCCTATCCAGGTTCTCGTACCGGGTCCCAAGGACGTCGCAGGCCCCGCACTGGATGAGACTCTCCAGCGCCTTCCGCGTCAGGTGCCTCGAATCGAGGCGGGACGACAGGTCGTCAAGCGAACGGTAGGGCCCTCCGGCTTTCCTTTCAGCCACAATGGCTTGCGCCAGCGAGTAGCCCACGTTCTTGATTCCGCCCAGGCCGTAGCGTATGGCCCTCCTATCCTTCTCCACAGAAAACTCGACCATGCTGTGGTTCACGCTGGGACCCAGGACCTCCGCCCCCGCCTTCTTGGCCTCTTCGAGGTAGATCCCGACTTTGCCCTGGACGCCGGCCACCGATGACAGGAGGGCGGCCATGAACTCCACGGGATAATGGGCCTTAAGATAGGCCGTCTGGTAAGCGATAAGAGCGTAAGGCGCGGCGTGGTTCTTGGAAAAACCGTAGTTCGCGAACTTCAGAATGAGGTCAAAGACCTCTTTGGCGACATCCGCCGGCACACCCTTCGCGGCGGCGCCACGGAGGAAGGCATCTTCGCTCTCAACCAGGAGATCCTTCTTCTTCTTGCCGACGGCCCGGCGCAGGATATCCGCCTGGCCCAGAGTGAAGCCCGCGATCGCCGCGGCTATCTGCAGGATCTGCTCCTGGTAGACGAGGACTCCGTATGTGTCCTTCAGTATTGGCTCCAGGAGAGGGTGAAGGTACTTGGGCTTACCTGCCCTCGCCCTGAGGAACTCGGGTATCTGCTGCATCGGCCCGGGCCGGCACAGGGCGACGGTCGCCACTATGTCCGAGAGCGACTTCGGCTTGAGCTCGCGCATGAAATCCCTGACCCAGGAGGACTCCAGCTGGAAGACGCCCATGGCGTCGCCCGCCGACAGCATCTTGTAGGTTTTCGGGTCGTCGAGACTGACCTTGTCTAGATCAAGCGGCTTGCCGGTGTCCTCTTCCACCAGCTTCACTGTCTTCTGCATGACGGTCAGAGTGCGAAGAGCCAGGAAGTCTATCTTGAGGAGGCCCAAAGCTTCTAGGTCTTCCATAGCGTACTGGGTCACGACGTCGCCTTCCTGGGTCCGGGCAAGGGGGACGTAATCCCAGAGTGGCCCCTTGCCGATCACTATGCCGGCGGCGTGGATTGACGAGTGCCTCGGCATCCCCTCAACCTTTCTCGCGATATCGATAACCTTCCCTATCTCAGGCTTGGTCGAGGCCGCATCCCGCAGTTCAGGCGCAATTTCCAGAGCCTTGTCTATGGTCATCCCCAACTGGTAGGGGATGAGTTTGGCGATGCGGTCAACCTCGCCGTAGGGCAACGCGAGGGCTCTGCCAACATCCCTCACCGCCGCCCGCGCGGCCATGGTCCCGAAGGTTACGATCTGCGCGACTCTGTCTTCGCCGTAGCGGCGCCTGACGTAGTCGATAACCTCATCCCGCCGGTCGTCCTGGAAGTCGATGTCGATGTCGGGCATTGTCACCCGTTCAGGGTTCAAGAATCTCTCAAAGACCAGGTTGTACTCGATGGGATCCGTGTTGGTGATGCCGAGGCTGTAGGCCACGAGGCTGCCCGCCGCCGAGCCTCTCCCTGGACCAACCCAGATCCCCTGCCTCTTGGCGTATGAGACGAAGTCGTGCACTACCAGGAAGTACGAGGAGTAACCCATCTGCTCTATCATCTCGAGCTCGCGGGCAAGCCTCTCCTCCCTCACCGGGTCCGGCCTTCCCCCGGTCCTATCTCGCAGCCCTGCTTCCGCCATCTCTCTTAGCACCTGGGCAGCGTCTTTGCCGGGAGGCAGCGGAAACTCCGGAAGGTGGATCGCTCCCTGGTCGAGATGGACGTTGCACCTCTCAGCCACTAGCCCGGTGTTCTCCACAGCTTCGGGCAGGTCTCGGAAGATGTGAGCCATCTCTTCGGGGCTCCGGAGGTAGAACTGGTCGCCCGTGAAGCTAAGGCGGTTTGGATCCTTCATGGTGGTGTTGGTCTGGATGCACAGAAGAACCTCATGGTAGGTGGCGTCTTCGCGATGGAGGTAGTGGCAGTCGTTGGTGGCGACTATAGGCAGTCCGTGGCTCCGGGCCAGCCGGACCAGGCGAGCGTTCACCTCTTCCTGGCCCTCCACCCCATTGCGCTGGAGCTCGACGAAGACATTCCCCTTGCCGAATATGTCTGTGTACCGTCCCAACGCCATAGCGGCGCCCCGCTCGTCCCCGGCCTGGAGCCTCTGTGGCACCTCGCCCTCCAAGCACGCCGTTAAGGCGATGACTCCCTTGGCGTACTTGGCCAGGGTATCCAGGTCCACTCTCGGCCTGTAGTAGAAGCCGTCCAGAAAACCCGTGGACACTATGCGCAGAAGGCTCTTGTAGCCCTCCTCGTTTTCTGCCAGGAGGACCAGGTGATACGGCTTGTCGGCGGTCCCCTCGGTCTTGATGAGCCTCGAGGAGCGAGCCACGTATACCTCACAGCCGATGATGGGCTTCACTCCATTGGCCTTGCAGGCTTCGTAGAAAGGCACTACACCGTACATAACGCCGTGATCGGTCTTTGCCAGCGACTTCATACCTAGTTCCGCGGCCACTCGCGCGGCGTCACCTAAGCGGCACGCGCCGTCAAGCAGGCTGTACTCTGTATGGACGTGCAGGTGAGTGAAAGCCATATGCCAGAAGCTGCCTCCGGTCTGTTAATTGCTCAAACTTTGCGGTAGAATCGACTTGGAAGACATTGCCGGGAAGGTGACTTTAGTGCCCTGGAAATTCTGTCCCTCCTGCAAAGAGATCTCCTACAGCGCCGCCACCCACTACGAATCCTGGTCATGTCCACATTGCGGCACCGAGCTCAAGAACGAGCCAGAGTACGATATACGCAAAGCCAAAGCGCTAAGGGATCAGCATCGCGCACAGAAGTCAACACAAGTCGCTCAGGAAGCCTAAGTGGATGTGCCGCTAGTGTCCGCACGACTCCGCGCGACCCTGGCGCTTTTCTAATTATGTGTGGATTCTTGTGCCGGACTCGCAACTCCTGCGCAACCCTCACGGAGAGGACAAGACCCGCACCGGGGATTCCGCGAGTGGCACGTTTCCCTTCCGTGGCGGATCATGAGCACGTGCAGAGGCATCTGCAGGTGGAGAGGCACAACCAGAGATAGGATCGCCTGCGCCTTTTCCGCGGTCGCTTTGGGCGGGACCAGCCCCAGCCTCTAGGACCTGCGCAGGACATGAGTGTCCACAGGAAAAGCAGGCTTGCAAAGCCCGAACCCAATCACGCACGCAGCGGTCTTGGGGCCGACCCCGGGGAGCGATGTCAGGTAGCTGAAGGCGTCTTGAGCAGTCATGTCCGAAAGAGAGTCCAGCGTGATTTCGCCGAAGTCCTCTCTTATCTTTGAAAGAGCGTCCCGTATCTTCTTGGTCTTTTCCCTCTGGAGGCCACCCACGGCAAGGTGCTTCTCCACCTCGGCCGGATCAGCGGATAGCACGTCTTCCCATCGTGGATAAGCAGCTTTGAGGGCTTCGAAGGCCCGCCCGCTCAGGTTGTCATTTGTGGCTTGGGACAGGATGGTCGCCACAAGTACGTCCAGGCAGTTACCCCTGTTTGGTTCCAGGAGTCCCGAATACGTGCCTGGATACATCGATTCCAGTACTGAGTGGACCTTTTCTATGAGCCGGGGATCGGGGAGGTTCGCCGTCATTGGAGTCCCGCCACAAAGGCCTTGAAGGCCCTGCCCCGCTCCTCGAAGTCCTTGAACATGTCGTAGCTGGCGCAAGCAGGCGATAGGACGACCGAGCTTCCCGGCCGCGATTCTGCCGCGGCCATTCTAACCGCCTCTTCGAGCGTCGCGGCGCGGCCTATGAAGGAAGGGCGTCCCGAGGAAGCAGGCACACCCTGTTCAACACCCGCTTTGACCAAAGCCTCTTCAATCGCAGGGGCAGTCTTCCCCAACGTTACGACCTTGCAGTCCTTTGTCACGATCGTTCTTGCCAGACCGTCGAAGGGGATGCCCTTGTCGTAACCGCCGAGAATGAGTGTGATCGGCCCCGTTACGGATTGAAGCAAAGCTTCAGTGCTATCGGGCGAGGTAGCTTTGGAGTCGTTGTAGTACCGGACCCCGCGCAGTTCCCTGACAAACTCGATCCGGTGCTCCACCCCTCTGAAGGAGCGGATGGCACGGCCTATACCTTCCGGCGTTGCTCCCATGGCGAGAGCCCCCAAAGATGCCGCCAGGACGTTGGCGATGTTGTGCCGCCCCGGCACCAGGATGTCGCTGGTCTCGGCCAGGAGCATCACCTCGCTGCCCCTGTGGGGATCCGCGGCCGGCAAGATTCCGGCCATGAGCTTCTCTCCGTCAAGCCAGGTAACCGGATGCCCTGCGGCCAACTCGCCTCTTGCCGCCTCGGGGTTCAAAGAGAAGAACCCAGTCCGGCCGGGACACTCAGATACCATCTCCCGGGTTACCGGATCATCCAGGTTGAGGATGCAGCAGTCCCGCTCTCCCTGTGTGAGGTAGATGTTCTTCTTGGCCAGAACGTACTCTTCGTAGGAATCGTGGATGTCCAGGTGGTTCGGCCTCACGTTGAGCACCAGGGCGACCTTCGGACTCTTGTGGGTCAGCTGCAGCTGGAAACTTGAAAGCTCAAGTACAACCAGGTCATCTTCGGTGATGGAGTCGACATTCTCGATCAGGACCTCGCCGATGTTGCCGCCCACATACACCTTCCTATCCGGAAGACTCTCGCGGAGCATCATCCCTAGAAGGGTCGTAGTAGTGGTCTTGCCGATGGTGCCGGTGATCCCGCAGACACGAGCCTTGCACCGGTCAAGGAACAGGGCGATCTCGGTCGTGACCACCGCTCCACGCTCGCGGGCCAAGGCGATCTCGGGCAGGCTCTTCTTCATGCCCGGGGTGAGGAACACCGCGTCAAAACCCTGAAGTCCCTGGAGGTAATCATCTCCTAGCCTCCAGCCGACGCCTAGAGAACTGAGCTCCTCGTACGCGGCGCCGAGCGAGCCGGCCTCCTTGCGGTCGAAGCAGGTGACGATGGCGCCTTCCTTGTGCAGGTATCGCGTGAGGGCCTGGTTCGACTTCCCCAGGCCCACCACAGCGACTCTTCTATTCTTGAAGTTGCCCAGACTACCCAAGCGGACTACTACTCCAGTGTAGTGAGGACCTTTGCCAACCTGTTCATACCTTCCTCAATGAGCTCCATGGAGGTGGCGTACGAGAAGCGGATATTGGTGCTGGTACCGAATCCGCTGCCAGGAACAGCCGCAATCCTGGCGTCTTCCAGCAGGATGTCGGCCAACACGTCGACGTCCTTCACCAGCTTGCCGGCGATCTTCTTGCCGAGTAGGCCGGAGACGTCGGGGTAGGTGTAGAAGGCTCCCGGCGGAACGAGGCACTTGATGCCGGGCATCTCATTGAGGCGCGCAACCATGTAATCGCGCCGCTTCTTGAACTCGACCCGCATCTTCTCCAGCTCTTCCTGGGGACCCTTGAGGCCTGCCACGGCTGCGACCTGGGCGATGGACGTCGGGTTAGAGGTCGCGTGCCCCTGGATCTTGCCCATCGCGGAGATGACTTCCTTGGGCCCGGCCGCGTACCCGATTCTCCAGCCGGTCATGGCGTAGGACTTGGACACGCCGTTGACAGTGATGGTGTTGGCCTTGATCTCCGGGGACAGGGCAGCCACGGACACGTGCTTTCCTTCATATATGAGCTTCTCGTAGATCTCGTCGGAGATGATGGCCACGCCGTGCTTTGTGCAGATTTCAGCGACACGGCGGATCTCGTCTTCAGTGTAGACAGCGCCGGTCGGGTTGGACGGGCTGTTAAGGATAATAGCGGAGGTCTTGGGAGTAATGGCCTTCTCGATCTGCTCCGGGGTCACCTTGAACCCGGTATCGATAGTGGCCTCCACTATGACGGGCTTGCCGCCGGCCAGCTTGATCATCTCGGGATAGCTAACCCAATACGGCGCCGGGAGCAGGACTTCGTCGCCATCGTCACAGAGCGCCATGACTGCGTTGTAGATTGCGTGCTTGGCGCCTACCGAAACCAACACTTCAGCCGGCTGGTACTCGAGGCCGTTGTCGGCCTTCAGTTTGGCGCAGATGGCCTGCCTGAGCTCCATAATGCCGGACGAAGGCGTGTACTTGGTAAAACCTCTCTTGATGGCGTCAATCGCAGCTGCTTTTATGTGGTCAGGCGTGTCGAAGTCCGGCTCACCGACCCCGAAACTGATGACGTCCACGCCCTGTGCCACGAGTTCCTTGGTCTTCGCGTCAAGCGTAAGCGTCGGCGACCCAACGACGTGCCGGGCTCGAGAGGAGAGCTTCATAGGGTTGACCTCCATTGACATTGTGGTAGGGCTTCTCGCCCTCTTTGTTATCCTTCTCTAATACACGCCCATTCACCTCTTTTGTCAAGGCTGGCGGCGGCCTTTGGGCTATACTTAACTCGAGAGGTGATCCCGTGGCCGGACCAGGTAAGGAAGGCGGCAGGCCCATCATGAGCTTTGCGTCTTTCCTCGGCATGGGATTTGAGCTCGCTGCCGCGGCGTTCGGTGGCCTCTACCTCGG